>NZ_JARFXU020000014.1:0-71113 GCF_029581595.2 Arthrobacter sp. NQ7 | reverse complement strand
CCCCACGTCGACCCCACCCAAACGCCACGCCGAAACTTTTACTTCAAGCCACCACTACCCCTCCCATCTCCATGACCGCCACCACCCAGATCACACGGGAGCTACCACCCAGGTCACACAGGTGCCACTGCCGTCCCGGGCACTGCAGTCGCGGGCACCATTGTCCCGAGCACCACAGTCCCGTCCAGTTCCTCGGAGCGGACTGTCTTGACCTGGAATCCGGCTTCGGCAAGGAGCCCGGAGGTGCCTGCCGCCTGGCGCTCGCTCGTTTCGATCAGCACACTGCCGCCGGGAGCCAGCCACTCGTGGACGTCGGCGGCAACCCGGCGATGGAAGTCGAGGCCATCCGGGCCACCGTCGAGTGAGAGAGCGGGTTCGTGCAGGCGCGCCTCCGGAGGCATCGTGGGGATGGCTTCCGTGGGCACATAAGGAGCGTTGACCACCAGCACCCGGACCCGGCCCTTGAGCGCGCGCGGCAGCGCCTGGAACAGGTCGCCGGCGTGGACATGGCCACCCAGCGGCTCAAGGTTCCGCCGGGCACACTCAACCGCTGCGGGCTCGATGTCCGCGGCGTGCAGTTCCACTCCGGTTGCCCGGTGGAGGATTACCGCCCCTACGGCCCCTGATCCGCAGCAGAGATCAACGACAACCACCGGTTCGGGGTGATCCGGCAGGAGCACCAGGGCTTCATTCACCAGCAACCCGGTGCGCCGGCGCGGAACGAAGACTCCGGGGGCAACCAGCACGCGCAGGTCCGCAAATTCCGCCCACCCCAGGATGTGTTCCAGGGGCACACCTTCCACGCGGCGCCGGACGTTGACGGCAAGCTGTGCGGGACCGGAAGCTTCGGCCAGCAAAAGGCGGGCCTCCTCTTCGGCAAAGACACAACCGGCGGACCGCAGTGCAGTGACAACCCGGTCGAAGACGGGTGAAGTGGAGCCGTGAACAGTCCCTGGTCCAGGAGATGGCACGGCCACGCCTTTCGGTGGGCAGGCGGACTCCCCCACGCCGCCTAGACCAGGTCCTCCGGGCGGCGGGCAGGTACACCCGATGCCGTTGCGGTAGCTACCGGACCACCTCCCATCTGCCGGTGCTGGAAATTCCATGCTAATTGTCCACCCGGACGCACGGGAATACGGGCGATCTGTTGGCAGGATGGAACCATGACCAGCCCCACCGCCGGCAACACCCTTTGGATCGGCTCCTACACCCCCGACGGCGGCGGCCGCGCCCAAGGCATCGGCGCCGTCCGCGAGCATCAGGACGGCAGCCTTGAATGGCTGGGCACGGCCGTCGCGGCAGAGTCGCCGTCGTTCCTTGCCGTCCATCCGGCACTGCCGGTGGTGTACGCGGCGGCGGAGCAACGCAAGAAAGTCCAGGCGTACCGGCGCCTCGGTGCCTTCAGCCTGGAGCCGCAGGGGGAATCCCAGCCTGCGGGTGAAGCAACCTGCCACGTGGCCGTGGACCCGCGGGGACGGTTCGTTACCGCCGCCTGCTGGGGCGATGGCCAGGTCCTGCTGTACGAGTTGGATGACGACGGCGGCATGGCCGGGCGGTTCCCCGCCGCACCGTCGGTGGACCCCCACGCCGGCCTCTCCCCCGGCAGTCCCAGGCAAAGCCGTGCCCACGCCAGCCTGATGCTGCGCGACGGACGTGTCATGACCACGGACCTGGGACACGACACACTCCGGATATGGGCATACCAGCCCGGCCTGGGCCTGGTACCTGACCACGAAGTAGTCCTCCCCTACGGCAGCGGGCCGCGGCACCTGGTGGAGCACCCGACGGGCAACGTCTTCGTCGTCTCGGAATACTCCGTGGAGGTCTTCGTGGCCCGCCCCGATGCCGGCACCTACGAACTCGTGTTCCGGGGACCTGCGACGGCCGGCGGCAGCCAGGAAGGCGATTCGGCCGCCGAGATATGCCTTGGACCGCAGGGCAACTTCGCCTACGCCGGTGTGCGCGGGTCAAACCTCATCAGCGTGCTGGAGGTGGCGGCAGGCGGGACGGAACTCATTCCCGTCAAGGACTTTGACAGCGGCGGGGACTGGCCGCGGCACCACCTGGTGCGCGGAAGCTGGCTGCACGTGGCCCACGAGCGGTCGGACAACATCGCAACGTTCCAGCTGGACCCAGTCACCGGGCTCCCCGGCCCCCGGCTCCACAACCTGGCTACCCCGTCGCCGACGGCTATCATCCCCGCCACGTAGCCGCCCGTACGACGCGGCCCCCGGCTCCACAACCTGGCTACCCCGTCACCGACGGCTATCATCCCCGCCACGTAGCCGCCCGTACGCGTAGCCGCCCGTACGACGCGGCCCCCGCCTCCTTTTCCGGCTTCTGCCCAAGACGCTGGAGTAATCCGGTGCAAGCGCTTACAGTTGTGACTTGGTTCACAAGGCAGCATGCTGTCCTTCGAACCCTCCTGCCGCATCCCATGTCAACGGCAAGCCTGTCCAGCAGCGCTGCTTCCCAGGAAGGTCTCACCCTTGTTATTCCGCACCCCTCCCGGCGCGCCCCCACGCGCCCAACTGCCGGCCACGCCGGCAGGAATCCAGCACTCCGCAACCGCCCGACCAACCCCGAGGCGCCTCGCAGCACGGTCGGCAGCCGGCCTGCTGGCAGCCGCCGTCGTGGCGTCGGTGGCGATCCTCCCGGCCAACGCCGGGCCTGGTCCCAAAGACCCCGGCGGCAAGGACCCCGGAACCAACCCCGCGTCGGCGACAGCCCTGCATTCGCTCCGCGGCCCGGTAACGGACGAGAACTTCTACTTCGTCATGGCGGACCGGTTCAGCAATGGCAGCACCACCAACGACCAGGGCGGCCTGGGCCCGGACCCCATGGTTTCCGGCTTCGACCCCACGAAGAAGGGCTTCTACAACGGCGGAGACCTGGCCGGCCTGCGCAGCAAAATCGATTACATCCAGGGCATGGGGACCACGTCCATCTGGCTGACTCCAAGCTTCAAGAACAAGGCGGTCCAGCCCGAGGACAAGTCAGCCGGCTACCACGGTTACTGGGTCACCGACTTCACCCAGATCGATCCCCACCTGGGCACCAACGATGAACTCAAGGCACTGATCACCGAGGCCCACGCCCGCGGCATGAAGGTGTACTTCGACATCATCACCAACCACACCGCGGACGTCATCGGCTACCAGGAGGGCGACCGCAAGGGCTATGTCTCGAAAGACGCTTCCCCCTACAAGACGGCCTCAGGGGAAGCATTCGATGACCGCGACTACGCCGGCACGGGCACTTTCCCGAAGCTGGACGCCAACACGTCGTTCCCGTACAAGCCGGTCCTCACCCCCGGCGAAGAAAACCTCAAGGTCCCCGCCTGGCTGAACGACCCCACGCTGTACCACAACCGCGGCGACACCACCTTCAGCGGCGAGGACTCCATGTACGGTGACTTTTTCGGTCTCGATGACCTCTTCACCGAGAATCCCAAAGTGGTGCACGGGATGGAGGACATCTACAAGTCGTGGATCGGCGACTTCGGCGTGGACGGCTTCCGCATCGACACCATGAAGCACGTCAACAATGAGTTCTGGCAGGAATTCGGCCCCGACGTCCTCAGCTACGCCAAGGAACACGGCAAGGACGAGTTCTTCATGTTCGGCGAGGTGTTCGATACCAGCAAGAGCTTCACGTCCCAGTTCACCACCCGGAACAAGATGCAGGCAGTACTGGACTTTCCCTTCCAGGACGCGGCCCGCAACTACGCTTCCAAGAGCCAGGACGCCAAGGCCCTGCAGTCCTTCTTTGCCGGTGATGACTGGTACACGGACGCCGACTCCAACGTCTACGAACTGCCCACCTTCCTGGGCAACCACGACATGGGCCGGATCGGCAGCTTCATCGCCCAGGACAACCCGGCCGCAAGCGATGAGGAGAAAGTCGCCCGCGATGAACTGGCGCATGAACTGATGTACTTCTCCCGCGGCAACCCCGTGGTCTACTACGGCGACGAGCAGGGCTTCACCGGCCCGGGCGGGGACCAGGACGCGCGCCAGACCCTCTTCGCCAGCAAGGTGCCGGAATACCTGGACGACGACCTCCTGGGAACGGACGCCACCCACGCCACGGACAACTTCAACCCGGACCACCCGCTCTACGCCAAGATCCGGGAGCTTGCGGCCCTGACCAAGGAGCACCCTGCACTCCGGAACGGCGCACACCAGCACCGCTACGCCTCCGACGGGCCGGGCATTTACGCGTTCTCCCGCACAGACGCGCAGGACCAACGCGAATACGTGGTGGCCCTCAACAACAGCGCGCAGGCACAGACGGCGGAGATTCCCACCTACATCGCCAAGCGCAGCTACACGCGCATCTACGGTGCGGGCGTCGAGGAGGCAAAGACCTCGGACCACGCCAAGCTGACGGTGACCGTCCCGCCGCTGTCCGCCGTCGTCTACGAATCCTCGGGCCGGATTCCGCACTCAAAGGCCGCCCCCGCCGTCGCCCTCCAGCAGCCGGCCCCGGCGCCGGGGGACAACGGGCGCATCAACGTCGCAGCCGACGTCGACGGTTCCTCGTTCTATGAGGTCACCTTCGAAGCCAGGACAGCGGGCGGCGGCTGGCAGCCTATCGGCACGGACGACACCGCGCCGTACCAGGTGTTCCACGACGTGGCCGCACTGGATGCCGGAACCCCGCTTGAGTACCGCGCAACGGTGCTGGACAACGGCGGCCACACCGCCACCAGCCAAAGCCGCTCCGCCAGCGTCCCCGCGCCCGTCCTGACCCTGCAGAAGCCCGTGGAGGGCAGCAGCGTGGAAGGCAAGGTGGAGCTCTCCGCTACCGCTGATCCGGAGAAGGCCAGCCATGTCGTCTCCTTCGAACGGAGCGTGGACGGCGGCGACTGGACCGCGGTGGGCACCGACTCGTCGTCGCCCGTGTACTCAGCCACCGACGACGTCTCCGCACTCGCCGACGGCACAAAGGTCCGGTACCGCGCCTCGATGAGCGGCCCGGGCTTCAACGTCACCAGCGACACCAGGACCGTCACCGTCGGCCAGGCCCCGCAACCGGACTCCGTCACGGTGGCCGGATCCCTGAACCAGGCCATGGGCTGCAGCGCTGACTGGGATCCTGCCTGCCCGCAGGCCCGGATGGTGTTGGATCCGGCGGACCGGATCTGGCGCTTGACCGGTGACCTGCCGGCCGGAAAGTACGAATACAAGGCAGCACTCAACGGCGGCTGGGATGAAAACTACGGCGCCGACGGGCAGCTGAACGGACAGAACATCGTGCTGGACCACCCCGGCGGCCCGGTGACCTTCCGCTACGACAACAGCACCCATCTCCTCACCACCGTGTACGCCTCCCAGCAGCCCGCTGCCGTGGCGGCCGCGGGAAGCATGGACAGCGAACTGGGATGCGCCTCCGACTGGGAGCCGGCATGCGCCCAGGCGCAGCTGACCCTGGACCCGGCGGACCTGGTCTGGAAACTGACCATCCCTGACCTGCCGGCCGGGAGCTACGAGTTCAAGGCGGCGCTCAACAAGTCATGGGACGTCAGCTATGGGGCCGGCGGGGCTTCCCCCGGAGCCAACATCGTGTTTGAGCACGACGGCGGCCCGGTCACCTTCCGCTACGACCACGTCACGCACGTAATCACCGCCAGGCCGGCCACCTAACCCCTGACGGGGTGGCCGAGGATGCCAATCAGCCGCCGGATGGCGTCCTCGGCCGTGGGCGGCGGCCCGAACACCTCGCGTTGCCGTGACGTGTCCGCCACATAGCGGCCCGTCTGGAACCACGAGATCATGGTCGCCATATCCTTGGCCATCGGGTTGACCGGGCCCAGGACAACCCCCGCCGCCTTCAGGATGGGCACGGGCACCGACCGGACCTTGATCTCCCTGCCGGTGAGCCGGCCGGCGATATCGGCAACCTCCTGCATGCCCAGGGGCCGGTCCCAGCCGATGTCGATCCGCTGGCCTTCCACGCCGGGGGCGTCCACCGCCTCTGCGAGGTAGCCCGCAAGGTCGGGTGTCAGCACGAACGTCAGCGGGGTGCGGGCGGACCCGAACCAGGAGAGCCTGCCCTTGGCCACCGGGTCGCCGCCGAACCGCGTGACCTGGTCCAGGAACGCGCCCGGGCGAAGGGCCACGAAGGGCACCCCGAGCTCCTCCAGCCTGTCCTCCATCAGCTTCTTGTGCCAGAAGTGCGGTACCTGCGGTGTCTGGTCGCACGTCAGGATGCTGGTCAGGACGAAGCGGCGCACGCCGGCCCTCGCCGCGGCCTCGGCCAGATTGGCGTTTCCCACCCGATCGATCTCCGGGCTGTCACCCTTGCGGTGCCGGGTGTAGCCGGCCGCGGAGGTCACCACCGCGTCCACTCCGGCCATGGCGTGGTTGAGCGAGTGGGGGTCCATCATGTCACCGCGTGCAATGCCGGCCCCGGCTGCCTCCAGCTTGGCGGGGTCGGAGCCGGGACGCACCAGGGCGCGCACCTGCCTCCCACGGCGCAGCAATTCCGACACGACCTGGCTGCCGAGCATTCCCGTGCCACCGACCACCAGGATGGGCCCCCGCCCGCCGGATGCCTCGGCCGGCCCTGTGGGTTCAGGGAGCGGGTGCGGACTCTCGCCCATGACTTCCTCCGATCAATCAGCCGTGCAGGGCCCCCTCCACCGCCGCAAGCAGCGAGGTGAACCGCTTGTTGGCGGGAAGGTCATCGAGGTAGACGGGCTTGCCGTCCGGTCCGCCCAGGGGAACCTGCCAGTTGGGGTACAGCGCTTCGGTGGTTCCGGGCTGGTTCTGGACCCGGCGCTCCCCCACCGCGTCCACGAGGGCCACGCCAAGCAGCACCGACGGCGCCTGGGCCAGGAGGAGGTGCAGCGCCTCGATCGCGTGCTCCTCAGCCCCCTCCACACTGGCTGACGTGCCCTCGGAGAGGTAACCGCGTTCGCGCAGCATGGCGAACATCTTCTCCAGCGACGCGTTGTGCTCGGCCCGTTCTTCCTGTTCGGACCGCTCCAGCAGGCCCAGCCGGCTCCGCAGCCCCACGTGGTCCCCGGCAAGGTAGCCGGCGGTGGGCGGAAGGTCGTGGGTGTTGACGCTGGCGAGCGCCTGCGTCCGGTACTTTTCCGGCGCAAGCGGCGCATCGCCGTCGTACTCGAACCACAGGATGGACGTGCCAAGGATGCCCCGCGCTGCCAGGTAGTCCCGCACCCACGGCTCAAAGGTTCCCAGGTCCTCCCCGATCACCACCGCCCCGGCGCGGTGCGCCTCCAAGGCGAGGATGCCGATCAGGGCTTCATGGTCGTACTGCACATAGGCGCCGTCCCCCGGGGCGTTCCCTTGCGGGATCCACCACAGCCGGAACAGGCCCAGGATGTGGTCAACGCGGATGCCGCCGGCGTGCCGGAGGACGGTGGCAATCATGTCGCGGAACGGCTGGTAGCCGGCCTCCGCGAGGCGGCCGGGATGCCATGGCGGCTGCCCCCAGTCCTGGCCCTGTTGGTTGTACATGTCCGGCGGGGCGCCCACGCTGGTGTTTGGGGCAAGCACGCCACGCAGGGTCCACGCATCGGCGCTGCTGTGGTCCACCCCCACCGCGAGGTCATGCACAACGCCCAGGCGCATGCCGGACCGCAGCGCAGCCTGCTGGGCGTTCTCGAGTTGCTCGTCGCAGATCCACTGCAGCCAGCGGTGGAAGCCGATGCGGTCCGCCAGCTTCTCCCGGAGGGCTTCCGCTTCGGGCGTTCCGATGGCACGGGCTGGGTCCGTCCACAGCGGGTCGTCCGGCGCCACGTCCTCCCGGATGGCCGACCACAGTGCAAAATCGTCCAGTCCCTTGCCGGAGATGCGGCAGAATGCGTCGAAGCCAGCCTGCCGGGCCGGTGAACGCCGCGTGTGGTACAGCATCTCCAGGGCCTGCAGCTTGGCGGCATAGACGGCATCCCGGTCCAGCCGGCCGCCCTCCTTGTTCAGCCCCGCAACCTCTTCATGCAGTTTTTCCAGTGCCGCCCGTTTCCGCGGCCGCAGGTAGGCCAGCTCGGGGATGGCCTCGATGCGGATGTACAGGGGGTTGAAGAACCGCCGGGTGGAGGGCGAGTAGGGCGAAGGCTGGAGCGGCGGAACGGGCTCGGCCGCGTGCAGCGGGTTCACCAGCACGTAGTCGGCCCCGCGGGCACCACTGATGGCGGCGAGGTCGGCCAGGTCGGCGAAATCCCCAATGCCCCACGACCGCTTGGACCGGACCGAATACAACTGTGTGGCCAGTCCCCAGCCGCGGCGCTCTTCCAGTGGTTTGGCGGTTGCCAACCGGGCGGGCGTCACCACCAAAGCGGCGGTGGCCGTGAGACCCCCGGACTCCGCCTGCAGCGTGTGCCAGCCCAACGGCAGGTCTTCGGGGAGGGAGAAGGTCGCGCGCCCGGTGGAGACGCCATCGACGTCCTTGGGCTGGACCCAGACGTCCTGCTGGACCGCGTCCCGGGACCCCGCTCCCCCCTCCAGGGCGATGGTCAGCCGCGCCGTGGCACCGTCACGGACATGCACAGGGACCTGGGCCGGCTCGCCCTGCTTGATGACGACGGCGGGCGGCAGCATCCGCCGCCAGGGCGCCAGGTCAGCGTCCTCAAGGGCAGCCTCGATGTGCTGGTTGGTGTGCGCTTCAACGCCCAAAGCGGCAAGGACCTTGATCAGCGTGGCCTGCCCCACCGAGTGCGGAAGCCCGTCCCAGCCCTGGAAGGACGTGCCCACGCCATGCGCGTCCGCCAGCCGCTGCAGCAGGTGCGGATCAACTGCTCCAGGGGCAGCGGCGGGCGGGTCTGCGGGCAAAGCTGTCCGTGGTGCGTGCTGCTGGTCTGAAGCCGTCATGGGTGTCCGCCTCGTCTGTGATGGTCCCGGAACTTACAGTGCTGCTGTCGTACCCGGACGCTGACACCCCCGTGCACAACCGTTGGTTCAGATTATTGCAGGGCGGCGCGCAGGGGAAACCGGCTGGCTGCCCGCCTACGGATCGAAGTGCGTGGTCACCGGGCCGTCGCTGACCCGGCCCAGGACCCCGGCCGCCAGGTCGCGCAGCTTCTGGTTCCGGTGGCTGGATGCCTTGGCGAGCAGGGCCATCGCTTCCTCCTGGCTGCACCGGTTCTGGGCCATGATCACGCCGCAGGCAAGGTCAATGGTGGTGCGGTTCGCCATGGCGGCGCGCAGGTCGTCGGCCAGGGTTTGCGCGTCGGCGATCCGCAGCGCCAGCCGGAGCGCCCGCCCGGCGAGGTCCGCGAAACCCTCCGCCCGGCTGATGACGTTGGGGGCAAAGACGTGCGGCTCGGCGGCGAAGAAGTTCAGCGCGGCCGACTGGTTTTCATCCAGCGCGAGGGGAACACCCAGCACGCTGCGGCAGCCGTTTTCCGCCAGCACCTTCTGGTAGTCGGGCCAGCGCGTGTCGGTTTCGACATCGGGAAGGACCACGGGCTTCATCGCGTTCAGCGCGGTAATGCAGGGCCCGTCGCCCAGGGCCTGCTCCAGCTTGTCCAGGAGCGCCGCCCGTTCGCTGCTGCCGGCGATGGTGGCGCTGCGCTTGCGGCGGCGGAGGGTCACGCCGCATTCGATCAGCACGCCCGCGGCGTCGCTGAGGGTGGAGGCGGCAACGGTGGACAGTTCGGTCAGGAAGTCAGCCACGTTGCTGCTGCCGCTGATGAGGTCATGCAGCTGGAGGAACTGGTCATCGCTTTTGGGAGTGCCCATCCCTCAATATAGGCGCTATTGGCCGCCGTGCGCCCGCCACAAAACGTCATTCCCGCTGCCCCGGTTACTTTGTGCGACGAAAAGAGAAGGAGTAAGGCGGATTTCTGCGGTGGCCTGCCGAATCTGTGTAGCGTCATGACGATCCAGGCCACGGCAACAAGATGGAGGAGACCGAAAGATGGGCCTCAACGAACTGCGGGTGTTCGGGCGGTCGGGTACCCCCATCAGTCCCCTCACCCTTGGCACGATGAACTTCGGCGAGGGGAACGGCGGCCCGCACGGCGCCCCCACCGGAGCCGATGAGAGCATCCGCATCATCCAGGCGGCGCTGGACGCCGGGATCACCGCGGTCGACACGGCGGACGTCTATTCCCAGGGCGAGTCGGAACAAGTAGTGGGCAGGGCCCTGCGCGGACGCCGGGATGACGTCTTCCTGGCCACCAAGTTCCACGGTCAGATGAGCCCCAATCCGGCGCACTCCGGGAACTCCCGGCGCTGGATCACGCAGGCGGTGGAGGGCAGCCTGCGCCGCCTCCAAACGGACCGCATCGACCTGTACCAGGCGCACCGGCCGGACTACAACACTGATCTGCTGGAGACCATCACCACCCTGAACGACCTGATCCGGCAGGGCAAGATCCTGTATTACGGCACCTCCGTATTCACGCCGGCGCAGCTTGTGGAAGCCCAGTGGCTGGCCACCACCAACCACCTGATCCCGCCGGTGGGCAACCAGGTCCCGTACTCCATGCTGGTCCGCGGCAACGAGCGCGATGTCCTGCCCATCGCCCAGCAGTACGGCCTGGGCGTGCTTGCGTACGGACCGCTGGCCGGGGGCTGGCTGTCCGGAAGCTTCGTCCTGGAATCCGGCAAGCCGCCCACCCGCGTCCACACGCTCCCCGGCCGGTACGACATATCCGGGCCCTCCAGCGAACGGAAGCTGCTCGCCGCGGACTCACTGGGCCGCCTGGCGGACAAGCTGGAGCTGTCCCTGGTGGACCTCGCGGTCGGTTTCGCCCTGACGCATCCCGCCATCAGCAGCGTGATCATTGGCCCGCGCAGCGAGGATCACCTCCACGCCTACCTTCGCGCCGCCGACGTCCGGCTCGGTGAATCCGTGCTCGACGCCATCGACGACCTTGTGCCACCGGGCACCAACTTCGTGGAGCGGGACGCGGGCGCCATTGTCCCGTCCATCGAGTTCGCGGAACTACGACGGCGGTAGCAGGCTTCCCCGGGACCGGGACCTGGCTGCCGGGCCCTCCGCATGTATTGACTAACCGGTAGAAGACTCCTACGGTCTATACCGAAACCGCCTCCCACGACATCCAGGGGCCGCCATGCCAATGTCCGATGAGGAGCGACGCCTGCTCAAGGAGCTGGAACTGGGGCTGATTGCGGATGACCCCCACCTGGCCATGGAACTGCTCTCCGGCTATCCCGCCCGCCGCTTTCCCGCGGGTTTATTCCCGGGAATGGCCGCCGCGCTGGCCGGCCTGGTACTGATCATTGCAGGGGCAGGGCTGCATGCGCCCGGCGCGGTGGTGCTTGGAATCCTGCTGCTTGGCCTGGGCGCCTGCCTGCTGCTGGGGCCCACGGTACTGGCCCGGAGCGCGGGCCGGCAGCCCACCGGGTGAGCGTTCCCAGGACGGTCAGCGGGTGTCCGCGGTTTCCGGCACTGCCTCTGTGCGGGCCTGCCGTTCCGGCCACGGCGTCAGGATGAACAGGCTCGCAAGGACGACGGCGGCGCCAAGCCAGGCAAGTGCCGGCAGCCTTTCGCCCACCACCAGCACGGCCAGCACGGCGGCCACCACGGTTTCCAGCAGGGATATTCCCGTGGCCGTGCCCGCCCCCACCCGGGCCAGGCCCCACCCGAAGAGGACATAGCCGGCAAACATCGGCACGGCCGCCATATAGGCACCTACGCCAAGGTTGCGCCAGGACTCCAGCAGCGGGGCGCCCGTGAGAACCAGGACCGGCATCAGGAGGAGTCCGCCCAGGCCGAAAACCGCACCCATCGCAGCCCTGGACGTCACCCCTTGGCCGGTCAGGCGGTGCGCCGCCCAGGAGTACAGGGCATAGGTGGCCCCGGCCAGCAGCCCAAGGAGGATGCCCGCCGTCGACAGCCACCATTCCGCAGCCGGACCCCCACCTGCGGATCCCGCTGCCGGGGCGTGGCCGGCGAAGGACAACAGCGCCGCTCCGCCCACTCCCAGCAGTGCCCCCAGGATCCATTGCCTGCTCAGCGCCTTGCCGTCAACACAGCGTTCGATAAGGGCCGCGGCCACCGGGGCCGAGCCGATGGACACCACCGTTCCCACCGCAACTCCGGACAGGTGCATCGAGCTGTAGAAAGCCAGAGGATAGATGGCCACTGCCGCAGCGCCAAGCGACACCAGGCGCCACCGTTCGAGCAGGCTGCCCGTCTGGTCTGCGATATGCCGTGCGGCGTAGAGGGCTTGAAGCAACCCGCCGAGACCCATTGCCACAGCGCCGATGGCCAGCGGGCTCACGGCCGGAGCGAGCGTGGCAGCCGTCCCCGTGCTCCCCCAGAGGATCGACGCCGCTGCCACTGACAGGACACCCCACAGTTGGGCCTTCTGATGCTGCCGGATGCCGGTCACAGGGCGTCCAGCAATTGCGCGGCGATGGACCGTGCCTGCTGCAGCGGGGCATCGCCGCCTTCCAGTCCCGCCCGGGCCATAGCGCCCTCGAGCAGGAAGGCCAGGTGCGCCGCAGACGCGGTGGCCCCGTCTTCGCGGCCCGGCAGCAGCCCGGCCACGTGGGTGGCCAGGAGTTCCTGCACGTCCTCCTTGTGCCGGCGCACCGCCGCCCGGCCGGGGCCGCCCGCGGGCAATTCGGCGGCGGCGTTAAGCAGGCCGCAGCCACGGAACCCGTTGGGGTAGGCAGAGTTGGCGTGGTCCAGGTAGGCGTCGAAGACCGCCAGCACCCTGTCCCGCGGAGTACGGGCCGTTTCCAGGCGCTGGCCGTAAAGGGCCAGCCACTCCTGGTGCCTGGCGTCAAGGTATGCAGCCACCAGGTCCGCCTTTGAGCTGAAGTTGTTGTAGAGGCTCTTCTTGGCGACCCCCGCCTCGGCAGTGATCGCGTCGATGCCGGTGCCGGCAACGCCATACGCGTAAAAGAGACGCGCGGCGGCTTCCAGCAGCAGCTCGCGGGCGGGCCGGCGGCCTGGAACAGGAATGGTGGATGCCGCCAAGGACGCTCCTTCAGCATAGGTAGGTAGACCAGTCTACCTACTGCATGTATGGCACGGGAATTTGTTGCCCGCGTCCGGCGTTGTCGATCTGTCCGGAACAATCCGGACACCAGCAGCTGGACAGGAGAACACACCACATGTCAGTTGACTACGACGCTCCACGGGTGACTCCCGAGGAAGAGCCGAATGTCGCCCTGGAGGAGCTGAAGTCCGACAAGTCCGGCCGCCGGGAGGCTGCTCCCGACATGGACGAGACGGACCTCGCGGACAGCTTCGAGCTGCCCGGCGCGGACCTCTCCAACGAGGAACTCCTCATCCAGGTGGTCCCGGTACAGGCAGATGAATTCACCTGCATGTCCTGCTTCCTGGTCCACCACCGCAGCCAGTTGGCCCGGGAGAAGGACGGGAAGAAGTACTGCAAGGAATGTGAGGGGTAGCAGGGACACGGGGACCGGCCAGGTTCGGATTCCAACCATTGGAATCCGCACTCGTGGCCGGAGCGGCGGCCAGCCATGATGTAGGTCACGCTCCGGCAAGGGCCGGCCGACTGGAAAGAAGGAAACCATGTCCCTCAGCGTCGAGGAAATGAACAAGCAGCTCCCGGCGGCCAACGTGCTGCCCGGAGAGGCGGTGCCGTACTACATGGCGTCGGGCGAGGGCGCACGCTACGAAATCAACGGCCAACTGGTGACCGTCATCGCCCGCGCCGCCGATACCGGGGGCATCTTCAGCGCTGCCTACATCTCCGGCGGCATGGGCGCCGAGTCGCCGTTTGCCAGCCACAGCATCGAACACAAGACGCTCTACGTCTTCGACGGGATCCTGCACGTCTGGCTGCCCGGCGAGAGCCGCATCCTCACTCCCGGCGATTCGGTGGTGATCCCGCCGAACACGCCGCACGCCTACCGGATGGCCAGCCACTACACCCGGTTCCTGAACTGGATGACGCCCGGCGGCGGCGAGAAGTACTACGAGCGGGTGGGAACGCCCATCGATTCCCACGTCCCGCCCGTCCGCCCCGGACACAAGGCAAGCCTGCAGGAGCAGGCCGAGGTGGGTGCCGAGTTCGGGATCACGTTCCCGGACGTTGAGCGCGTGGCGCCCTCCTTCAAGCACGACGCCGGCCTGCCGCCGGCGCAGAACCCCTACTTCCTCAGCGCCGGTGAAGGTGAGCGCCTGGTCAGCTACCAGACCATGTTCACCTATCTGTCCCGGCCCGCGAACACGGGCTCGAACTACTTCGCGGTGCACACCAAGGGCGCCAAGACACCCTACATTCCGCTGCATTTCCACTCCGAGCACACCGAGAACTTCCTGTGCACCGAGGGCCGCATGTGGCTGTACGCCAACGGCCGCGAGATGCTCCTGACCAAGGGTGACTTTGTGCACGCACCCGCGGGGACCATCCACTCGTTCGCGCTCGATGCACACAACACCCAGATGGTGGGTTTCCTGACACCATCGGTGTTCAACGGTTTCTTCGAGTACTTCAACACGCCCACGGAGGACTACATGTACACCGAGGGCGGGGAGCCCTACATGGACATGGAAGGGTTCGGCCGCGCCCAGGCCGAAATGGACCTGACCGTGGTGGGCCCACCGCCGCAGCGCCGCGCAGCCCTCGACATCCCCTAGCCACGACAAACATGGCCCGTCAACATCTGTTGACGGGCCATGTTTGCGTCAACTAATGTTGACGGCATGGAGGTGGAGCGGATGAAGACGCTGGTTGGCTCAATGGACGGGCAAGGACCCGCGGAGGCCCTGTACGCGGTGGCCGAACTGCAAAAAGAGGTGGGCCGGGCCGAGGCATCCCTGGTCCGGCGCGCACGCCAGGCCGGCCTGTCATGGGAAGCGATCGCCCTGTGCCTGGGCGTGAGCAAGCAGGCCGTGCACCGCAAATACGGGAAACAGTAGCCTCCGAGGGGCGGACCGGAGAAGCGTCAGGACCCGGCGAGTGCCTGGCGGACCAGTTCGCGGCCGTAGTCGTTGCCGTTGGGGGTGCGGACCACGGTGTGCATGTGGAACGGGGCCGGCTGGTCATTGCTGAGGAACACGCCCGTATGGTGGTCCAGTTCCAGCACCACCACCGGACTCTGCAGGCGGAAGTAGAACGCTTCCTCCCCCGCCCAGCCGCCGATCCAGCTGAAGTGGGATTCGGAGAAGTGTTCCTGGATTTCCCGGCGCCGGGCTGCGCGCGGCCCCTCGGGGAGGTAGGCGATGAAGTCGTCCACCACGGCGTCGAGCAGTGTCCGCGCGTCAGCAGGCATGTCAGCCACCGGGATGCCCTCGTAAGGGATCACCCGGTTGTCCTGGAAGCAGCCGCCCAGGTGCCGTTCGTCGCCGGGGTGGAGGCGGCCTTCCGGCATCGCCGGGTCCACCATCGACCTGTATACAACGGCCCGCGAGCGCAGCTCTGCAGGCAGCGCACCCATGAGGTCCCGGGCCAGGGCGATGCGCTCCTTGAAGACTTGCACGCCGCGGTGCGGGCCGGCGTCGATCATGTCCGGCTCGGCGCCCATGAACACCGGTGAGATCACCAGCTGCGTCCCGGCCACCAGGCAGTTCAGCGCCGCGTGGTGGCCGAACAGCTGCCATCCCCACGGTTGGGTTTCGGACGGCTCGCCGTACAGGGCGAAGTTGTAGCTGAACTCGTTCATCAGCAGCGGCAGCTCCACCAGGTCGCCCAGGAAGCCGTTGATGCGCATCAGGTTCCGCACCAGCCCATACCCCTGCGGGCTCAGGCTTGCCTCCACCACACCCAGCACGGCGTCGCGGACCGGAGGATCCAGCTCGTCCAGGCGCAGCCCGGTGTCGTGCTGCATGAACTCCGGGTTGGCCCAGCTTTGCCATTCGGGCGCGTCCACGGCGTAGGTGAGCTTCCGGGCCTGGCCAGCGGTCACGGCACCCAGGAGCTTGCGGGCGGCCGCCGCCATCGCTGCCGTCGGGGCCTCTTCCCCCGGGCGTGACGGGGCCAGCGGGTACAGGCCTTCGCGGCGCACGCCGTCACTGGTGATCCCGGTGAACGGCTGCGGGTACAGTTTCTGCCAGCCTTCGATCATGGGCCCTGCGAACGAATCGGTCTTTGCTGCCTCGGCGTATTCGCGGGCGTTCAGGCCCCGGATTTCCGCCACCCGCGGGTGGCCGGGGGGAAACAGGTAATCACGGAATGACGGCGTCGACACGGGCGCTCCTGGTGGTTTCGAGGGATATGGGCGACCAGCCGGCCGCCACGGACAAGGCTGCGCCCGCGGCCGGGGCGGAATTTCCCCGCCAGGCCACGTGCTGGTCGGGGCGGACCAGCAGGGTGCCCGCGCCCCACATGTGGGAAAGGTGCGTTCCGTCGTCGGCGGGTCCGACGACGGCGACCGTCACCGGAATGCCCGTCCGCGCGGCGGCTGCCAGCACCGGCTCGAAAAGAGTCGCGGCGGGCACCCCGCCCAGCGCGCCGGCGTCGGCCAGCAGGGTGAAGCCGGTTCCAAGATGGCTGTACAGCGACGTACCGTCCGCCAGCCAGGCATGCGGGAGCAGGGCGCCCGGGTTCGCCGAAGGAACATAGCGGATGGGGTCCTCGGCCGGAACCGGCAGGGCGTCAGGCACCACCAATGATGAGTCCGCGTACGAATACCCCAGCACCAGGCCCAAGGAGTCGAACTCGCTCTGCTTGACGGCCAGCGCCGCGTGGGCTGCGGCCCGCGCGGCGTCGCCACGCGGGCCGGCGGCGGTGAGCCCGGGGTCGGCGAAGTGGTACGCCAGGGCCTTGCCGTTGTCGGCGGCGTCGCGGATGGTGCGGGCGGCCACCGGCCGGCGTTCCTCCCCGTAGCTGGCCAGGAGTGCCGGGCCCGCCCAGCCGTTGATGGCGGCGGCGAGTTTCCAGGCAAGGTTGGCAGCGTCACCAATGCAGGTGTTGAAGCCGTGGCCGCCCCACGGCGGATTCAGGTGTGCGGCGTCCCCCACCAGGAAGATGCGCCCGCGGCTGTACTCGGGAGCCAGGAGCATGCGGGCGGTCCAGGGGTCCGTGGCCAGGACCTCGATGTCCACCCCGGCGCCCACCAGGGCACGGACCATGGCAGCGGCGTCCGGCTCGGTGACGGTGACAGAAGGGTCCACGCCCTGCACGATCGCCCACCAGGTTCCGGCCAGGTCCATCGGCCCCACCATCCCCGAGGTCTCCGCCCCCACCACCCAGTACTGGACGGCGGGGTCCAGTCCGATCGCCGGCCCGAGGGAGTCCGAGCGGAACAGGATGCTGATGTTGGACAGGGCCGCGGAGCCGCCCTCCAGCCGCAGCCCCAGGCTGCGGCGCACGGCGGAGGATCCGCCGTCGGCACCAATGACGTACTCCGCGGTGATGGTGCGTTCGGTACCCCCGGGACTGGCCGCCACGACGGCGTAGGGTGCGCCGTCCACACCATCCACCCCGTCGACCCGCGTGACGGACCAACCCGTCACGAACGTGACCAGCGGGTTGTCCGCGGCGACGGACCGCAGCACCTCCTCCAGGACGGGCTGGGGCACCTGCTGGCCGCATTCGGGCTGCGGGCCGTAGCGGCCGGGAACCAGCTGGAAGGCATTGCGGAAACGGCGCAGTTCATGCGCGGCAGGCCCGGTGAGGCCGGTGCAGAAGATGACCTCCTGCGCGTAGTCCACGGGCAGCGGCGATGCGTCCCGGAGCAGATCCGCGAGGCCCAGGCGGCGCAGGTGCGCCATGGTCCGGGCGTTGGTGGTCTTGGCCCTCGGCCGCGTATGGTCCACGGCGGTGCGGGGTTCGATGACGGTGCTGGGGATGCCCCGCGAGGCCAGGTCCAGGGCCAGGAACAGTCCACTGGGGCCACCGCCGGCGATCAGGACCTGCGCCTCCTCCGGGAGGCCTGCTGCCGGGAAGTCCGGGACGGTGGCCATCAGGCACGGCTCCGGAGCGAACCATCGCCGACGGGCGTGGTGAGGGTGCCCAGCTTCTCGATCTCCACTTCCACCGTGTCGCCGGGCTGCAGCAGCCACTGCGGGGTGCGGGCGTAGCCCACGCCTTCCGGGGTGCCGGTGGCGATGACGTCCCCGGGGTGCAGGGTGAAGATTTCGCTGATGAGGGCGACGATGGCCGGGACGGAGAAGATCATGTCCCGGGTGTTGCCGTTCTGCGCCTCGACGCCGTTCACCAGGGTGCGGACCTGCAGGCCGTCCCGGAGGTCGCCCACCTCGTCGCGGCTGACCAGGGGGCCGAGCGGTCCGCTGAAATCGCCGTTCTTGCCCAGGGTCCACTGCGACGTGAGCTTCTGGGCCCGCCGGGAGGTGATGTCGTTGAAGGTGGAGTAGCCAAAAACGGCCTCCGCCGCGGCCGCCTCGTCCACGGATTCGGCGCGGCGGCCGATGTAGGCGGCCACCTCGCCTTCCCAGTCCAGCCCCGCTTCGCCGGCGGGGACGGGCACCGGCACGTTGCCCACCGACAGGGAGGCGGTCCAGCGGCCAAACAGGGTGGGGTACGGCGGCAGTTCCTGGTCCTTGTAGCTGCCCTCGGCGGCGTGCGCCCTGTAATTCAGTCCCACGCAGATGACCCGTGCGGAGGCGGGGACCAGCGGCACCTCGGTGACGCTGCCGCGCTCCAGCCAGGTGCCGGCGTCGGACGTTCCGCTGGTGGTGCCGGCGGCGAGTGGGGCTGCCTTGTCCTGCCAGCCCTCGGCGTCCGCCCAGAAGTCCGTGACGGAAGCGAGCGGGAGGACGCGGGAACCGGCAAGGGCTGCCGCCCAGGGTTCGCCGTGGTGGTTGATGCCAATGAACTGCATGGAGGGCCTTTCAGGTCTGGTCCGGACGCGTGGCGTCCCGGCGGAATGCGTCAGATCAATGCTGGTTCGCCTGGCGGCGGAAGAAATCGATGGTTGCCGCGGTGGCCTGCACGGCGGCGTCGCTGCCGCCGTCGGGCGTGGACCACATATGGTCGGCGTCCTGCAGGAGGAGGAGTTCGACGTCGATGCCCGCGCCTTCCAGCGCCTCGGCAAGGCTGGCGGACTGGGCCACGGGGACGAAGCGGTCCGCTGTGCCGTGGATGAGGAGGAAGGGCGGCGCGTCCGGATGCACGTAGGTGAGGGGGCTCGCTGCCGCGGCTTTCGCGGGGGCCTCCGCCGGCTGCGCCCCGAGCAGGAGGGCCTCGCGGGAGCCGGGGTCATTGGCGGTGGCGACGGCGTCCGGCCGGGCCTGCGCCCCCATCCGGACCAGGTCCGTCGGTGGGTACCAGGCCGCCACCGCGGCAACGGCGTCGCCGGCGGCGCGGTAGGCGGGGCCGTCAGCCATGGCCGCGTCCGCGCCCTGGCTTGCGCCGGCGTCGTGGCTTGTCCCGGCGTCGTGGCTTGTGCCGGCGTCGTGCTCCGAAAAGGCCGTGGACCCAGCGGTCAGGCCAAGGAGGCAGGCGAGATGCCCGCCGGCGGAGTCGCCCCAGGCGTAGATACGGTCCGGATCGATCCCATAGTCTGCCGCGTGCGCCCGCAGCCAGCGGACGGCCTCCTTGGCATCCACCAGTTGGGCCGGGAAGGTGGCGGCGGTGGTCAGCCGGTAGTCCGCAGAGGCAACCGCGAAGCCGGCGGCCACCAACTGCGCGATCGGGTTGAAACCGAAGCCATCCACCACCGGCCCCATCGAGGACCGTTCCCCGGTCCGCCACCCGCCGCCGTGGAGGTGGAGGACGGCGGGCAGGCCGCGGCCTTGGGGACTTTCTCCAGCGGCAGACCCGGGCCGGGTTTCCTCCGGGAGGTAGAGGTCCAGCAGCAGCGGGTCTGCATTCCGGGGCCGCGCGAACTCGATGCCCCGGAGGATCCGCTGTGCCGTCGTCGTTGACTCCATGTGTACCGCGCCGTTCTGTCCTGCGTTGCCGGATGCGGGCCGGTGCGGCCCGCGCTCATGCACTCAACTTTGGTCCATCTGCGGGACCGGTGGCGCCGCAGGTTTCACTGAATGAAACTACTTCGGAAGGGGCGCACACTCCGCCTGGAACCAGGCTGAGCTGCGCGGGCGGCATTGCTGCATTGGTGGGCTTGAACCTGACGCGGCGTCAGGACCTAGCGTTGGCGGTATGGAATACCAAAAGGGCGCCTGCTGGAGCGTCGGGGAACTGGCCGCCGCGACGGGCGTGACGGTCCGGGCGCTGCACCACTACGACAGCATCGGCCTGCTGCGGGCAAGCGGACGGACTCCTGCCGGGCACCGGCGGTACACCGAGCAGGACCTGCAGCGCCTCTACAGCATCCGCGCCCTGCGCAGCCTGGGGGTTCCCTTGGGTGACATCGGGACCGTGCTGGATGGGTCCGGCGGCGGCCCGGGGCCCGTGAAAGACCTGTTGCTCCGGCAGCTTGAGGTCTTGCGGGTCCAGGCCGGCCGGCTGGAGGAGCTCCAACAGACAATCGGCCGCCTGCTGGAACGCATCGATCACCAGCAGGAGGCCGGCCCCACCGATTTCATCACCGTACTGGAAAGGATGAGCATGTTTGAGGACTACTTCACGGAGGACCAGCGCCGGGAGCTGGACGAGCGGCGGGCGCAGCTGGGCCCGGATGCCGTGGATGAATCACGGGCCCAATGGGCGGGCTTGGTTCAGGAGGGCCTGCGCCAGGTCGACGCCGGGGTTCAGGCCACCAGCGCCGAGGCCCGGGAGCTGGTGCGCCGCTGGGATGAGCTGGGCTCACGGTTCCATGGCAGCGAGGGCACCAAGGCGGCCGCGCGTGCCATGTGGGCGGAGAACAGTGCTGAGCTCAGCAGGGCGCTGCCCTGGACTGCGCAGCAGATGCACGCGCTGGTGGCACACCTGGAGCAGGCCCGGGACGCCGGGTGATCCCGGGCCTGACGTTCAGCTGACCAGGATCTGGGTGGCCGATTCCTTCAGCTTGCCGTTGGCCCACTTCATCTGGCGGATCGTCTGGGGATGGCATTTTTGGGCCAGGCCCAGCAGGTTTTGGTCCTTCATCCCCTGTGCGGCCTGGGCCAGCAGCTCCCAGTCGGCGGAGACGCCGCAGGCCTTCAGGTAGAGCTCGCGGAGGTCCCGCAGCAGCAGCATCCCGGTTTCCGGACGCCGGCCCACCATCTCGCTGCCCTTCTCCCGGAGGGTCTCCATCAATCCTGCTTCGCTGCGCGGCTCCGGGTCCAGGTCCTGGCCGTAGTTCTTGGCGATGTCCGCGATGTCCCGAACATGCTGCTGCGACCAGCGCGCCAGGTCCCGTGCCAGGTGGTAGATCTCGTGGTCCACCTTGTGCCGCTCGGAGACCACCAGCAGGTGGTGCGCCAGGTCGTTTTCGGACCGGTGCATTTCCTCGAGTACCAGCCCGAATTTCATCGTGCCCCTCCTGCCGCGTCCATGGATTCATCCGCCAGGGCGCTCGAAATTCCCTTGGTCCTGGCCCCTTCGGCGAATTCCCCCGCCGGAGCCGAGGCCGTGGTGGTGGGCGCCGGAGCGGGCCCGTCGCCGGCGGAAATCCTGGTGATGCGGGCGGCAGCCGTCTTGAAGATGGGCTGCTTCGAGGCAGCGTCCCAGTCGGTGATGGTCAGTTCGTTTGCAGCCCTGCCGGGCCCATCCGGCTGGTGTCCGCCCTTCGTGTCCCAGTAGCCGTAATGGAAGGGCAGGAACAGGACCCCATTACGGATGCCGCTGATCCGCACCCGCGCGCGGACGGAACCCCGGGGGGTCTCCACCTCCGCAAGATCGCCTTCGGCAATCCCGTACGCGCCGGCGTCGTCCGCTGACAACTCAACCCAGACGTCGGGCGCGGCCGCCTGCAGCTCCGGGGCCCGTCCCGTCTTGGTGCGGGTGTGGAACTGGTAGAGCGTGCGGCCCGTGATGAGCTGGAGCGGGAAGTCCTGGCTGGGCAGTTCGTGCGGCGGCATGTATTCGGCGGCCTTGATGACCGCCTTGCCCTCCGGGTTCAGCGCCTTGTATTCCGTGGGCTCCACGGGGGCGCCGGTGATGAGGTCGCGGCCGTAGGTCTCGCAGTACTCGGGGTGCGCCCAGAACTTCCCGTCCGCGTAGATCCGCTCCGTGCCGTCCGGGTTCTCCTCGTTGCAGGGCCACTGGATGCCGGAACCGCCGCGCAGCTTGCCGTAGGTGATGCCGGTGTAGTCGCAGGGCCGGCCGCGGGTGCATTCCTTCCAGGCCTCGAAGGCGGACTCGGGATCGTGCCACTTGATCAGCGGCTGGCCGTCCTTGTCCTTCAGGCCCATGCGGTGGGCGTAGTCGATGAAGATCTCCAGGTCCGCCTTGGCCTCGCCGGGCGGGTCCACGGCCTTCTCGGAGAGGTGGACGGTGCGGTCCGCGTTGGTGAAGGTGCCCGTCTTTTCGCCCCAGGTGGCGGCCGGGAGTACGACGTCGGCCAGTTGGGCGGTCTCGGACAGGAAGATGTCCTGCACCACCAGGAACAGGCGGTCCTGCGCCAGGATGCTGCGGATGCGTGCCAGTTCCGGCAGTGAGACGGCCGGATTGGTGCCGCTGACCCAGAGCATCCGGATGGACCCGTCCTCCACGTACCGCATCATTTGCATGACGTGGGTGGGCGGCGAGTAGTGCGGGATGGACATGGGGTCAACGTTCCACACACGGGCGAGGTCCTGGATGTGGGCATCGTTGGACCAGTTCCGGAAGGCGGCAAGGTCGCCGTCGGCCCCGCATTCCCTGGTGTTCTCTGCCGTGGGCTGGCCGTTCATCTGCAGGATGCCGCAGCCGGGCTTGCCCAGCATGCCGCGGATAATGTTGATGTTGTTGACCTGGACGGCGGCGGCGGTGGCCTGGTTGGACTGGTAGAAGCCCTGCAGCACCGTGGACAGCAGCCGCTCGGCGTGGCCGATGATGCCGGCCGCCTCCCGGATCTGTTCGGCCGGGACACCGCAGATTTCCGCCACCAGGGCCGGCGGATAGTTCTTGACCTCTTTTTCAAGTTCTGAATACCCCACCGTGTGCGCCTGGATGTACTCCTGGTCCACCCAGCCGTTGGTGATGATTTCGCGCAGGATGCCGTTCATGAGGGCCACGTTGGTCCCGGGCCGTGGAGCCAGGTGCACGGTGGCGGCCCGGGCCACGGGGGTCATGCGCGGGTCCACGCAGATGATCTTCGGCGGGTTGGGCCCGGCCAGCCGGTCCAGCATCCGGGTCCAGAGAACGGTCTGGGTTTCCGCCACGTTGTGCCCGTATAGGGCGATGACATCGGCGTGGTCCACGTCCGTGTAGGAGCCCGGCTGCCCGTCGCAGCCGAAGGATTCCTTCAGCGCCTCCCCTGCCGTGGCTGTGCACAGACGCGTGTTGCCGTCCACGTGGTTGGTGCCGATGCCGCCGTGGGCCACGGTGCCCAGGGTGTAGTACTCCTCGGCGAAGAGCTGGCCGGTGGTATAGAAGCCCAGGGCGCTGGGGCCCTGTTCCGCCAGCAGCGCCTTGGACTTGTCCACGATGCGCTGCATGGCGGTGTCCCAGTCCGTTTCCACCAGCTTCCCGCCCTCGCGGATGAGGGGTTTGGTGAGCCGGTCCGGGGAGGCGTTCGCCTGCCAGCCGTACAGGTCCTTCGGTCCCAGCCGGCCGTGGTTCACCCGGTCCACGGCCCGTCCCCGGACACCGACGATCCTGTTGTCCTTGACGGCGATGTCCATGGCGTCGCCGTTCGAATGCAGGAGCGATGCCGTCTGGACCCACCGGTCCACGTCCTCCGGGCTTACCCCCTCGGCCAGGTGGGTGTCCACCCTGACGGGCCAGTCACCACCGCTGCCGTACGGCGTCCGTGTCCCCCAGGGTTCAGCTATTCGGTCGATCCGGGCCATCTGTCCATCTCCTCGCAGGAACCGGCGGGCAGCGTCGAAACGGCGCTGTCCCTACCGGATCCATACCCAGGATGGCTGGCTGGAAACGTGCCCTTTAGGCCTGCTTGTCCTGCAGCGGGCGCCGGGCCAGCCAGGCGGCCACGATGGCCCCGGAGATGTTGTGCCACAGCGAGAAGACCGCGGACGGCAGCGCCGCGAGGGGGCTGAAGTGGGCGGTGGCCAGGGTGGCGGCCAGCCCGGAGTTCTGCATCCCGACTTCAAAGGCCAGGGCACGGCGTGCCTTGTCGTCCAGGCGCCCCAGCTTCCCGGCCAGGTAGCCAAGGCCCAGGCCGAAGCCGTTGTGCAGCAGGACGGCGAGGAACACGATGGCCCCGGCACCGATGATCTTGCTGGCGCTGCCGGCCACCACGATGGCCACGATCAGGGAAATCACGACGGCGGAGGCCCACGGCAGCGCGGGCAGCACCTTGGCCACGAGCTTCTTGAGGAACAGCCGGGCAAGCAGGCCGGCGACCACCGGCAGCAGCACGGTCTTGACGATGTCCAGGACCATGCCGGCGGAGTCGATCTGGAGGTAGGAGCCGGCCAGGAACAGGACCAGCAACGGGGTGACGATCGGGGCGATCAGGGTGGAAACGGACGCTACCGCCACCGAGAGCGCAACGTCACCCTTGGCCAGGAACGCCATCACGTTGGAGGCGGTTCCGGACGGGGCGCATCCCACCAGGATGACGCCGACGGCGAGCTCGGGCTCGAGGTTCAGGGCACCGGCAATCAGCCAGCCGGCTCCGGGCATGATGATGTAGTGGGCAACGATTCCCAGCGCCACCGCCCATGGCCGCTTGGCCACCGCAGCAAAGTCCGGCGGCGTCAGGGTCAGTCCCATGCAAAACATGATGATGCCCAGCAGGTAGGGCACACTCGGCGCGATGGGCTTGAAGACGCCTGGAAGCAGGAAGCCGATAACTCCTGCCACCACCACGAGGATGGGGAACACCGTCACGGCGACGCGGGCGATCCTGCTTTCCGCTTCGAGCGCAGGGTTGACAGGGGTCCCGTCCGGGGAATTGTGGGGTTTAGTTGCCTCAAGCATCCAATTATGGTGGCACTGTCCTATAGGATTCCGCCAATTGATGACCGTGAACGGTAACAACGGCGGACCCCCACGGCCCCCAGCGAGGTGAACCGTGGGATGTCCTCCGTCAGACCTGCTTGCGGAGCTCCATCTTGCGAATCTTGCCGCTGGCGGTGCGGGGCATCTCGTCGATCACTACCAGCGACTTGGGGATTTTGTATCGGGCCAGCCGGCCGTCCAGGAAACTGCGCAGCTCATCACCGGTGAGGGATTCCCCCTCGCGAAGCGTCACGATCGCCTGGGGGACCTCGCCCCATTTCTCGTCGCTGACACCGATGACCGCTGCGCTGCTGACGGCGGGGTGTTCCGCGATGACGGCTTCCACCTCTGCCGGGTAGATGTTTTCGCCGCCGGAGATGATCATGTCCTTGAGCCGGTCCGAGACGAACAGGAAGCCTTCCGGGTCCCGGTAGCCCATGTCCCCCGAGCGGAACCAGCGTGAGTCGGCATAGCTGGCGACGGTGGCCTCCGGCCGGTTCCAGTACTCCTTGATCACGTTGGGCCCGGAGACCTGGATCTCCCCCACCTCGCCGGGGGCGGTTGCGCCGCCCAGGGGATCGGCGATCCGGACGTCGGTGAAGAAGTGCGGCAGGCCTGCCGAGCCGGCCTTGTCCCGGGAACGGTCAACAGGCAGCATGGTGGCACCGGGAGCTGTTTCGGTCATCCCGTAGCAGCTGGTGAAGCCGATGCCGCGGTCCTCGTACGCATCCAGGACGCGCCGGGGAATGGCGGAGCCGCCGCAGGTCAGCTTGTCCAGCGAGCTGAGGTCGGCCGCGGCCCAGCCGGGATGCTCGCACAGCATCTGGAACGTGGTGGGCACCCCGTTGAGGGTGGTAACCCTGTGTTCCTGGATGAGCTCCAGGACCCGGGCGGGATCAAACTTGGCCTCCAGGACCACGGTGGCGCCCTTCAGCAGCATCGGCAGCAGCCCCATGTCCAGCGACGCCACGTGGAACAGCGGCGAGATCATCAGCGCCACATCGTTGCGGTTCACGTCCATGTCCACGATGGTGTTGATGCAGTTCCACGTGATGTTCCCGTGCGTCAGGAGGGCCCCCTTGGGCTTGCCGGTGGTTCCCGAGGTGTAGAGGATCATCGCGCCGTCGTCATGGCCGACGGGCACGTCGATGGGTTCGGCAGCTGCCGCCTGCAGCGCCTCCCCGTACTGCTCCACCGTGACGGACTGTTCGACGGCGGCGGGTGACGTCACGGCGGAAGGTTCCGTCCCGGCGTCGGCCGCTACGTCCAGGCGGTGGCTGACTTCCGTGTCCGCCACCGCGGCGGACGCCAGGGCGCCCAGGGCGTCGGCGTGGACCAGGAGCCGGGCGCCCGAATCCTGCAGCTGGAACTGCAGCTCAGGCGGTGCGAGCCGGGTGTTGAGCGGCACGAAGATCGCGCCCAGGAGCCCGCAGGCGAAGAAGGTTTCCACGAAGGAGGGGTGGTTCTCCCCCAGGTAGGCCACCCGGTCCCCCTTGGCCACTCCCCTGTCCCGGAGTGCGTTCGCCAGTCGGTCGGCCCGCTCGGCCAGTTCCCCGTAGCTGAGGGCGGCGGCGGCTGTGCCGGCTCCGGACAGGAGCGCCGTCTTGGCACCGGATTTTGCGCGCCGGCGGTGCAGCCAGGAGCCAACTCCGTTGTTGTCCATGGTTCTCCTAACGGACCGTGGTGAGGTCGTTGTTCTTAGATTCCCGCGTCAGGGCGATGAACACAATCGAGACGAGGGCCATGCCGGCAAGGAACACCACCACGGGGAGGATGTTCTGGCCGGAGTCCTTGTAGAAGCCGGCGACGATGCCCGGGGTGAAACCGGCGCCGATAAGCGTGGCCAGCTGGTAGCCCACGGCGGCGCCGGTGTAGCGGGAGGTGGTGCCGAACTGTTCGGACACGAACGCCGCCAGCGGTCCGTACAGGGAAGAGTGCAGGATGAGCGCCACGGTGAAGGCCAGGAACACCAACCCCACGTTGCCCGAGCCGAGCATGCCGAACATTGGGAAGAGGTAGGCGATGAACAGGGCCAGGCCCGCGATCATCACCGGGCGGCGGCCGAACCGGTCGGAGAGGCGGCCGCCCAGGAGGACGAAGATGATGGAGATGGCGGAAGCCCCCGCAAAGGCGTAGAGCACGCCCTGCTGCGGGGCGCCCTTGGAGACGGCGTAGGTCACCGAGAAGGTGGGCAGGACCACCTGCAGGCCGAACCCGGCGGCGCCGGCGAACATGATCATGACCAGGGCCTTGGGCCGGCGCAGCACCTCGAGCAGCGGAATCTTCCGCTGGGCGCCCTGCGTGCTTTCCTTGGCCACGGCCTCGGCGAAGATGGGGCTTTCGGAGACCCGCAGGCGGACGAACATGCCCACGATCAGGAGCACGAAGGACAGCAGGAACGGAACCCGCCAACCCCAGGCAAGGAAGGCGTCCTGCGGCAGCGCCGAGAAGATGCCCATCACCACGGTGCCCAGCACGGCACCGGTGGGCGCACCGGCGTTGACAAAGGAGGCGGCGAAACCCCTCCGTTTAGGGTCGGCGTGCTCCAGCGCCATGAGCGCCGCGCCGCCCCATTCCCCGCCGACGGCAATGCCCTGGCAAACCCGCAGCAGTACCAGGATCACGGCGCCCCACGGGCCGATCACACCGGCACCGGGAATCAGGCCAATGAGGGTGGAGGCGATGCCCATCACCGCCATGGAAATGATCAGCATGCCCTTGCGGCCCACCTTGTCGCCAAAGTGGCCGAAGATCACCCCGCCGAGCGGCCGGGCCACGTACCCGGCTGCGAAGGTGGCGTAGGCGGCGACGACGCCCACCCAGTCGTCCATGCCGGCGAAGAAGACCTTGGGGAAGGCCACGGCTGCGGCGGTGGCGTACAGCAGGAAGTCGTAGAACTCGATGGTGCTGCCCAGATAGCTGGACAGGATGACCGTGCGCGCTTCCTTGCGCTTGGCGGCCGTGCCCGCAGGTGCGAGCGTGGTGTGTCCGGACATGGCTGTTCCTAAAGACGGAGGAATGGGGTAGGGAGGGGGACGGGTTTTTGGGGTTGCCTGGGGAGGCGGTGCCCGTTGGGTGCCGCCGAGGCTGTGAAGGGTTGCTGCCGGTGGTGCCGCCTACGTGAAGAAGCGGCCCACGTGCAGAAGCGGCTTACTTGTAGAAGCGTCCTATTTGTAGAAGCGGGCGAGGAATTCGGCGACGACGGCCGGGCGTTCCTGGCCTTCGATCTCGATGGTGGCGTTGACCTTGATCTGGGCGCCGCCCTTGACCTCGGTGACGTCGGCGATGGTGGCCTGCATGCGGACCTTGGAGCCCACCGTGACCGGTGAGGTAAAGCGGACCTTGTCCAGGCCGTAGTTGACCTTGGTGGTGACACCTTCGACGTCGAACAGCTCGCCCCAGAACGGGATGATCAGGGACAGCGTGAGGAAACCGTGGGCGATGGGTGCGCCGAACGGGCCATCCTTGGCGCGTTCGGGGTCCGTGTGGATCCACTGGTGGTCGTCGGTGGCGTCCGCGAACAGGTTGATCTGGTCCTGGGTGATCTGGCGGTAGTCGGTGGCGCCGAGGTCCTTGCCGGACAGGGTGAGCAGGGTGTCGAAATCGACGACGAGATTGGGCATCGTTGCCTCCTGGGCTGGTGTGTGGTTGTGGTGCTGTGCAGGTGTCGCAGGGCTTAGCGGGTGAACGCGCTTTCGCCGATGAGGGCTCGGCCGATGATGAGGGCGTTGATCTCGTGGGTGCCTTCGTAGGAGTAGACGGCTTCGGCGTCGGCGTGGAAGCGGGCGACGTCGGTGGCGAGGGTGATGCCGTTGCCGCCCACCACTTCGCGGGCCAGGGCTACGGTGTCGCGCATGAACAGGGACGTCTGCATCTTGGCCAGGGCGGAGTCCTGGTCCCGGTAGATGCCTTTGGCCTGCTGCTCGGTGAGCCGGACCACCAGGGACAGGCTGGCCGTGACGTTTCCCAGCATGCGGGCCAGTTTTTCCTGAACCAGCTGGAAGGACCCGAGGGTGCGCCCGAACTGCCGGCGCTCGTTGACGTAGGCGAGGGCGGCCTCGAACGCGCCGGCTGCGATGCCGGTGGCGATCCAGGCAACGTCCGAGCGCATGGCCCTGAGCATCGCCGCGACGTCTCGGAAGGAATTCACGTTGTGCAGCCGCATGGCATCGGGGACGCGGACACCGGTGAGGGTGATGTGGGCGTTCTGCATCATCCGCAGCGAGGTCTTCCCGTGGATTTTCTCCAGGGTGACGCCGTCGGCCGTCCGGTCCACGAGGAAGGCCTTGACCTGCCCGTCCGCGGTGTCCCGGGCGAATACTGCGAGGACGTCCGCGGTGGCTGCGCCGCCGATCCAGCGTTTGGCACCGTCCAGGATCCAGCTGCCGTCGGCCTGCAGCCGGGCGGTGGTGGAGAGTCCGCCGGCGATGTCCGATCCGGACTCGGGTTCGGTCAGCGAGAATACGCCTTTGAGCGAGAAGTCGATGACCTTGGGCATCCATTCGGCCTGCTGTTCCGCCGAGGCACCCACGCGGATGGCTGTCCGGAACAGGCCGGCCTGGGCGGTGTACCAGGTGGCCAGGGACGCGTCCGTGCGGGCAAGCTCGAAGATCCGGAAGCCCTGGTAGATCCCGCGGGCCGGACTGTGTTCTGCACCTGCGGCGCCACTGAGTTCGGCAGGTTCCATCAGGTCCAGGTCGATCAGCGGCCGGGCGAGCTGCTCCGGGAACTCCCCGCGTTCCCAGTAGTCGGCGAGGAGCGGTTTGGCTTCCACGTCCAGAAATGACCGCAACCGGAACAGGACCTGACGCTCTTCGGGCGTGAGGAGGGACTCGGCGTCGTACCAGTCCGCTGCCTCGTAGAGCCGGGCACCCAGGCCGGCTTCCGCCGTCGTCATCGCCATCTCAACCACCCAGCCCGAGGAGGCGGACCGCGTTGTCTTTGAGGATCTTGGGCCGGACCTCGTCCTTCAGCGGGAGGTCCGCGAATGCGCCGAGCCACTTTTGCGGGGTGATCAGCGGGAAGTCGGTGCCGAACAGCACCTTGTCCTGCAGGTAGGAGTTGGCCCCTTTCACCAGCGATTCCGGGAAGTACTTGGGCGACCAGCCGGAAAGGTCGATGAAGACGTTGGCCTTGTGCGTGGCGATGGAGTTGGCCTCGTCCTGCCACGGCACGGACGGGTGGGCCATGATGATCTGCAGGCCGGGGAAGTCAGCGGCCACGGCGTCCAGCAGCAGGGGGTTGGAGTAGGCAAGCTTGATGCCATAACCGCCCGGAAGACCTGCACCCATGCCGTTCTGGCCGGTGTGGAAAATGGCAGGCAGGCCCAGTTCCTGGAGGGTTTCCCAGAGCGGGTAAAAGCGCTCGCTGGAGGGGTCGAAGCCCTGCAGGGAGGGGTGAAACTTGAAGCCGCGGGCACCGAGCTCCACCGCCTGGTGCTTGGCTCCGGCGATGGCGTCCTCGCCCGTGCGTGGGTCGACGCTGCCGAACGGAATCAGCACGTCGTTGTTCCGGGCGGCGCCGGCGATGAGTTCCGGGATGCTGTTGGGCTCGTGCTTGAGCTGGGTGCGGGCGTCCACGGTGAAGACGACGGCGGCCATGTTCAGTTCGCGGTAGATGTCGGCGATGCGGTCCAGGGACGGGGTGCGGTCCTCTGCCTTGAAGTACTTGGCCGAGGCTTCCGTCAGTTCCTCCGGGAGGGAGCCGTGGCCGCAGCTGTCCACCTCGAGGTGAACGTGCATGTCGATGGCATCGAGCTTGCTGGGGTCGATGCCCAATTCGTAGCGGTCGGCCATGATCAGCGGGCCTCGGCGGGCTGTGCAGGCTTCAGGTCCTCCGGGAGCGGGAGGAATTCCTCGCCGTAGCCCTGCAGGGTGTCCTGGTTGAACAGCTGGCCGGCGTTTTCCAGCAGGGCCTCGTAGCTCCAGCCGCCCTTGCGGTACTCGGTGGTGGCGGCTTCCGGGTGGGTCCATACCTGCAGGCGGTCGCCGCCGGCGCCGATGGCCTGGCCGGTGATGTGGGCGGCCTCGTCGGAGGCGAGGAAGGCAACCAGTCCGGCGACGTCGTCGGCCGTTCCAAAGCCAAGGTCGTGCCGGAAGAAGGCCGGCATGGCCTCGCCCCTCTCGTCGGCCTCCACTGCCTTCTGGAAATATGGCACGGTCTTGGTCATGGCGGTGGCGGCCACGGGGATGACGCTGTTGACCGTCACGCCGGCCTTCTTCATTTCCAGGGCCCAGGTGCGGACCATGCCTACGATGCCGGCCTTGGCAGCGGCGTAGTTGGTCTGGCCGAAGTTGCCGCGCTGGCCGGTGGGCGAACCGATAGTGATGATTCGGCCTTGGACGTTGTGTTCCTTGAAGTAGGCGTAGGCCTCGCGGACGCAGGTGAAGGTGCCCTTGAGGTGGACGTTGATCACCAGGTCGAAGTCCTCGTCCGTCATCTTCAGCAGGGACTTGTCACGGAGGATGCCGGCGTTGGTGACCAGGATGTCCAGGCCGCCGAACGCGTCCACGGCGCCGGCCACCAGCGCCTTGGCGGCGTCCGTGGTTCCCACCGGGACCACCACGGCGGTGGCGCGGCCGCCGTCAGCCTCGATCTGGGCCACCGCCTGCGCGGCGGTGTCGGCGTTGACATCATTGATGACGACGGCGGCGCCCTGGCGCGCCAGTTCCCTTGCGTAGGCCAGGCCGAGGCCCTGCCCGCTGCCGGTAACGATGGCTACTTTGCCGTTCAAACTCATGGCCTGCTCCTTCGCATGCGCCGGCCGAAGCCGGTGGGGTCGATCCCACGGCGGTGTGAGATCCTTGTTGGGATCAATGAAAATACGGATCATTGAAAAAGTCAACGATTGTTTTTTACCAGTACCGGAGTTGTGATGGCCATCTTGGGCACAGACGTTCAGACCCCGCGCCTCGCGGCAGCCAAGATTGGAAGTGACGTCGGCCTGCTGCTGGCCAAACTGCACGCCGCGGGGTCCGTCCTGAACAACAAAGCGCTGTCAGATTTCGGCCTCCGGGAGCGCTCCTTTTCCGTCCTGACCCTGGCGTGCAGCGGGCTGGAGCCAACACAGCGGGAACTGGCCGACTTCCTGAGCCTGGACCCCAGCCAGGTGGTGACGCTGGTGGACGACCTGGAACGCCGGGGCCTGGTGGAGCGGGCGCAAGGGAAGCAGGACCGGCGGGCAAAGATCATCATCGCCACCGCCGAGGGCCGGAAGATGCACACCAAGGCCCGCGCGGCCCTGGACGAGGCCGAGCTGAACCAGCTGGCCGGGCTGACGCAGGATGAGTCCCAGGAACTGAAGCGGCTGCTGCGCAAGGCACTGTGGGGTGCGGCGGAGTAGGCGTCTGTTTCTAAGGTTTAGCTGCACGAGCTTGGGCAACTCCGTGAACCCGTTCGGGGACCGGTAAGACTTCTCATATTCCAAGGTTTCGAGACAATTTGGAGCGTTGCGGTTAGGGTACCTTCACCGTGCATTTCATCGTGCGGGGTAAACGTGCATGTACGGTCAGCAGCGGTTGAGAAACAAGAATCCATGCGTGGCTGCACGGTAAACGACCGGCTTACGGGCGCAGCGCATCTATCACCCCTCCGTCCGGACAGGGTCGGAAGCATCGGCCCAATTGCCCGACAATAGGGAGATAGCCATCTCATCGTTGGGGGAAACCTTTGGTAGTGCCAGCAGACGTCTTTCAGGACATAGAGAATAAATACTCTGCGTACCCTTACGATGACCGGTACGCCCGCTATTACCAGGATCAAAGGGAGGCGCTCCGGCCCGCCTTTGCCTACTTCCACGACAAGCTCAACGCGCTGCTTGGCCACATGAACCACAAACGGGAGCGAGGAGGGCACTACAACGCCGAACAGAGCCGGGACCTTCTTGAGGTCATGCGTGAGCTGGGACAACTCAGGACGAACCTTAAGAGGGTTGACGTTGAGGTATGCCTGCGAAAGTCCTATCAAGATGCGCTCGAACGCTGCCGTACCTTTTTATCCCCCAGCGGGGGAAGCCCCATGCCCCCAGATTTGGAGGAGATACCTCTAGAGGACTACGAGGCCATTTTTACCGTCGCGGCAGACATTGTTCGCATCGAAAAGTCCGGCAAAGACTATCCGCTGAAACCCCTTGGAGAAGGTTCCTACGCGCTTGTCTATAAGTACAAGGATCTTGAATACAAGATGCCCGTTGCCGTGAAGGTGGCCAAGAAGAACCTCGCTCAGAACGAGCTGGATAGGTTCAAGGCTGAATATGACGTTCTAGCTGACCTCAGTTCCCCGTACGTGTTGGCGGTATACGGGTACAACGAAACCAGGATCAGCTATGCCATGGAGTTTTGCGACTACACCCTCGGAAAATACATCTCCATAAACAATGGCAACCCGAAGTTCGACTTCAGCAAGCGGCAACGTATCGCACAGCAGTTCCTTTACGGCATCAGCTACCTTGCATACAAAAACGTCCTCCACAGAGACCTGAGCTACACGAACGTACTCGTAAAGACCTACGACGCAGGAGTAGTCCAGGTGAAGCTCTCCGACTTTGGTCTCCACAAAACTCAAAGTTCCTTACTCACCCGGACAGGGACCGAGATGAAGGGGACCATCCTTGACCCAACTCTCACCAGCTTTAAGGACTACACGCTCAGCAACGAGATCTACTCGGTTGGATTCATCCTCTCCTTCATTTTCACCGGAAAGGAAGCCCCATACGTGGCCGGCGCCAACCTCGGGGCTCTTGTCCGAAAATGCACAGACCTGTCCACTGAAAACCGTTACACGGGAATTCAAGAGATAATCGACGCCGTGGCCGCTCTGGACAAGGACACCTTCCTGGCATGATCTGGCCTCAGGCTCCTCGGCCGAGCACGCTCTCCCTTTGATTCTTGCAGTGGCCAAAATGCGACGTGCTCCCCCTAACCGACTGAATGACCGGTAGAGGATCCCCTACCGGGACCCACGCTGTCGACGCCGCAGTAGGAGAAACAGACCGCACCCGACGATGATGACAGTACTCGTGACGATCCCCGCCCAAAATCCCCACATCTTCTGCACGAAGAAGAAGACTGACGGACCGATAACAATTAGCGCCAGAATCCATGGTGACAAGTTTTGAGATTCGGGTCCCAACGGGCCGGACGGATCTTGACCTGGCTTGGTACTGCGTCCCGCTATTCCTTTAGTCGGATCCGGCTTCATGGCACCGCTCCTTCGCCTAAACGCACTGAGTTCTCACGATCCGTCGGCCGACTCGCAGCTGGCAGCAACCTCAGAATGACACATTCGTCAGACCGCGGCTCGGAAAGTTTTGGTCCTTTTACGTCAAAGGGGCATTTGTCAGAGCACGGACTTCATCCGAGTTCGAAGGCTCGAAGTTCAAGCTGTCGCATCCTTCATCGGGCGGCCAGAAGTTTAGTTTGATCCTGGGCTGAGGCTCTCGGCCAAGTGTGCATTTAGATGGAGCAGTTCGCGGAAGGGAACTGCCTTTCTTGCCACCGTTGCAATGTCGCGGCCCTCTTCTGTGAAAAGAAACGGGTAGACGCTGATGCCTTCGTCAATGGACAGAGCTGCGACCTCTTCTTCCCACCCCGGCCAGCGCAGCGCACGGTAGAACTCCGCGACTCCTGCATTCAGCACCCATTCAACGAATGCAGCGTGGCCGGCCCCCAAAGGAGTCCACTCCAAAGTGTCCGGACCCCACTAGCAAACTTCTCCAGGTTCAGCGGGGAGATCATCGTGATTGATAGCGAAGACTCCACCGAGGACGTCATAGGCGATCACAAGATGCCCTGGGGGCACCGCGCGATGGTCGGGATCACCTAGAGCGTTCGCTGTGGCGATGTCCTCGATTCATTCAGAGCCGGCGCCGAGAATCCGTACCCACCCGTGGTCGACGACGAGAGCTCCGGAGTTAGATGCAATCGCTCCAAGCATCGACGCGGCGGTCACCTGCAACCGGAAGAGCACGTTCCTTTTGGCGGTGTCATCAGCTGGCACTACTTTGACATCCACGGGTGCGCTGGCCAAGAGCGCGTTCAACCGGGGCCAGGCTGGGGAATCGACGCTCAGAAGCTCATCAGCAGATCGTGTTGGAGTCATGATCAGATGCTGTCATAGACGGCGCTGGATAGGTTGTTATATGCCTTCAGGAATGCGCTGCCCGGCCCGTGCAAACGGCCTCGGGCGCTCCAAGCGCACGCTCAGGGATCCTGTACCGGCCGCGGCGACCACCTATGGGGTGTGGACTGGCAGCGAAGGTCGGCGCCAGTCCGCCAGGTCCGGGTCGTGTTCGGCCAAGAGGTCTTCCAAGGCCGGCCAGCCATGCGTTGCGACAAAGGCAGCCTCGGCGGGATAGAGCGGCATGAGCCAAGAGATGACGATCGGACCCTCGGGGTCCTCACATGTCGCGAACGCTTCCGGCTGGTAGACGGGGCTACCGAAGTAGAAGGCTTCAAGGCCGGTATCTGGATCAAGCGGCCCCCACGGGCCGATGACCTCACCGCGTAGAGGCGCCCGCCCCTGGTGGATCACGCCATCCACGAGCTGCTGCAAGATCGATGGGACGAAGCGCTCAAAGTGGCCGCTTCGGACCATGATCAGGAGCTCCATCCGGACGGGCGCCTTACCCGGCACGGCCAGCGGGTACCGGCTGAGACCCAGAGTCGAATACGAGGTCACACCCTCTATCGGCCCGTCAACGAGCCTGATGACCTGCGCATGCTGCGGGTGGCCGTCTGCATCCTTGGACCACCCCACGGCAATGGTTCCCAGATACTGTTCAAGGTGCTCGACAAGGTGTGCCATGGGCCAACCCTACCGACGGTTTAGTGTTCGATGGATTTGCGGTCCATGGACTTGAGCGCGGCGAGCCGGGGCATCCGCGCCAGCTCCGACCCACTGAGAAGGAAGCTGTTCGCCCGCAAGGAGCACCTTGTCACTGAGCGTTCCTCGCGGTACACCAAGACACGAGTTGCCGAGCGTTCGGTAAAGGATCGTTCAACGGGCGGCGGATTCAGGTAAGAACCGCACTACGCAAGCAGTGGGCGTGGGAGCTCGCGGTTCAGGTCGGAGAGTCTGGGTGGATCCTGGTCCCAGACCTCAAACAATGCGTCCAAGCCGTGTTCCTTCACGGTCCGAGCTTCTTCAGGGAAGACCGGTGTGGCGTCCAGGAAGACTACGTGGTGCCCGTTGTCGAGCCGAAGGGGCGGGATGAAATCATCTACTCTTTCGAGCATCAGCCATGATCTAAAGTCGCGGCCGTGGAGGACACGCTCCTCGGCAGGCGTAACCACATGGCCGGCTTCCAGGACGATTTGCTCGGCGATTACATAGTTGGCCATCAGGCCAAATGACAACCTGACGTCATCTGTTCCTGCCGCCACGCATGTGTAGAGCTCGAACCCATGGTTGTGGTTCAGCGGACCGTGAACCAAGCCATGAAGGCCAAGCGTCGCGTAGAGGTGAAATGGCTTGAGTGATACTCCTTTGGGCCATTCAAGAACTCCGCCCATTTCTGGATGGTCGCTAAATTTCCAGTACTCCGGCTCGCCGCCGAAGTGAATCCCATAGTGTGCATCCACTGCTTTTACGCTGCCCAAGCCTTACCCCCTGTCATACCTGGTCAGCACTAGCCTAGGGCTTGAGACTTGGCGACTGCATTCACGAAAAGACCACCCGGGGCGACTTGGCTAGGCGAAACCTTCGCGTTCTGGAAAGTAGCGCCCGGTGAAGGATCGGCTTACGCGACATGTTCTGGTTGGAGCTTTCTCTAGGCTATTGGGTACCTTTGGTCAGATTCCCCGATTCTGCTATCCGCAAGCCCAGTCGAAAGTATCGGATTCCAAGTCGATCTGGGCGTTGCCGCCTCCACCGAAGTTGAGCCCTGAAATCTCTTCGAGTTCGAGATACCAAGGAGTTAGGCCAGCTGGCATGGCTTGGACGGGGAAAGCCGTTCCGCCCAAGTGGCTCAAGGCGAATAGCGGTTCCGCCCAAGCCGCTAAACCGTTCCCACTCGTAGAGGGATTGATGTACCCATCTGCTCCGACCTCGTCTCCCCACAGTTCAACGGGTGCCTTGCCAGCATTTGGGTCGTCGCGATCAATCAACCAGACGTCGACGGTTGGCTCGACGTTGTCCCAAGCATTGGTACCCTCTGACTCGTCGACATGCTCACCCTCGGCGCGAAGATCAGGGCGAGGTGCTGTTGGGCCGGCGACCAACTCAGCATGAGTAAGCCAGAGGATCGCGAATTCACCGTCGATCAGGTCTCTGCGCCTAAGCAGGCCGGGATGCACTTCTGCTGCTGCCAGGTCACGCAGGAACGGGTCGGTTGACTCGACGCTGGGGACGGGCGATTTAGAGTTGTCAGCAAATTGTCCCTCACCAGCAAATACTGCAATTCCTGGAAACTGCGACCCGCGCCGTTGAAAGGCTGCGGGTAGCCAGAGTGTCAGCACATGCATCATGGGCAAGCCGGTATTGAGGCTTCGTGGCCACTGTTCCCATCTAACGCCCGGTCCACGACTTCCTGTCCAACCTGATGGGGGTTGACTGGGCAGGGCAGCTTCGGCAGTTCGTCCCGGCGCCTTGCCTAGGCCGCTGTCACAACGAAAGGCCAGGTTCCAGGCGGTCATCTCAGTCATGGCAACACAATATGACCGTCGCCGCAAAAATCGCGCCGCGTCCGGTTAGGGATCCTTGACCGGACACGGGACTCGTCCAGACCCGCCCGAGATGGTCCGGGAGCGCGTTGCGCTTGGGAGCGGTTGGGAATCACGCCCAAGCGTTTGTTTTCGGTTCCTTGTTTCATTGGGGGACAATCGTTCTTCATGAAGCATGGGGACTGGGTCGAGCGATACCGGAGAGGTGAACGCGAGGCTGTGTGGTCGGAACTGCGTCTTCTGGGGTCAGCCGTTCGTGATCCTCTTTTACTCGAGGAGGCGCAGGCCGTATGTGACCAGATGGCACTTCGTGCGCGGTTCAACATCGAAATGCTCGTCGAGCGCCTGACGTCGCAGGGATTCCTATTTCATTCCAACGATGATCAGCGGATTCCGGTTTGTCCCTTCCAGCCGGCGAATCCAGCGGCCCGCCGGCTGGTTACCTGGCTCGAAGCCGAGTTCGGTCCAATCCCTCTAGCTCTTTCGTCCTGGATCCGTCTTGTTGGCGATGTTTGGCTGGTTGGTACGCACCCGGAATGGAGCGAGTCATCCGAGGCGGACCCACTGGTGATCGAGCTGGAAGGATCGAGGCATCCTGAGGCGTCGATTGCCGGGTTCTTCGCCAGTGAGTATGAGGCATGGGAAGAAGCGGCGACAGATGACCCAAGCAATGGTTCGTTCATCCTTCCTGTCGCACCCGATCGGTTGCACAAGGCTAATGTGAGCGGCAGTGACCCTTATGGATTCCGACTCCCGGACGGGGGCATTGACGGCCTCTTCGTCGCCGAGACCGAGATGCCGTTCGTGTCGTATCTAAACCTGGTCTTCCGGAACGGGGGCTTTCCCGCACGCGCTCCCGGAAGCGAACAGGTTCGAATCAGAAAGGCCCTATCCGAGGGCTTGCTGGCGCTTTAGGCCTGCGACGTGGTCAATAAACGAAATGCGTGGCTGGTGCGCAGCATGCACGGCTAAGTGCACGTTCGAGGATCCCCTTACGGACAGGTAAACCCGCTCCGTAACGAGACATTGTGTCTCCCGACCAGGCGCCGCGGTTAGGCTGACGTGGTGATCGAGTCAGCCGCCTTTGAAATACGTGCCGTTGGCCACGCCGTGGATTTCGTTGTCGAGCCTCTTCCTCCGACTGACCCTGTGGCGGCGTTGCAAGCTGCGAGGCGGGGTGAAGTCCCTGAACCTCTACGAGTGCCCTTGGTGTTCACGGGCGTTCATTCGGGCCCAGTCGAATTAGCCATCGAGATTCTGCAGGAGCGTCCGGAAGCCGCGGCCTCTGCTTGGGAAGACATCCACGAAGTGTCCCTGACGCTGCCTGAAGGGCGGGCTTACTTCAATACCCCGACGGATTGGGAGATGAAGGACATTGGCAACGTAGCAGGGGACGAAAAGGGTAGCTATCGTGCGCGGCTCCACACTACCGGCCGGGATGCAGCTTTTGACCTCGTTGTGGACGCCCCGACCGAGCAGCACCTGGTCCAGTTCTGGAAAGAATCAGTATCCCCGCCAAATATCATTTCGTCCCGGTCTGAACACGGCAGGAACATCTTGGATTTCGTTAGGTTGTGGCAAACACCTGGAACTGCGACTGCGAGAACGGAGCCAGGGCCTATCGACGTGCACAGATAGTAGTTGTGTAGGGAGTCCTATCCCGATTTAATTTGATCCCCACCTAAAGTGTCCGGTGAAGGATCCTCATACGGGACGGCTGTATCCCTGTGTCGTATAACCCGAGTGCCTAAAATCGCTAGGGTTTTGGGACTGGCCGGTCTGGTTGATTCTGCAAATAAACAACTAGGTGAGGATCTTGTGGATGGTGGTGCCGTCGCCGTGGGAGATGAGGGTTCTGTTGTGGCCGTCAAGCCAGACCCAGAAGTATGAGGCATCTTCGGCGATGTCGTCGACGGTGCCGCGTTCGGGCGGGCTGGCGGGTTGTTTGACGACCACTCTGTCGCCCGGGTTGAGGTGGATCCAGTTGTGATAGTCGAGCAGGCGGGTTTGGGATCCGGTGGATGTTGCGTTGACGGGTTGAGTGGCGGCGCCCATGGTGTTCCTTCCTGAGTTGGTGCTGCATTCGGCCCCAGGTCCGGGTGGAGAAGGATGGGGCGGGACGGGCACTGTGTGCACGCCCCGCCCTCTTCCTTTCGTACTGCTATGTCAGTTCTGGGGTGCTACCTGCATGCTTGGGGGCGGGCGCCTCCTGCTCGGACGATTTATCTGCTGCGCCCGCCAGACCCTCTTTCTTCTGCACCCTGCGGGCCCATGCCGAGGTCACGATCGGGCAAAGTACTGCGGAGACGACGACCGATGCTGCGACCAGGACGGTGGCGTGGTCGGCGGCTGGGGCGTAGACGGGGTTGGCCGTGGCGATGATGGCCGGGACGAGGGCGGCGTTGCCTGCCGTGGTTGCTGCGGCAAGGCCGGCCACGCCGTCGCCGCCCGTAAGTTTGTCGGCGAGCAGCAGCACGGCGCCGCCGACGAACACTACGAACAGGCCGAGGACGATGCCGAGCAGTCCTGCCTCGACGACTGCGTTGAGGTTGATGGTCAGGCCGAGGGCCAGTCCGAGGAACGGCACCATGGCTGGGACCAGCGGGGCCAGAAGATTACGCATGTTTTTGTCCAGGTTTCCCAGGAGCATGCCCAGTGCCAGCGGGAGGATGGCGCCGACGAGTGCCTGCCAGGGGAAGGCGGACAGCCCGGCGATGCCGAGGGTGACCATGGTCAGGAAGGGGCCTGATTCCAGGGACAGGATCGAGTAGGCGCCGGCGTCGCGTTTGCGGCCGTACTGGCCCATGAGGGAGATGTAGAGGCCGCCGTTGGTGTCGTTAAGTGCGGCGACCAGTGCGAGGGTCGAGAGTCCGGCGAGGATCCCTGAGTCGATGGGTGCTTCGCCGAGGAAGCGTCCGGCGATGACGCCGATGAGGATGGCGAAGAGGATTTTGGAACCGAGCAGCACACCGCCCTTTTTCAGGATGTAAGGCGTGGATTTCACTTCGAGTGTTGCGCCGAGGCAGACGAAGAACACGGCCAGGAGTGGTGCCAGGCCGGTGAAGAATGCGCCGGTGAAGGATCCGAAGAATTTTCCGGCGTCCGGGGCGAGGGTGTGGATGACGGCGCCGATGCCAAGGGGCACCAGCATCATGCCGCCAGGAACTTTTTCCAGGGCTTTCTTGATGGGAATCGACATTGATTTCTCCTGTGAATGGCTGGGGTGTGCTTGGTCCGCGCGTTCGGGGGGGGTGTGCGCGGTGGGGGTGTGTTTAGCCCAGGCCCGGGATGAGCAGGACTTTGCAGGCGTCTGCGGTGAGCAGTTCGACGGCTTCGTCGATGTCGCTGAGCTTCTTGCGGTGGGTGATGAGCCAGTCCAGTTCCAGCTTCCCGGAATCGAGGAGCAGGAGGCTTTGTTCCCAGGTTTCCCAGAGCCGGCGCCCGAAGATGCCGCGCAGGGTGATGCCCTTTTTGTTGATGTAGGCGGCGATATCGACTTCGGCGGGGCGGCTGGGGTGTCCGACGGTGATGACGGTGGCTTCGCGGCGGACGGCTTCGAAGAGGGTTGCCAGGGTGCCGGGGGCGCCGGAGCATTCGAAGGCCACGTCGAAGCCTCCGCGGCGGCCAGTCAGTTCGCGGCTCCGCTCCACGATGCCGTCATTCGGGTGCAGGGCGGTCGCACCGAGTTTCTCGGCTTGGGCCCTCCGGTAGGGGTTGGGATCGACGGCGATGACGTGGCTGGCGCCCATGAGCAGGGCCAGGTTGACGACGACGAGTCCGACCGGGCCGGCGCCGCTGACGAGCACGGCCCGGCCCGCGACGGAGTAGTTGGTGCGCTGGATGGCGTGCACGGCGACGCCTGCGGCTTCGAGCAGCGCGCCGGATTCGAGGGACAGGCCGGTGGGGAGCTTGACGCAGATGTCCTGGGGGACGGAGGCGTACTCGGCGAAGACGCCGTCGATGTGCATTCCGAGGATGCCGGTGCGTTCGCAGGTGTGTGCGTCGCCGGTGCGGCAGGGGAAGCACTGGCCGCAGGTCAGGTGGCTTTCAAGGGCGACCTGGTCGCCGACCTTCAGGCCGGTGACGCCGGGGCCGACTTCGACGATGGTTCCTGCGCCTTCGTGGCCGAGGATGACCGGGAGGTTGAGGTTGAACGCCTGGGCTGAGGGGGTCCATTCGTAGAGTTCACGGTCCGTGCCGCACAGGGAGGCCGCGCCGACTTCGATGACGACGGAACCTTCTGTTGCTTTGGGGTCGCCTGCGTCGGTGACGTAGGTGACGCCCCGCTCGGCTGCATTCTTGACTACTGCCCGCATGGGGGCCGCCTTTCGTTGGTTCTGGTGATGCGTGGAGGGAATTGCCGGCAGTCAGCCGGGGAGTTGGCCGGCGAAGCGGCGCAGGATATCGGCAGGGCCGACCTGTCCGCCTTTGAGCAGCAGCCTGCACCCTGCGACGGCGGAGGCGCCGTCGGCTTTCAGGATTGGGCCTGCCGTGACGAACTGGTCCGACACCCGGAGTTGGCGGACGCCCATGGCGATGAGTGCATGGCTGGAGGTATCGCCGCCGCAGACGGCGACGTCACGGGTGAGCCCGGCGTTCGCCATCCTGGCGGCGATGCCGCCGATGAGCGTGCCGACATAGCCCGCGTCCACCGGCTTAGCTGTGCCGTAGCGGGGATCAGCCGAACCCCTCGTGGTGTGCACCACCACGTTCCTGCCTGCCCGGAGGGCAGCGGAAACCTGTTCGTCGAGGGCTGCCACGAGCGTGCTGTCATCGCGCTGCAGCAGTTCGGCCGGTACGGGAACATCCTCCCAGCCATTGGAGATGGCGTCGTTGATTTGTTCCGCCGTGGTGCTGGAGGCTGAAGCGCTGACGGCCAGCACCGGCCCGGACGGACGCTGCGGCCCGGGGGTACGGGGCGCCTGGTCCGAGATGGAGCGTGCCAGGGCTGCCATGATGCCGCCCGATCCGACGACGATGGATGGGCCGTGGCCGTGTTCTTCCCGGGTAAGGGCTTCTGCTATTGCGTCCATCTGGTGTTCGTCCACGGCGTCGACGACGTAGGCCTGCGCTCCGGGTTCCCGGCGCCGGTCAGCCCAGGCGTCCTTAAAGGTGCCGTCCTCATAGGCCGGCAGGTGGATGGCTCCGGGTACCTCGGTGCCGCCGAGCTGTTCGGCCAGGACCTCGCGGAGGTCCGCCTCGGACATGGGGGTGGACGGGTGCCGTGACATGACCGGGTGGCGGTCCAGCCGGTAGGTTTTTCCGGCGTAGGTGGCGTAGTGGTTGCTGAAGGCTGTGTAACGGCCGAAGCCCGGCTGGGCGGGCACCACGGGTATGGGGCCGTGCAGGGGGAACTGCTCATGGAGCAGCTGGATCCCCCGCCCGATGCTTCCCACAGTGGTGGAGCTGTCGAACGTGGAGCAGACCTTGTACAGCAGCACGTCGAGGTTCAGGGCCGCTATGCCGGCAAGGTCACGGGTGACCAGGGTGTCGAACGCCGCCCCGGACAGGGAGCGTGCGGGACCTGCGAACCCGACGACGTCGGTGTCCGTGGGCAGCGGCGCGTCCCCGATGACCAGGGCAGCTTCCAGGCCGTAGCGGTGGGACTGGGCCAGGACGTCGGCGGCTCCTGTGAGGTCGTCGGCGACGAAACCGAATGCTGGCATGTCAGGCACCCTTCCCGAAAGTCTGGACTGCGTGCAGCAGGGCGTCATCTCCAGTTTCCGCCTGTTTGTTGGCTGCAGTCAGCAGCGGGACACCGTCAACCGCCGCATCCCACGCCTGGCGCAGGCTGCGCACACCGGCGCCAGGTCCATCGGGGTGGGCTGCGACCCCGCCGCCGGCCAGCATCATCAAGTCGGTGGAACCCACCGCGTCGAATGTGGGCCCGGGGGTGGTGACGTTCTGGCCGGAGGACAACACCGGCAGCGGCGTAACGGTCCGACCGAGAGGTTCGAGCAGGCTGCGGATGTTGGCCGCAACCTCTTCATCAAGTTCGTAGAACTTACTGCCCAAACCGGAAGCGTGCAGGTGGTCGGCACCGGCAAGGCGGGCCATCTGCTGCCAGACACGGTAGTCGATGCCCAGGGCCTTGGACCGCATGGAGGCGGCGAGGCCCGCGCGGTGGCCGTGAATCGGGACCTCCGCGAAGCTGCGGAGCAACGCCAGAGCCGGCATTCCCATCACCGGGATGTTCAACATCACGCAGCGGCCACCAGCCTGAACAACCAGGTCGTGGCGCTTGCGCAGCCCGGCAAGGTCGCCGGTGATGTTGAAGGCATACATCGTCGAGTGGCCCGTGACTTGCTCTGCGGCGCGGATTTCCTCGGTGGCGACCGCGACCCGGCGTTCCAGCGGCAGGTACGCCGGGTCCGTCATGAGTTCGTCGTCCTTGATCAGGTCGATGGACGCCATCGCCAGATCCCGGACGACCAGCCGGAACTCTTCTTCCGAGAGCCCGACATTGGGTTTGACGATGGTGCCGACCATGACGCCCTGAACGTCGCTGATGAGTTTGCGTGTCCCCTCAATGCCGAAGGCGGGGCCGGGGTGGGCGGCGATGAAGTCCTCCGGCAGCTGCATGTCCTGGAGCCGGCAGGCGTACAAGTCGCCCAGCTCGAAGAGATTCCCTGCGATCGCCGTCTGCAGGGTGGCCAGGTCGGTGCCGACATTCTCCATCGGGAAGTCAACGGTCACCAAGGCGGCACGGACTTTTTCCGGGTTGGACCGGGACGGCAGTGAAGGCCGGCAAAAGCCCAGTTCCTGGACATCCGATATCCGGGCGGCGTGCCGTTCCCGGATCCGGGCTGATTCGCCGGGCACCGGGAGGAACGTGCCGCTGGACTGCTCACCGGCCATGATGGCAGCAGCCTTCTCCGGCTCGATCTCTGATTCAAGGTAATAGGTGCAACGCACCGAGCGCGGGTCGCGCATGGGGACTCTCCAATTCAAGGGGGTTTGAAACTCACGTATCCGACTGTCACCTGCAGGTACTCTCACGTCGCTCACGCACCAATGCGGGCTCAAGCAGGTGACTCGCACTTCGTATCCTTGGCATCTTCCGTGGTAACCAATCCCGAAGTTGTACGTACCTTTGATACGTACAATAATAGGTGGTGCGGATCACGTCAAGGCCGGGAGTTCCCGTCGAAGGGCTGGGACTTCGGGCGGGAGGGCTAAGATTTTCCACAGCGGCAGAGGAGTTAGCGTGAGTTTGGAACCAGCAGAACCAGCGTCGGGACCGGCGGGACGCAGCAGCGGATTGAACCGTGAAACGGGGGGTCCTCTCCACGCACAAATCCGGGACATCCTGCACCGGCAGATCGTGGACCTGGCGCTGCCCCCGGGTGCCTCCCTGCCCACCGAAGAGGAACTGCAAAGGCAATTCGGGGTCTCCCGCAGTGTCGTACGCCAGGCCCTGTCAGGCCTCGCCGACCTGGGCCTCATCCGGCGCCAGCGCGGCCGTGGCAGCGTGGTGGCCGCAACGCCCGTCCTTCGACGTCACGTTCAGCGCGCCGGCGGCCTCGACGAGCAGGCGGCCGCGCACGGCCAGCGACTGCGCACCCATGTCCTCAGCGTGGAACCCTCCGAACCGCCCCAGGCAGGCATCGAGGCGCTCAACACCACCAACACCTGGAAGATTGAGCGGGTCCGCTACCTCGACGACCTACCCGTCGCCTTCATGCGCACCTGGGTCCCGCGCGACTTCTTCCCCCACTTCACCGCGGAACTGCTCGAAAACGCCTCACTCCTCAGCCTGATGCGCGACCACGGCTACCACCCCGCCGGTGGACCCCGCCAGGTGCAGGCCGTATCCGCAGATTCCGACCTTGCACGAAGGCTGAACATCACCACCCGCGAACCCCTGCTCCTGCTCCAAGGCGTCACCCGCGACGCGCTGGGCCACGGTCTCGAATGGTTCAACGTATGGCACAGCCCCAACACCGTCTTCGACGTCGACGCACAGGTCACCAGCCAGCCAGGACGCGTCTCCCAAGAGCACATCAGCCGACTGCGTAACCTGACCCAGCAACTCGAATCAGAACTGGCCGACCTCGAACGGGGGGCACGCTAAAGCCTCCACGGAAAGCGAAACCCCGAGCCGCCTGCCCATGTCCCAGACCCATCGACGCCGCAGGCTCGTCAGGATATCCTGACATCATGGGTGCGCAACGGGATCCATGGGGCGAGGGCCGAACCGCGTGGGAGCGCCTGCGCGCATGGTTCGGCGATGCCCGCGACGCCCCGCCGGGCAGTGCAGAAGCCCTGGGTGCGCTCAGTGACATCCGGCAGTTGCGGTATCTGCTGGATCAAGCGGAGCTGGCGGCCGTTCAGGCGGCACGTCGCCAAGGCTCGTCGTGGGCAGAAGTCGCCGCCCGGTTGGGGATGGCCCGGCAATCGGCGTGGGAACGCTGGCGGGATTTGGACGAGGCGGTTCCAACGGGAGTCGTTGTGCCTGCCGTTGACGCGCCGTCGGCCCGCTCCGTGGAAGCTGCGGCCGCCGGGTTAGTGGCGCCTGCAGCGGGAGGAAGGCGCAGGGAGTCAAACGTCACGGTACCGAATGTCGTCGGTTTATCCCTCGATTCAGCTCGGACAGTCCTGGTGGACAGCAAACTCGTCGCGATCGGACCCGATCCGGACGGCCTGCCAGACGATGCGTCCGGTTGGCCCAGCGGCGTGGTCACCGACCAGAGTCCGGAATCGGGAGCGAGCGTGCCCATAGGATCGCCGGTTACCCTGTGGTTGGGCAGGGGCGGCACGGCGGGCGACCGTGAGCCGCGGCGACCGTCCCCGGGGCCGCGGAGCCTGCGGGCAATGCGGGAAGAACCTGCCAGCGACGCGTCAAGCGGGAACTGAAACGGGATGGGGAACCTCCAAATCTGTGCACGACAGGGGCTCCGGGGGTGGCTCTGACAATCAGGACGGCTTCGAGCACACGAACATGACGGTCCTGATGCGCCGCTCGGTGAGGTTGGCCACCTGGTTGGCAGTCATCTGCGCGTAACTGCTGCCAAGGAACGTCGCGAAGGTCACCGGTGGCGGCCCCTCCCGTTGAATTTTGGCGAGCATCTTCTGGAACCAGGCGAGGCTTTCAGCCGACGAGTCGGCTTCGGAGACGACATCAAAACCTGCCCGCGGGAGGAGTTCGCGCATCTCGTCCAGGGTCACGGGAAAGCTTGTCGTAGAGTCATTGGCCCACGGCACCGGGTAGTGCACGTCGCCGCCTTCACCCTGGAGGACGTCGTAAACCACGAACCGGCCGCCCGGACGCAGGACACGGAAGGCTTCTGCGTACAGCGCGTGCTTGTCCGCGATATTCATGGCCACATGCATGGTCAGCGCCGCATCCATGGAGGCGTCGGCAAGCCCGGTGGCTGTTGCGTCGCCGACCTGGAAGCTGGTGCGGCCGGACAGGCCTGTCCACTCCGAGAACGCCGTCGCTACCTCGCAGAATTCAGGCGTGAGGTCGATCCCTGTCACGGTACACCCGGTCACCTCGGCGAGCGTCCGTGCGGGGCCTCCCAATCCGCTGCCAAGGTCGAGCACATGGGAATCTGCGGTGAGGGCGAGTGCTTCGATGATTTCCAAGGTGGCCCTTCGGCCACGGATGTGGAACTCGTCAACAGCTGCGAGATCGGCAGTCCGCAGCGTCGTACGGTCCACACCGGCCGCGTCCAGGGCAGAACCGATGGCCGCCAAAAGTTCGCCGGGCCCTGTGTAGAAGGCGGAGACCTGGTTCATTGCGCCATCCTCACACCGGGTGGCCGTGGGGTCAACGGGAAGCGCGATTACCAGTCGTGGACGGTGCCGTCGACCAGGCGGTTGTAGGGCAGGTAGGCCTGCTGGTACGGGTAGGCCGCGGCGGCTTCTTCGTTGAATTCGACGCCGATACCCGGCTTGTCGCCCGGGTGCAGGTACCCGTCCACGAACGTCATGGACTGCTCGAAGACCTCGTTGGTCCTGGCCGAGTGCTGCATGTACTCCTGGATCCCGTAGTTATGGATCGCCAACCCCACATGCAGCTGCGCCGCGAACCCCACCGGCGAAATATCCGTCGGACCATGGAACCCCGACTTGATCTGGTACTGCGCGGCGAAATCCATCACCTTCTTCAACGGCGAAATCCCGCCAAAATGCGTGGACGCCGCCCGCACATAATCAATCAGCTGCTCCTTGATCAGCGTCTGGAAGTCGAACACCGTATTGAAGATTTCACCGATCGCCAGCGGCGTGGTGGTGTGCTGCCGGACCAGCCGCAAACCCTCCTGGTTCTCCGCCGGCGTGCAGTCCTCCAACCAGAACAAGTCATACGGCTCCAGCGCCTTGCCCAGCTTCGCCGCCTGGATCGGCGTCATCCGGTGATGCCCGTCATGCAGCAACGGGAGCTCCGGACCAAACTCATTCCGCACCGCCTCAAACACCGTCGGCAGGTGCCGCAAATACGCCCGGGTGTCCCAGTCCTCCTCCTGCGGGAACGCACCCCGCCCGGCCGGCTCATAGTCATACCGCTCCCCCGACGCCTGCGCCTGCGCAGCCACCCCATAAACAGCCTTGATCCCCGGGATCGCGGTCTGGATCCGGATCGACTTATACCCCAACTCCAAATGCTCCCGCACCGAATCAAACAACGACTCAATATCCGACCCCGACGCATGCCCATACGCCCGCAACCCGTTCCGCGACGCACCGCCCAGCAACTGGTACACCGGCAACCCGGCCACCTTGCCCTTGATATCCCACAACGCCATATCCACCGCAGCAATCGCCGCCATCGTCACCGGACCCCGCCGCCAATACGCACTCCGGTACAGGAACTGCCACGTATCCTCGATCCGGTGCGCATCCTTGCCGACCAGCAACTGCGCCACATGCTCCTTCAAATACGCCGCAACAGCCAACTCACGACCGTTCAACGTCGCATCACCAATCCCGGTCACACCGTCCTCCGTCGTGATCCGCAACGTCACGAAATTCCGCGACGGACTGGTAACAAACACATCGGCGGCAATGATCTTCATGGCTGGTCCTTTTCGGGTCGGCGGGAAATGTGGGATGGATGGGACAGGCATCAGCGGTGGGTGCTGCCCCTGGCGGCGTCGAGCAAGGCAAGCTCTCCGCGACGCGGGAACCCTTCCCAGTCGCCGCGGGTGCTGACGGCGAAGGCACCGGCCAGGATGCCGCGCGCCAGGCGGCCGGCCACATCGTCGCCGTCGAGCAAGGCGGAAAGGTAGCCGGCGGTGAAGGCGTCGCCGGCCCCCACGGTGTCCACGCTTGTCACTGCGAGGGCGGGCGCTTCAAGGAAGCCTTCGCGTGTATGGACGGCAGCACCAGCCGCTCCGCGCTTCACCACGACTTCCCTGACGCCGGCTTCCAACAGACATTCTGCGGCGGATGCCTCGTCCGCAGCATGTCCTGCCGCCCCGCTCCGTGCCCGGGCCGGGGCAATCAAGTCCAGTTCGTCGTCGGACGCGATGACGATGGTGGCGTGCCGCGCCAAAGGTGCCAGGACCTCCCTCGCCTGCTCACGCGGCCAGAGCTTGCTGCGGTAGTTGACGTCGACCGAAACCAGGATCCCTTCAGCCGCGGCCCGTTCCGCAGCGTATTCCACGGCGTCCCGGGCCTCCGGACTGAGCGCCGCGGTGATGCCGGTCAGGTGCAGGATCCGTGCCCCGCGGTCCAGGGCGGCGGCAACATGGCCGCGCGAGACCGTGGATCCGGCGGACCCGGCGCGGTAGTAGAAGGCCCTGCTGAGGTCGGCGGTGCGCTGTTCCAGGAACATCACCCCGGTGCTCCGCCCGGGATGCACAGTGTGGTGCAGCTGGACTCCCTCGCCCCGCAGCTGCGCCTGGATGAACTCGCCGTGCGGATCCGCGCCCACCACGCCGGCCCAGGCTGCCGAATGGCCAAGGCGTGCGATGCCGATGGCAACGTTCGATTCCGCCCCGGCCACCTGCATGTTCAGGGTGCCTCCGGATGCCAGGGGTCCGGCGGACCGGAGCGAAACCATGGACTCGCCGAAGGTCAGGAGGTCCACCGTCACGAAGGGGTCCCGGTGCGGGCTGCGAAGTCTGCGGCGAGGCCCAGGAACCCCCGGGCGCGGTCCCGCATACCGGTGAGGTCGCCGCCGGAGGCGGCTTTGCCGAACAGGGGGCCGCCCAGTCCGACGGCAATGGCGCCGGCCTCCCAGTAGCCGGTGGCTTCGTCAAGGCCAACACCGCCCACGGCAATGAAGGGGATATCCGGGAACGGATCGCGGACGGCCTTTAGGTAGCCCGGGCCCCCGATCGAGGCCGGAAACAGCTTGATGGCCGTGGCGCCGCGCTCCATGGCCTCGTAGGCCTCGCTGGGCGTCAGCGCCCCGGCCAGGACCGGAATCCCGGCCGCGGCGGCCTCGCTGATCGAGGGGGCCAGGGAGGGGGTGACGATGAACTGGGCACCGGCAGCGGTGACGTGTTCGACGTCGGACTGGCTGAGGACCGTGCCGGCGCCCACCAGGCAGCCGGCCGGGGCAGCCGCGCGGACTTCGCGGATGGCCTCCAGCGCGTTAGGTGTGGTGAGGGCGATCTCGACGTACTTGAAGCCCTCCTCCATGGCGGCCAGCGCCGCCTGGGCGGCAGCACCGCCGTCGTTCCCGCGGACGATGCCCACGAGCCGGGCCTGCCGGATGCCGGCCAGCAGGCCGGCCGAGGTGACAACTGTGTTTTGGGAGGTCATGGGTTCACCATTCTGCGAAGGATCCGTCGGGGTGGCGCCACACCGGGCCGCGCCAGGCATGCCCTCTCTTGTCGGCGGCACGGACCACGGCCTCGTCGATTTCGACACCCAGTCCCGGCCCCGTAAGCCGCTCGATGTGCCCGTCCACGAACTTGAACGGCGTCTTGTCCACCACGTAGTCGAGCACTTCGGCACCCTGGTTGTAGTGGATCCCGATGCTTTGTTCCTGGATCAGGAAGTTGGGGGTGGCGAAGCCCACCTGAAGGCAGGCGGCGAGTGCCAGGGGGCCGAGCGGACAGTGCGGGGCGAGCTGGACTTCATACACTTCGGCCAGCGCGGCGATCTTGCGGACCTCGGTGATTCCGCCGGCGTGCGAGAGGTCCGGCTGGGCCACGGCAATGCCGGCCTGCAGGGCGGGCAGGAACTCCTGCCGGTTGTAGAGCCGCTCACCGGTTGACACGGGGGTGGTGGTGGAAGCGGTGAATTCGCGCAGCAGGTGGGTGTTTTCCGGCACCACGGGCTCCTCGAGGAAGAAGGGCCGGAACGGCTCCAGCAGCGGCGCCACCCGCCTGGCGTTGGCCAGGCTGAAGCGGCCGTGGAAGTCGACGGCCACGTCCCTGTGGTCGCCCAGGACCTGGCGGGCCGCGGCAACACGGCGGATGACGCCGTCGATCTCTGCCACGGAGGCAACCGGGCTCATCCGGCCGCTGGCATTCATCTTGACGGCGGTGAGTCCCACCTCCAGCTGGGCGCTGATCTGGTCCGCCACCTCGTTCGGCTCGTCACCGCCCACCCAGCCGTACATCCGGATCCGGTCGCGGACGTGGCCGCCCAGGAGTTGGTGCACGGGGGTGTTGAAGTGCTTGCCGGCGATGTCCCACAGCGCCTGGTCCAGGCCGGACACGGCGCTGGCCAGGATGGGCCCGCCCCGGTAGAAGGACCCTTTGGTCATGACCTGCCAGTGGTCTTCGATCCGGAGGGCGTCCCTGCCGATGAGCAGTTCCGAGAGTTGCCCGACGGCGGTGCGCACCGTTTCGCTGCGGCCCTCGCAGGTGGCCTCGCCCCACCCCACGATTCCGCTTTCGGTTTCGATCCGGACAAAGAGCCAGCGGGGTGGAACGAGGAAGGTTTCGATCCGGCTGATGACGGTCACGCGGTGGTTCCTAACCCTTGGTGGCGCCGGCGGTCAGGCCGGAGACTATGTACTTCTGCGTGAAGAGCGCAATGATCATGATGGGGATGGTGACCACTGTTGCCGCGGCCATCAGGCCGCCCCAGTCGATGCTGGCGTAGGAGACGAAGTCGAAGATCGCCACCGGCAGGGTCTTGGTCTTGGCGCCGGAGAGCACCAGCGCGAACATGAAGTTGTTCCACGAGAAGATGAAGGACAGGATGCCGGCGGTGGCGATGCCGGATACCGCCAGCGGAAGCGTGATCAGCCGGAACGCACCGATCGGAGTGAGACCGTCCACCTCGGCCGATTCCTCCAGCTCCAGCGGAAGCGAATCGAAGTAGCTCATCATGATGTAGACGATCAGCGGGAGCGCGACGAACATGTGGCTGAGGATGAGGACCTCAAACTTGCCCACCATGCGCAGGTTGGAGAAGACGTAGTACCAGGGCACCAGCAGCGATACGCCGGGGATGACGCGCGCCATGAGGACCACCAGCGCGGAGCGGTGCATGGTGAACCGGCTCATGGCGTAGGCAGCGGGAACGCCCAGGACGATGGACAGTGCCGTGGAGACGAACGCCACCCAGAAGCTGTTGACGACGAACACGAAGTAGTTGTTGCGCTGCAGCACGTTGGCGTAGTTCTCGAAGGTGGGCGAGAACAGGAAGGCCTTTGCGGTGTCGTAGATGTCCACGTTGGTCTTCAGCGACGCCAGGAGCATCCAGAACAGGGGTGCCAGCAGGAACAGCACCACCACGATCAGGGCCACCACCCGGAAGACCTTGTAGGCGCGGGTGCCCAGCGGCTTGCGCCTGCGCGGGGCCTTGCTGGTGGCGGTGGCGGCGGAATCTGTCATGACGGTCATTTGCTTACCGCTTTCTTGCGCATGGTGAGCAGCCACATGGAGCCGATGATGATCATGAAGAACAGGATCAGCACCGCCGAGGAGAGCCCGTACTGGTTGTAGTCGAAGCTCAGTCCGTAGGCGTAGACGTTCAGCGTCTCCACTTCGTGGAAGGAGCCGCCGCCCTTGCCCTTGGTGGCGTAGAGGATGTCGAAGGTCTTCAGGGCATCGATGCCGCGCAGCAGGATGGCCACGATCACGGTGGGCATCATGAGGGGCAGCGTGATGAAGAAGAAGCGCTGGAAGGCGTTGGCGCCGTCCACGCGGGCGGCCTCATCCGGTTCGTCGGACAGCGAGGTCAGGCCGGCCAGCAGGATCAGGACCACCATGGGGGTCCACTGCCAGACGTCCATGAAGATGGTGGTGCCCAGTGCGGTGTCCTGGCCGGACAGCCACGGCTGCGGCGGGATGCCCACCATGCCCAGGAGCTGGTTGACGAAACCGATGTTGGGGTCGAAGATCAGCCGCCACATCATGCCGACGGCGACCGGGGTGGCCACCAGGGGAAGCAGGATGGCAACCCGGACCCACTTTTCGCCCCGGAAGGGACGCCAGAGGAGCAGCGCCACCCCCATCCCCAGCACCACTTCGAAGGCCAGCGCGACGCCGGTGAAGGCCAGCGTGCGTCCCACGGCAGGCCAGAACCGCTCGGCATCGCTGAGGACCGTGAGGTAGTTCTGCAGACCCACGAACTCTGTTGCGGCACGCACGGAGCCCTGGGAGTCCGTAAGGCTCAGGTAGACGGTCCAGGCGAGGGGGAAGACGATCAGGACGCCGACAAAAATCATGGCCGGCGCGGCGAAGAGCCATTTGCGGTGCCGGTTGGCCCAGGCGGAGAAGCTCCCCCGGGCACCGGTGGGGCCGCCGGCACCGCGGGTGCGGGCACTGCGGGGAGGGTTCAGAACAGACATGGTTCACCTAAGGGTTTGGGGGTGAAGTGGGCCGCCGGGACGGCTGCGGTCCGTCCCGGCGGGAGTGTGGCTTGCGCCCGGCGTCCTACTTCTTTTCGCTGTCCAGGAAGCTCTGGAAAGCGGTCTGGGCGTCGTTGGCAGCGGCTGCTGCGTCTCCACCGGTGATGGTGGCGACGATCGGCGCACCCACGATTTCGCGCGCCTTGCCTACGGTGACCACCTCGGGCCGGTCGTGGCCCACGCCGTTCTTGGCGCTGGCGGAGATCGCGTCAGCGAGGTCCTTGGGGTAGGTGGAGGTTCCGTCAGGGTTGGACCAGACGGAGGTACGCGGGCCGGGGACGCCGGCTTTCTGGGCTTCCAGGGTGCGTTCCTTGCTGGTTGCCCACTGGATGAACTTCCAGGCGTTGTCCTGGTTGCTGGAGTTCTGGTTCACGCCCAGGGCCCAGGACGGGATGTTGTAGGGCTTGGAACCGGCGGGGCCGGCGGGCAGCGCGGCGAACCCAACCTTGTCCGCCACCTTGGACTTGGCGGGGTCGGTGGCGTTCTTGTAGAGCGAATCGGCCTCGGTGTAGAAGGCGGCGCCGCCCTGGGTGAAGATGGCCATCGCTTCAGGCCAGCTCATGTCCGTGCTGACGTTGGCGGGGCCGTAGTTGCGGATCAGGCCGCCGTAGTAGGCGTAGGCCTTCTTGGCTGCATCGGTGTTGACCGAGGCCTTGCCGCCGGCGTCCATGAAGTCGCCGCCGAAGCTGTACAGGAAGCTGGAGAACTGGGTGACTGCGGCGGATTTGCCGGTGCGGGCCACGAAGCCGGCGGTGTCCGGGGAGGATGCCTTGATGGCCTTGGCTGCGGCTTCCAGTTCCTCCATGGTCTTGGGCACCTGGAGCCCTGCGGCCTGCAGCAGGTCCTTGCGGTAGTACAGGACCTCGCGTTCGGTGATGATCGGGACACCGACCACCTTGCCGTCAACCGTGGTGGCCTTGACGGGGCCTTCCTGGTAGTCCTTCCAGTCCCAGCCCGAGTCGGAGGAGACGTTCTTGGTCAGGTCCGCCAGGTAGCCGTTCTTGGCGAAAGCCTTGCCCTCCTGGAGCGGGCGGTACATCATGACGTCGATTTCGTCGCTGCCCGCGTTGAGCTTGACGTTGTACTGGTCTGAAAGCTGGTCCTCGCCCAGCTGCGTGAGCTCAACCTTGAGCCCGCTGGACTTTTCGAACTCCGGAATGGCGGCCTTGATGCCCTCGGTCCAGACGTGGTTGGCCAGGGTGACGCGGACGGTGCCGGACTCCTTCGCCTGGTCGCTGCCGCCACCGCCGCCGCTGCAGGCGGTGAGCCCCAGCGACATCGCCGCGGCCACTGCCGCGTACTTCACAATTGAACGCCGCTTCATTACGACTCCCTTTGTTCAAGGCCGCGGACGTGCCGGGCCGGTTGCATGACGCCTCGTTACGTCTGCTCTGTTTAGCGAGCATAAACAAATAAGGCAGACATATACAAGACCTTGCACCAGCCCATATGATTTATTCATGACCATCCCAAAGGCGGCGTTCTCCCCTGACCTGCACGCGTCGCTGGTGGAGAACCTGGGGCTGGCCATCGCGGCGGGAACCCTGGCGCCGAACTCGATCCTCCGGCTGGATGAGCTGGAGGCGCAGCACAAGGTATCCCGCTCCGTCATCCGCGAAGCCACACGCGTCCTGTCCTCCATGGGCATGCTGGAGTCGCGCCGCCGGCTTGGCACGGTGGTGCAGCCGGAGGCCAGCTGGAACCTCTACGACCCGCAGGTGATCCGGTGGCGGCTGGCGTCGGCGAAGCGGCTGGAGCAACTGCGGGCGCTGAATGAGCTTCGCGGCGCCATTGAGCCGCAGGCCGCCCGGCTCGCCGCGGAGCGGGCGTCACTGGATGAAGCCAGCGACCTCGTCTCCATGGCCGCGCGGCTGTGGGCGGCGGGCCAGCGCGGGGACCAGGAACAGTTCCTGCGGCTGGACATCGAGTTCCACGCCGCAGTCCTCAACGCCTCGGGCAACTTGATGTTCTCGCAGCTGCACAACCTCGTGGCTGAAGTGCTCTCCGGGCGGACCCAGCACGGGCTCATGCCACACCTTCCGGACCACGAGGCCCTGCAGTTGCACGTGGATGTTGCCAGCGCCGTCCAGCGCCGTGAGGCCGGCGCCGCCCACGCGGCCATGAGCAGGATCGTGGAGCAGTCCACCGAGGAAATGGGCGACATTTGGTCCAGCAGCCATGCTTCCGATATTGAATCCGCGGAAAAGGGCTGACCCCGGCTTCGGCGGGACCCGGCCGGCGCTAGGCCTTTACCGCCTCCAGCTCCCCGGCCAGGAACTCCAGCGCGGGGAGACCTTCCGGCAGCCCTGCCGTGTGGTTGAGGTGACCGTGTACCCCGCCTTCGGCGAGGAAGAAGGACACCGGGACCCGGGCCTGCGCCAAAGTTGACGCGAACAGCTCGGTGGAGCCGCGGGCGTCGTCGTACTCGCAGGCAAGCACCGCCGTGGGCGGAAGCCCGGCAGGGTCCGCGTAGCCTGGCATGGCGTAGGACGGTGCCATGCTGACCGGGCCGCCCACGTAGTTCTCCGCCGTGCGGATGCAGTCCTCCAGGGTGAACCGCAGGTGGCGCGGAAGTCCTGCCATGACGGCGTCGTCCAGTCCCCCGGCCGGCGGCGGGAGTTCGGCGTGCAGGAAGGGGTAGGCCAGCAGGAGCTTGGCGGGCAGCGGCTTGCCCGCGTCGATCAGGTAGAGCGCGGCGCCCACGGCCAGGTTGCCGCCGGCACCGGCCCCGCCCAGGCACAGCAGGTCCGGATCCAGCCCCAGCGCTTCGGCATTCTCCCGCGCCCAGAACCATCCCGCCAAAGCGTCGTCGTGCGGGATTGGGTAGGCCACGCCGTCCCGGGCCAGGCGGTAATCCACGGAGAGCACGGGCGTGCCCCGGTGGGCCAGGAACCGCGCCAGGTAGTCCGATTCGGGGCTGTCCACGCTGCCGCTGACGAAGCCGCCGCCGTGCAGCCACACCAGCCCGGGGCTGTCCGAACGGGCAGGTCCGCCGTAGATGCGGATGCCTACCGGCCCGTGGCGCCCCTCGGCGGTAACGCTGTGGATGGGTACATCCGGGCCCGGCGAGCGCTCCGCGTCCGGGTTCAGGAACTGCGGCCCTTCAGGGCTGGCGAGGTACTCGGCGAATCCGGCGGGTTCTCCGTGCGCTGCGGCAGCGGAAGCCTCCGCGGACATGGCGGCGGGTCCTGTTCGGGGTGTCATGGTGTGCCCAGCTTCCGGGAAAAGTAGTCGACGGCGGCGGCCAGGATGCTGTCCAGCTGGTCCTCGGCGCCGAAAAAGCAGTGGTCCCCGCCCTCGACGGTCACCACCTCGTGTTCCACTCCGGCGTCGGCGAGCGCTGCCGCAAGTATGTCTGTTTGGGAATGCGGCACCAGCCCGTCGGCGTCGCCGTGCACCAGCAAGAACGGAGCGGCGTCGGCGGTCACGTAGCTGACGGGGCTGGCCGCGGCCAGCAGTTCCGGATCGTCCGATCCGCCCACCAACATGTGTTCCGGCTGCAGGGACATGCCCGGCGGCACCGCGGCGGTCAAGGCGGGCGGGAACAGCCCTTCGGGGGTGCTTATCGGGGGAATATCCACCAATGAGGACACGCCGTAGAAGTCGACGACGGCGCTGACGCCGCTCGGGTGCCCTTGGGCACCGAGGCCGCCATCAAGATCGCCGCGGTTGCCGGTGAGGCCAAGCAGCGCCACGAGGTGTCCGCCGGCGGATTCGCCCCAGGCACCGAACCGCTCCGGGTCGACGTTGAGGACGGTGGCAAATTCCCGCAGGTACCGGACGGCGGCCTTGAGGTCGTGAAGCTGCGCGGGGAACGGCGCTTCGAGGGAGTGCCGGTAGTCCGCGGTGGCGCAGGCGATGCCGGCCTCGTTGAGCAGCCGGAAGACCGAGCCGGGCGCGAAGGTGGGCGGCAGTTCCCGCCGGTCGCCCAGCTGGAACGCTCCCCCGTGGACCCAGAGCACCAGCGGAACGGGCCCGGAAGCCTTGCGCGGAAGCCAGATGTCCATTGTCAGGGGCCGGAACCCCAGGGCCTTGGCGTAGGTGACTTCCCGGTGCACGGCCGAGATATCCGAGACGTGCTCCGGCGTCCCGGGAGCGTCGAAGACCGGGAACGGCGGGATGTTCCGGCCACCCGGCCGGGACGAATCGCGGGCAGGATCAAGGACTTCGGTGGTTTCTTCCACTGTCATAGTGTGCTCCTCATCAGTTCAGGTTGTGCGTTGTCCCCGCCGGTGGCGGCAACGAAAGTATGGGTGCCGGGGCCGACGACGGCGGGCGGTGCGCCGGGCAGCAGCACCTCCGCCGTAGTGCCGGCCGGGATCGTGGCCGTGAGCGTCAGCCCGCCGTCGTCCGGTGCCCCGTCCTTCAGCGTCCAGGCCACCTCGACCAGGCCGCGGGGGCCACGATGCGACGTGGCTGCGGAGGTGAGGCCTGCGCCGGGGCGCGGTTCGATGATGATCCGCTCCCAGCCCGCACTGCCCGGTGCCTGGCGCAGTCCGGCCGTGTATCGGTGCAGGAAGGACACCACGGCGCCCTTGCTGTAGTGGTTGAGCGACTGGTGCGGGTTGCCGCCGGCGTCGATGCCTTCCCACAGTTCCCAGACGGTGGTGGCGCCGCGGTCCACCATGGCCAGCCAGGACGGTCCGGTGTCCTGCATCAGCAGTTCGTAGGCCAGCCCCAGCGCACCGTTGCCGGCCAGGACGGGCAGCAGGTAGGGGGTGGCCAGGAAGCCCGTGCCCAGGTGCGTGCCGGCGTCCCGGATGAGCGAGGTGAGCTGGGCGGTGACGGTGGCGCGGTGTTCCGGGCTGACCAGGTGGAAGGCGAGGGCGCGGACGCAGTTGGCCTGGCTGGCGTGGGTGACGTGCCCGGAGGAGTCCAGGTATTCGGTTTCCCAGGCGTTCCGGATGTTGGCCGAGAGTTCCGCCAGTGCCGCGGCCTCCCCGTGGCGCCCCAGGACAGTTGCGATGCGGGCCATCAGGTCCGTGGTGTGCCGGTAATAGGCGGTGGCGACGATGCCGTGGTCAGCGGTGCGGGCGGCGAACAGGTCCGGCTCGGGCCCGTCCGGTTCCATCCACTCGCCGAAGTGGAATCCGGTGTCCCACAGGAACTGCTCGTGCGGTGCCGGGGCGGGGTTGGCGGCGGCCCGGGAGGCATGCCGGTGGCTTTCCGCGGAGGTCCGGACAAAGTCCAGCCAGCCCTGCATGGCACCCCAGTTCTCGGCCAGGACCGAGGCGTCGCCGGTTGCCAGGTACAGCTCCCACGGCACCATCACGACTGCGTCGCCCCAGCCTGCGGACCCGTTGGTGAAGCCCATGAAGTCGGCCGAGGTGACCGCCGGCCCGGGCGTAGGTGAGATGTTGGCGATGACCCCGTTCTCCCACTGGTCGGCCCGAACGTCCCGCAACCACTTCCGGGAGAATCCGGTGACGTCGTACAGGTAGGCGGCGGTGGGCACGAACAGCTGCCAGTCCCCGGTCCAGCCGGCTTTTTCGCGCTGCGGGCAGTCGGTGGGGACCTCGCAGGAGTTGCCCAGGAAGCTCCATTCCACGATGTCGTGGAGCTTGTTCAGCCGCTCATTGCTGCAACTGAAGGTGCCAATCCGTGGGAGGTCGGTCCGGACCAGGCAGCCCGTGATGTCCACGGCCTCCAGGTCCTCCCGCAGGCCCTGCACCGAGACGTACCGGAACCCGTGGGTGGTGTGCCGTGGCTCGAAGACTTCGCCGGGGGCGCCGGAGGAGATGACGGTATCCACCTGCCCGGGCGTCCAGGAAGCCGCCAGGGCGGCGGAAGTCATGCGGGCGCAGGTGGTCCCGGGTGACGTCGCCGTCCCTGCCGAGGGATTCTCCGTATTCCACAGTGACAGTGTCGCCGGGGGCTCCCAGCCTGCCGAGCCGGACCCAACCGTGGAGGTTCTGGCCGAAGTCCACCACCTGGTGGCCGTTGGGAAGCCGTGTGATGGATACCGGGGCCAATTCCTGCGTCACCCGGGTGGGAGGGCTGATGGGCCCGGTGAGGGTTTCGAGGCTGCCGGGACGGACGACGGCGGGCTGGACGACGGCGGGACGCAGCACAGGTGCGTCCCGCACCCCTGGTGGCCTCCCGCCGTCGGCCATCCGGAAGTCCACCCGCTGGCCGCCCATGAGGTCGGCGCTGGTGATCTCCGTTGCGGCCACCTGCCACGCCGCGTCGGTGCCGATGACCTGCCTGTCCCCGCCGGACTCCAGCTCCAGCTGCGCCAGGAAGGCTGTGTGCGTGCCGTACATGTCGGCGTCGCGCGTGTACCCGAAGGTGCCGCGGTACCAGCCGTCGGTGAGGACAGCGCGGACGGTATTTTGGCCCGTCCGCAGCAGTCCGGTGATGTCATAGGTTTGGACCTGGAGGGTGGTGTTATAGCTGGTGGAGCCCGGCGTGAGCTGCTGGTCGCCCACGCGGCGGCCGTTGATGAACAGCTCATAGATGCCGTGCGCGGTGGCGTACGCACGGGCCTGCTGCGGGACGGTGTCCAGCCTGAAGTCCTTGGCCAGGGCGTAGCCGGGGCGTTCCCCGGGCGCAGGCACCGCATCCTCGCCGGGCCCGATCCACTGGGCCACCCAGTCCGTGGCCTGGAGGAGACCCAGCTCGACCGGCATCGGCTCGGACCAGTCGCTGGCTTCTTCGGCGCCGTTCCCATCGGCGTTCCAGGTCCGGACCTGCCACTCGAAGCGGTCCCTGGATTGCAGCGCCGGTCCGCTGTACGGGATGCCGCTGCAGGCAGCCGACTCCACCTTTCCGGTGTCCCAGCCGTTGCTGGCCGTGATCCGGTAGGCGGTCTGCGTTGTTGTGCCGGCGGGCGGCGTCCAGCTGAGACTGGGCTCCCGGATGGTCAGGCCCATCGCTTCGGCCAGGTGCTCGGCCCGGAGCCGGGTGGGGGCGGTCATGGGTGGAACTCCTGGAGTGCGGTGGCTGGGAGTTCCAGCTTGGTCTGCGGCAGCCCCGGCTCCACAGGGAGCTTTCAATGGTTGGAATAGTATTGTGGTTCAGCTCACTGCGAGGCATCGCAACTATCGACGGCGCTAGGAACCACTGCCATGACTGTCTCCCCCGAAACGGACACCCCGGCCGCCCGCGGCAAGCGGCCGAAGCAGGGCGAGCCGGTGATCGACCGGGCGTTGAGCCTGCTCGCCGTCTTTTCGGACCGGCGCCGGGCACTGACCCTCTCCGAACTGGCGCGGTACGCGGACATGCCCGCCCCCACCGCCCTGCGGCTGATTGCCCGGCTGGTGGCGTGGGGTGCCCTTGAACGGCTGGACGACGGCCGCTATGTGGTGGGGGTCCGGCTCTGGGAGGTGGCATCGCTGTCGCCGCGCGGGCACGGGGTCCGCGAGATAGCGCTCCCGTACCTGGAGGACCTGTTCGAGGTCACCCGGCACCATGTCCTGCTGGCGGTGCGGGACAACGAGGAAGCGGTGCTGATCGAGCGGTTGTCCTCCAAAGACGCCACCGAAGTGGCTTACCGGGTGGGCGGCCGGGCACCACTGCGGTCCACCGCCGTCGGGCTGGTGCTGCTGGCCGGCGCGGACCAGCAGTTCCAGGAAACCATCCTGGCCAAACCGCCGGAGAAGGAATTGGGTGTGGCCGAGATGCCCGAGGGGCAGCTCCGCCGGACCCTGTCCGATGTCCGCCGCACGGGCATCGCGATGATTCGGCGTACCCACCCATCCATGACGGTGTCCGTGGCGTCCCCCATCCTTGACGCGCAGGGCGCCGTTGCGGCATCGCTGTCCATCGTGGTGCCGGACGGGTCCACTCCGCCGAACGTCCTGGCCCCGGCGGTGCGGGCCGCCGCCCGGGCGGTCTCCCGAAACCTGGGCTACCAGGCGCAGGCGAGCACCGGCCTCTGGACGCATTCGCAGGGCTAAGCCTCCACGTCCCGGCTGCCCTGCCGCTGGCAGCGCCGGTCAGGACGCAGACCTCGTGTCGAACGCGGCCGCAGATTCCCGCAGGAGTCGCGCAACCGTGTCGACGGGCATGCTGCTGTGCCGCCGTCGTCCGGCGAACCGCCGCAGGACGATGCGCCGCGTGCCCAGCCCGGGAACGTCCAGGACCTCCACCCCGTCCTGCACCACGCCGGTCAGGGCGAGGGTGGGGACGATGGCCACGCCCTCACCGGCAGCAACGAGGGCGAGGGCGGTCAGCGTGTCCTGGTACTGGTGCACGGTTTCCACGGGGGCGCCCGTGGCGCGGCCCAGCCGCCCGAGGACCGATACGTTGGCCGCCGAGGGCTCCACCCCCAGCCACGGAAGGGGCAGGCGCCCCAGGTCGATGTTCTCCGTGGTGAGCAGGGACCCTGCCGGCACCACCAGCTTCCAGGGCTCGTCCAGCAATGGTTCTTCAATGAGCCCCGCCCCAAGTGGACCTTGCCCCGCCGTCGTCGAATCAAGTTCCACCACGACGGCGTCGAGCTGGCGCTGCCGCAGCAACCGCATCAGGACGGGGAAGTCGTCCTCCACGATATGGATCTGCAACTGCGGGTACTGGCGGCGCCATCCGGGGAGGCGCGGTATGACGACAGTGCGGACGAAACTCGTGAACCCGCCCACGCGCACCACACCTTCCACGGTGGCCCCGCCTTCCATCCGGGCAAGGGCCACGCTGAGGGCGCGTTCGATCTCTTCTCCCGCTTCGGCAATGGCCAGGCCGGCAGGGGTCAACACAGACCCTTTTGGTGTGCGCAGCACCAGGGCGTGCCCCGTTTCATCCTCCAACTTGCTGAGCTGCTGGGATACGGCGGAGGGCGTAATGCGCAGTTCATCGGCGGCTGCGAGGACACCGCCCGAGCGGGCGACGGCAAGAAGTACGCGCACGCGGCGGGGATCCAGGTCCATATTAAGTAGTTCTAAACCACAGCTTCAGAAAAAAGCAATTGAACTAAAGGCAGGCGGGCCCCAATAATTGCGAATGAAGGGCCGGAAGGCCGGCCGGGCGGGGTGTTGGGAGGCAGTCATGGAACTGATGCTGGAAATTGCGGGCTGGGCCGGCGCGGTCGTGATTCTCAGCGCCTTCCTTGCCGTTTCCATGGGGTGGCTCAAGGCCGGCAAGGGCTTCCAGGCCGCAAATCTCCTCGGCGCGTGCGCATTTATTGCCAACGGCGCGGTTCACGAGGCATGGCCGTCGGTGGTAACGAATGTGGCCTGGCTCCTGATTTCCGCCACGGCGCTCTTCCGACTGAGGGCCGGCGGCTTGACCAGGAAGGCGGAGGCCTCACCGGTGCAACTCCCCGGCGTTCCGGACACCACCGGCCAGCTGGCCGTCGTCGAACCGACGCGGGCAGCCTGACCCACGGCGTCCGCCGGTGGTTCAGTCCCTGCCGGCAGTGTTCAGTACTCGCCCTTGATCACGAAGTACGAGCCGCGGATGGTGCCGGCGAGCTTGGACTTCTGGCGAGCGAACTTGAAGCTGGCTGCCAATTCCCCGGGGACCTCCATCCCGTCCGATAGCTTGAAGCCCACAGCCCGTTTGCCGCCGTCCTCGATGCTGTACATGACGTTGATGGACAGCCCGGACTCGTAGAACACGTACGTCATCCGCAGGCCGTCCACTTCGAAGGACGACACCTCGAGCGGCTTGGCGGCGATGACCAGGTCCCGCTCCGACTTAAGGATGGTGTTCACGTACTCGAGCAGTTCGGGCGCGTCCTGGGCAGGGGTGGTGGTGAAATCGTGGCCGTACTTGTTCTTGTAGTAGCGGGCCTCGTTGGCTCGCAGCCCGGCCAAGGCATCCGCCACCGGTGATGATTCCAAACCGACTGTCGAGACGTCCTTGAAATCCACGGTGTACGGCATGAGTCCTCCTGGCGACGATGTTTTGGACATCGTCGCAGATAAGCGGTGGCTGCGCACCTGGCCCGGACGCCTTCTTCCGGGCCCGGAGCAGCTTTCGCTATGTCGCCAGGGCGCCCAATGCCGCGGCGAAACGGTGCGTCCCGCCAGCAATGGCGTGCCGGGCACCGTCCGGAAGCACGACGTCGGCCGCCACCCCCTCAGGCACGGTCGCCTCAAGCAGGAACCCGCCGCCGTCGACCTTCCATTCCACCCGGACCTGGCCGTGCGGTGTCTTCAGGGAGGTCCGTGCCCAGTCAATCCCCTCCCCCGGCTGTGGCGCGATGAGCACCCGGGCGTAGCCCGGTTCCAGGGGCCGGATGCCGCCGATGGCCTTGTGCATCCAGTCCGCCACGGCGCCCAGGGCGTAGTGGTTGAAGCTGGTCATCTGCCCGGGGTTGATGGTGCCGTCCGGGAGCATGGAATCCCAGCGTTCCCAGACGGTGGTGGCACCCATGGTGACCGGGTACAGCCAGGACGGACAGCCCTCCTCCAGCAGGAGCCGGTAAGCCTCGTCCACGTGTCCGGTGTCCGTGAGGGCGTGGGTGATGAACGGCGTGCCCGCGAACCCCGTGGACACCCTGTAGTTGTTGTCCCGCACCAGTTCCGCCAGCCGGTTGCCGGCAAACTCCCTCAACTCCGTGGTGGCCAGGAGGTCGAAGGCGATGGCCAGCGCGTAGACGGTGGTGCAGTCGCTGCGGATGGTGCCACCGGCACCCACGTAGTGTTCGGCGAAGGCTGCCCGCACCCGGGCGGCGAGCGCCTCGAAGTGGGCCTCGTCGTCGTGCTTTCCCAGGAGTCCGGCCGTCTGCGCGGTGAGGCGCGCGGTCCGGTACATGCAAGCGGTGGCCACGACGGCGGTGTCCGCCTTGGCTGCCCACGGCTGGTCCGGCGCGGCATCAGGGTCCAGCCAGTCGCCGAACTGGAAGCCGGAATCCCACAGCCCGGACGGTGAGAGCAGGCCCTCCACGCGACGGGTGTGCGCTGCCATGGATTCGTACTGGTTCCGCAGCACGCCGAGGTCCCCGTACGCTTCCCAGAGCGCCCACGGCACCCAGACCGACGCCTCGCTCCAGAGCGCCGACGACTCCGGGGCCGGGAATTCCGGCGGCTGAGGGCAGTACTTGAGGGCGTCCGGCACGGTGATGGGAACCAGCCCGTCCTGCGCCTTCTGCTCGGCTGCCAGGTCCAGGAGCCAGTCCTGCAAAAAGCCCTTGACGTCGTAAAGGAACGCCGCAGTGGGGGTGAAAACGCCGATGTCGCCGGTCCAGCCCAGCCGCTCGTCGCGCTGCGGGCAGTCGGTGGGCAGGTCCAGGAAGTTGCCGCGCAGGCCCCAGACGATGTTGCGGTGCAACTGGTTCACGAGCCCGTTGGAGCACTCAAACGTGCCGGTGCGTTCCAGGTCGGAGTGGACCACCACGGCTTCGAGGTCCTCCTCCGTGAGCTCCCCGGGCCAGCCGGTGATTTCGGCATAGCGGAAGCCGTGGAAGGTCTTGGTGGGTTCGAAGACGTCCCGGCCGCCGGAAAGGATGAAGGTGTCCGTGGCCTTGGCCGACCGCAGCGGCCGGACGCCAAGCTCGCCGTCCTCCAGCACCTCGGCGTGCCGCACGCTGATGGCCTGCCCGGCCTCCCCCTGGACGGTGAACCGGAGCCAGCCCACCAGGTTCTGGCCGAAGTCCACCAGCGTTTTGCCGCTTGGCGAGGTGAAGATTTCCACGGGATGCACGACGCCGGCACGCACCACAGGCGGGCCCACCGGCTCAGCCAGCCGGTCGGCGTCGAACGCCAGGGTACGCACGCCGGTCCAGTCAGTACCGGGCGCGAAGCCGGGCTCCGCCCAGCCGTGGACAGCCTTCCGGGCGTCGATGGTCTGCCCGTCGTACAGGTCGTTGAAAGTGGTGGCCGACGGACCGGCCTGCCAGCTGGCGTCGGTGCCAACGGACTGAACGTGGCCATCTTCGAACTCGATGTCCAGCTGGCCCAGGAAACCCAGCTCGGAACCGTAGAGGTTGGACATGCCGTGCCACGCCAGCCTGCCGCGGTACCAGCCGTTGCCCAGCTCCGCACCAACGACGGTGCGGGGTCCCACCAGGGCGGTGACGTCGTAGGTGCGGTACCGGAGCCGCCACTCGTAGGAGCTCCAGCCCGGGCTCAGGACATCCTCCCCCACTGGCGTGCCGTTGATGCAGGCCTCGTAGATGCCGAGGGCGGTGGCGCGCAGCGTCGCCTTCACCACGCCGCCGTGCCCCTCCCCGAGCGTGAACTCCTTGCGGAGGCGCGGGGCGCCGTCGAAGTCCTGCCCGGGGGTGATCATGGCGGCGAGCCAGGGTGTGGAAGTCATTGATGAGGTGGTCCGTTCTGGAGTGGAGGCAAAGGTACTAGGCATAGTGGCAGGCGACGTCCGCCGCGCCAACGCGGCGCAGCGCCGGCCGTTCGGTGGCACACAGCTCGGTGGCCAGCGGGCAGCGGAGCCGGAAGGGGCAGCCCCCGGGCGCAGGCACGGCGGCGGCACCCGTGCGGACACCCAGCGATTCCCGGGCCTCACGGCGCGCCGCCTGCTCGGCAGGGCGGGGCACCGGTGAGGCGGCCACGAGGGCCTGGGTGAAGGGGTGCTGCGGGTTTTCGGTGACGGCGGCGGCCGGTCCGCTCTCCATCACCTGGCCGCGGTACAGGACCACCACACGCTGGGCCAGGAACTGCACCACGGCAATGTCGTGCGCGATGAACAGGTAGCTGAGGCCCCGCTCGTCGCGGAGATCGGCCAGCAAGTTGAGGACCTGCGCCTGGGTGGAGAGGTCAAGGGCGCTGACGGCCTCGTCGCAAACCACCAGCCGGGGATCGCAGATCAGGGCGCGGGCCACGGAGATGCGCTGGCGCTGGCCGCCGGAAAACTGGCTCGGGTACCGGTCCACGGCCTCGCGCGGCAGGCCCACCCGCTCCAGCATGTCCTCCGCTTTCACCCGGGCCTCCGCAGCGGCGATGCCGCGCAGGCGCAGGGGTTCGGCCAGGGAGGTGCCGATGGTGTTCCGGGGGTTCAGGGAGGAGTTGGGGTCCTGGAAGACGGCCCGCAGTTCCCCGCCCAGGTCCCGGCGCTGGGCGGCGGTAGCGGAGGTGATGTCCCGGCCCTGGTAGCTGATGGTGCCGCCGGAAACTTTCTGCAGGCCGAGGATCGCCTTCCCGATGGTGGACTTGCCGGAGCCGGATTCCCCCACCAGGCCCACCGTTTCACCGGGGGCGATACTGAAGCTGACGCGGTCGACGGCGGCGGGTGCGGCGGCTGCCTTCCGTCCCCGGCCGTAGCGGACCACCAGATCCTTGACCTCAAGCATGGGGACGGCGGTGGCCGGCGTGGAACCGGCGCGTTCCGTGACTGCGGTGCTCATGCCATGTCCTTTTCGGTGAGTAGCGTCTGTTGGGGGCTGACCTCGAGCAGGCGGGAGGCCGGGATGTCCGTGGCCAGCCAGTCCATGCCTTCGACGGCGAGCTGGTCCGCCTTCACGCACCGCACCAGGCCTTCTCCCGCGCCGGAGGGCAGCAGCGGGACGGGTTCGAGGCAGGCGGAGCCGGCAAACTGGCACCGGGCGGCGAAACGGCAGCCGGTGGGCCAGTCCTTGGGCTGCGGCACCTGGCCGCTGATGGTGGCGAGGCGTTCCGGCATGTCGTCTGCATGGTTGGCGTGCGGGTCCGCGGCCAGCAGGGCCAGTGTGTAGGGGTGGCGGGGGCTGTCCAGGATGGCCGCGGTCCTGCCGTTTTCCACCACCTGCCCTGCGTACATCACGGCCACCTGGTCGCAGATGTCCGCCACCACGCCAAGGTCGTGGGTGACCATGACCACGGACATGCCGGTGTCCTTCACCAGTGCACGGAGCAGGGACAGGATCTCGGCCTGGACCGTGACATCCAGGGCAGTGGTGGGTTCGTCCGCCACCAGCAGTTTCGGTTTGCCGGACAGCGCGAGGGCGATCGCCACACGCTGCGCCATGCCGCCGCTGATCTGGTGCGGATAGGTCTTCAGGATCCGGGCAGCATCAACGATGCCCACCTTCTCCAGCAGGCTGAGCGCTTCCTTGCGGGCCTCGGCCTTGCCCGTTCCGCGGAGCCGGCGGATGGTGGCAGTGAGCTGGTAGCCGACGGTGAACATCGGGTCCAGGGCGCGCATGGGCTCCTGGCTGATCAGGGCGATCTCGCGGCCGCGGACGGATTCCATGTCCTTGTCCGTGGTGGCGGCAAGGTTCCTGCCGTTCCAGAGGATTTGTCCGCCGGTGACGGAAACGCCGGAGGGCAGCAGTCCGAGCAGGGACAGCGCAGTCATGGTCTTGCCGCAGCCGGACTCCCCCACAAGGCCCAGGACCGTGCCCTGTTCGACGTCGAAGGAGACGTCGGTGACGAGCCGGACGCCGTTGTCGACGCCGATCGAGAGGTTGCGGACGCTGAGCGTCCCCCTGGCTGCGCGTCCGCCCGGGGCGCCGTCCTCCGCGGCATGGACGGGTGCGGCTGCCGCGATGGCTGCGACTGCCTTGGCGCGTTGCCGGCGTGCGGCAGCCGAGGGCAGGTGCGGCGCGGCGGCGTTGGGGGCCTTGCCCAGGGCGTTGCCGATGGCATTGGCGGACAGGACGGTGAGGGCCAGGACGGCACCGGTGGGCACCATCATCCAGGGGGCGTCGTAGACATGCTGGGAGGCGCCTTGGATCATTCCGCCCCAGCTGGGCTGCGGGATGGGCGGCCCGAAGCCGATGAAGGCCAGGCCGGCCTGGATGAGCATGCCGACGGCGAAGATGAGTGCCGCCTGGACCACGATGGTGTTGGCCAGCCCGGGCAGGACGTGGCGGAGGCTGATGCGCAGCGGGCCGGCGCCGTCCACCTTGGCGGCGTCCACATAGAGCTGGGACTGCAGCGACTTGGCCTGGCCCAGGATTACCCGGTAGATGCCGGCGGACATCAGGATGCCAAGGATGGCCATGACCACGGGGATGTTGGTTCCCACCGCGCCGATCACGGCCAGGATGATCACCGTGCCCGGCAGGGACATCATGACCTCGGTGACCCGGCTGATCACGCCTTCGGTCCGTTCACCCGCACCGGCGGCAGCCATGGCCAGGATGGTGCCAAGTGTGACGCCGACAATGACCGTGAGCATTGAGGTCCCGAGGGTGCCGACCGCCGCGGCGAAGATGCGGCTGAGGATGTCGCGGCCCAGTTCATCGGTTCCCAGCCAGTGCGCGGCGGTGGGGCCGGAGAGGACGGCAGTGAAGTCCTGGTCCTCGGTTTTGAAGGGCAGCCACAGCGGTGCGGTCAGCGACGCGGTGACGAGCGCGGCGAGCCAGACGAGGCCGGCTACGGCGCTGGGCGAGGTGAACAGCCGGTGCCGGGAAAATCTGGTGATGGCCGCCCTGCCGGCGTTGCGCGCGGGAGCCGCTGCCGCCGTCGTGGTTTCTGCCTGGTCTGCGGGGGCCGGAGCCATTGAAGGGATCATGAGGCACGCAACTTCGGGTCGAGGAACTTGGTGGCCAGCTCCAGCACCAGGTTGACGGCGACCACCACCACGGTGGCGATGACCACCACGCCCTGGACGGCGGGGGCGTCATGGGTGCTGACCGAGGTCTGGACGGCCTGGCCCAGGCCGGGCATGGCGAACAGCTGCTCGGCGATGACGGAGCCGCCGAACAGGCCGATGAACTGCAGGGCGATGCCGGCCACGATGGGCAGGCTGGCGTAGCGCAGGGCGTGGACGTAGAGGATCTTCCAGGTGGGGGTGGCCGTGGCACGCAGCGTTCGGATGTGCTCCTGCTGCAGGGCCTCGAGCATGGAGGCCCTGGTCTGCCGGGCGATGAACGCCGCACCGCCCACGGCCAGGGTGATTACCGGCAGCGCCAGCGACAGGGCCCAGTCCTGCGGGGAGACCTCGAACGGGACGTAGCCGGTGGCGGGAAAGATGGAGGACTGGACGGCAAAGAGGTAGACGAAGAGGACGCCCACCCAGAACGCGGGCAGGGCAACCAGGAGGCCGACGAAGCCGCCGATGGCCTGGTCCAGCAGTCCCCCGCGGACGGCCGCGGTGACGCCAAGGGCGATGCCCAGGACGGCACTGAGGATGGTGGCACCGGCGGCAAGGGAGGCGGTGACAGGCAACCGGCTCGCCAGGTCTGCGCTGACGGAGCGGCCATCGATGAGCGAGATGCCCAGGTCGCCCTGGACCGCGGAACCGAGCCAGGTGAAGAACTGAGTGAGGAGCGGGTCGTTCCAGCCCAGCCGCTGGTTGACCTCGTCGATGGCTTCCTGGGAGGCGCCGGCGCCGAGGGACACGGCCCCGGGGCTGCCCGGCATTGCGTGCACCAGCAGGAATGCCAGCACCGCAACCACCAGCACGGTGGCCAGCGCCATCAGCAGGCGCTTAGTGATGAATAGTGCCATGGTGACCTCCATCGGTCAGGCCCGTCCCGCCGGGCACTCCCCTTGGCGGGGAGCACCCGGCGGGATGGTGCGGGTGTTAGCTCGCCGGGGTGTAGGACGAAAGGAGCGGGTAGGCGTTGGTGCCGGCGAACTTCACCGGGGCCACCTTCTTGGTGTTGTAGCCCTGGTTGGTGAGGGCCTCGTACAGCGGGATCATCCAGCCGGACTCCACCAGGCGGGTGTTCAGCTTGGTGGCGGCTGTTTTGGCGGCGGCGTCGTCCTTGGCTGCGGCCAGTTCGCCGGTGGCGGCGCTGAGCTGGTCATCGGTGGCCTTCTGGACGTTGGTGAAGCCGTTGAGGACCACGCCGTACATCACGCCGACGGGGTTGTCCCAGTTCAGCGGTGCGTAGCCGAGGGGCGTGGTGGCGACGGCGGCGAAGGCTTCGTCCGTTGACGCGGCCATCTTCACGTTCATGGTGATGCCGACGGCGGCGAGGTCCTTTTGGACGGCCTGCAGGTCCGTCTGGGTCTGGGCGCCGGCGATGATGGTGAACTCGAAGCCGTTGGGGTAGCCTGCCTCAGCCAGCAGGCTCTTGGCCTTGTCCGGGTTGTACGCGAACTCGGTTTCAAGGTCCTTGGTGAAGCCCGCCGAATCCTTGGGGAGGGCGTTCCAGGCCGGGACATCACCCTTGTGCAGTGCGTCCACCAGGGCCTGGCGGTTGACGGCGTACTGGATGGCCTGCCGGACCTTCTCCTGGGCGAACGCCGGGGCGGTCTTGCCGATCTTGTCGAAGGAGATCATGGTGTTGACGGTGCCGCCGATCTGGGTGACGCCGACGCCCTTCGACTTGGCGAAGTCAACCGTGTTCGAGGTCAGCATGGCCACGTCCGCCTGGCCGGACACGAGGGCGTTGGCCCGGGCCTGCGGATCCAGCACCACACTGAAAACCACCTTCTTATAGGCGTACTTGGATGCGTCGGCGCTCTTGTCGTTCTTCACCATCACGTACTTGTTGCCCTTCACCGTGGAGGGGTCCAAGGTGTACGGGCCGGAACCGTCAGGGGTGGCCGCCAGGCTGGCGGTGTCCGTGACACCGTTCTTTCCCACGATCATCCCGGTGGTGGAGGCCAGGTTCTTCTCGAATCCCGGCTGCGGCTTGGCGAACGTCAGGGACACTTGGGTGGGGCCCACCACGTCCACCGAGGTGATTTCCTGCGCGCCGCCCTTGGCGACGGCCGAGTAGGCGCTCAGTGCTGGATCGGAGCGGCGGTCCAGGTTGGCCTTGACCAGTGCGGCGTCGAGCTTGGAGCCGTCCGTGAACGTGACGTCGTCCTTGAGGGTCAGCGTCAGGACTGTTTTGTCCGCGTTGTAAGTGAACTCCTTGGCCAGGCCTGGTCCCGTGGAACCGTCCGGTTGCAGGGTCATGAGGCTGTTGTAGAGGCCTTCGAAGAACTGGCGCTGCGCTGCGGAGACGCGCAACGGGTCGTAGCCGAAGGAGGCCGAGTCGCTGTCGATGGCCAGCGTGATGCTGCTGGTATCGGCTTTGGCGGAGGCCTGGCTGGATCCGCCGCCGCAGGCGGCCAGGGAGCCGATCAGCAGGGCACCGGTCAGGACGGCAGCGCTGCCGCG
>NZ_JARFXU020000013.1:0-131120 GCF_029581595.2 Arthrobacter sp. NQ7 | reverse complement strand
GCCCCGCGGCAACCACGCCGATGGCACTGGGCAGCATCACCTGGCCCACCCGGTTGCCGGCGAGGCGCAGGGCCAGTGCCCGGCCGCGTTGCCCGGCCGGTGCCTGCGCCGAAAGCCAGGACATGGTCAGCGGCTGGCCGATGCCAAGGCCCAGGCCCAGCACGGCCATCACCATAAAGAGCAGCCACGCCGGCATGGGGACCGCCGCCGCCGCCAGCGCAACGGTGGACAGCGCCAGGCTCACCACGAGAAGCCGCATCCGGCCAATCCTCCGGGAAACCCGGCCCAGCAGGAGCCGGGAGACCATGGAAAACACGGCGCGGACGGTCAGCATGGCGCCCACCGTTGCGGCCGTGAGCCCCCGGTCGGCGCCAAGCGCGGGCAGGTAGACCATGGTCAGGTCCACCACGGCCAGCACGGTTGCGCTCGTGGCAAGGGCGCGGGCCACGCCGGGTGTCTTCAGGAGCGCCATGGCACCGCCCGCACTGCCGCCGGCGGCGACCGCCTTCCGCTTCCCGCCGCTGACCTGGGCCGAGACCGCGAAGGTGGACGCGAACAGCACCAGGCCCATGCACACGGCCGGCAGGAAGATGGCCTGGGTGTCGGGCCGGACGGTGGCGCCGCCCACCAGGGAAATCGCCAGCGGCCCCAGCGCCTGCCCCAGGGAGGCGGCGAAGGTCAGGTAGCCGAAGGCCGAATCCATCCGGGACGGGGCGGCGTTATTGGCCACGACGGCCTGCTGCCCCACTACGCAGGCGAGCTGGCCGGCGCCCAGCAGCGCGGTGCCCACCACCAGCGCGGCAATGGACGATCCCCACAGGAGCAGGAAGACCGAGCAGGCAAGCACGACGGCGGACCCGATCCCCATCAGCCGCCGCTCACCCAGACGGTCCACCAGGCCGCCCGTGGGAACCGCGAGCAGCAGCGGAAAGACCGCGTAGCTGGCGGCCAGCAGGCCCAGCGCGAAGTCGGGGACGTCAAGCTCCAGGGCGCGGTAGGTGGCCGCAGGCCGGACCAGGAAGGTGACCGCCTGGATCAGCGCCGAATGGAGCAGGAGTGCGGTGGCGGAGCGGCGCCCGAGTTCGCCGATCATGCGCCGGCGGCGGCGTCGCCGGCCGGGGGATTGCCGGCCTGCGCGTTGCCGGACATCGCCCGGAGGGCTGCGTCCCGGGCCGCCATCACGTGCTCGAAGGCGATGCCCGCTGCCTCGTCGGGGGAACCGGCGGCGATGGCCTCCACCAAGGCGCGGTGCTGGACCAGGGCCTGGTCGCGCCGCTCCTGGGTGCTGTTGGTGAAGTGCCGGTACCGCTCCATATGGCCCGTGATCTGGCCGTGGAAGCGGCGCGCCCAGGCGTTGCCCGCCATCTGCGCGATCTTGGCGTGCAGCGACATCCCCTGCTGCATTGCATCATCGGCGAACCCCACCATGGCGGCGTTGCGGGCGAGGATGCCGCGCAGCACCTCGATGTCCGCTGCCGTCGCCTTGAGGCAGGCGTTGCGTGCCATCAGGGACTCCATGGCCGCGCGGACTTCGAAGAGGTCGGACATGGCCGCCTCGTCCAGCGCGGGCACCAGCACGGCCCCCGTGGGCTGCTGTTCCAGCAGGCTTTCCGAAATCAACCGCCGCACCGCCTCGCGCAGGGGTGTGCGGCTGACGTGGAGCGCCGCAGCCATGGCAGGCTCGTAGATCCGCTCCCCCGGCTTCAGCTCCAGGGCAAGGATGCGCCGCTTCAGTTCGGCGTAGACAACATGTGCTCCGGTGTTCCGGGCTGGCGTTTCGGGCAAGATGCACCTCCACCAGGAATCATACTTGTATACATCTATACAGCGCGCTTCCAGGCAGGTACCGGCGGGTGCCCGCGCACAAAATTGCCCGGCAGGGACTTCCCTGCCGGGCATCCGGGGAACGGACGACGGCGGGACGTCCCGCCGTCGTCGGCCCTGGGTTTGGTGCCGCCCGCCTAGGGACGCCCCGCCTTCTGCGCTTCGAGGTCCTGCAGCGAGGTCCCCCTGGTGTCCGAGGAAAGCATGGTGGCCACGGCGGAGACGAGGCAGATGCCGAGGGTGGTCAGGCCGATGGTCAGCGGGACGTTGGCGGAACCCGGGGGTGCGATCGCGGTGAAAATGCTCGGGAAGAAGGAGGCGATCATGAGCCCGATATTCTGGGAAACGGCAAAGCCGGTCACGCGGATCCGCATGGGGAACTGCTCCTGGAAGAACGTGGCGAAGGTGGCGTTCCACATCTGGAAGAAGATGCCCTGCACGACCACCACACAAACGAAGACCAGCGGCAGGCTTCCCTGCTCAATTGCCCAGAGGTAGCCACCCACCAGCGCGCCGCCGATGACGCCGCCGGCTGCCATGAGCGTCCGCCGGCCAATCCTGTCGGACAGCGCGCCGAACAGCGGGATGGTCACCACCGCGGCGATGTTGGCCACGAGCGTCACCCAGAGGAACTCGCTGCTGGAGAAGCCGTTGCCATAGCCCTTTTGGGTGGCGTAGGAAACACCGAAGATCAGGGTGGCCATGCCGATCACATTGGTAAAGGTCATCGCGACGCAGCGGACCAGGACGCCGGGGCGGGTGCGCAGGAGCTCGACGAGCGGGAAACGCCTGGCCTCCGACTGGCCGGACTGGGCAACATAGGTGGGCGGTTCCTGGACCCGCCGGCGAATGAAGTAGCCCGCCAGGATCACGACGGCGCTGAGCAGGAAGGGGATGCGCCAGCCCCAGGAGCCGAACTGGTCCGCCGGCAGGACGGCGGCAAGCGGGAGCAGGACGGCGGTGGCCAGGATGGAGCCCACCTGGGTGCCCTGGAGGCTGAAGCTGGCAAAGAATCCGCGCCGGGCGTCCGGAGAGTGCTCAACGATCATGGCACTGGCCCCGCCCAGTTCGCCGGCAACGGCGAAGCCCTGGATGAGGCGAAGGACCACCAGGAGGGCCGGGGCCAGGAGGCCCACCTGCCCGTAGGTGGGCAGCAGGCCGACAGCGAACGTGGCGAACCCCATGAGGAGCATGACGAAGACGAGGACCTTCTTGCGGCCGTGCCGGTCACCGTAGGCGCCCAGGACCACCGCGCCTACCGGGCGCGAAACATACCCGACGGCGTATGTTGCGAGGGAGGCGATGATTCCAACGGTGGGGTTCTCCGAAGGAAAGAAGATGGCGGGAAAGACCAGTGTGGCGGCCAGCGAGTACAGCGCAAAGTCGTAGTACTCCAGGGCGCTTCCGATCCAGCCGCTCATCGCGGCTTTCCTGGGGTCCCGCGAACCGGTTCCAGCACCCTGGCTGGTGAGGGGCACGCGGGTTGGGGTGGTGCTCATGTCTTGTCCTTCGTCTTCATTGGCAAGGAAACCGGAACTGCTGGCTGAAGCAGGTGTTCAGGGGGGTTGTCTGCGCCGGTCTCTTGGACCGGAAGGCAGCTCTTGAATCGATTCACCAACTATAGGACGTGACGTACGCAACGTCAACGGGCAAGCGCTATCCCGGCGGATTGGCGGGGTTTGGCGGCCTACCGGCCCGCGTAGTAGGCGGCAGCCATGTCCTGTTTGCCGCGTCCCTGGCCGGCCACCCGGTCCAGCCTGGCCGCGAACGCTTCAGCGCCGTCAAGCTTCAGGCCGTGTTCGGCGGCGGCATCGACAATGAGGTGGGCGTCCTTGCAGGCGGTGTCCACCGCAAAGGAAGCTGGTTCAAGTGTGTCGTTCAGGATGAGGTCCATCTTCATCCGGAGGTAGGGAAGGTCCAGGGGGCCGCCGTCCACCACGTCAAGGAACTGCCCGGGATCGACACCCAGCGCCTGGGCAAGGGCAACCGCTTCGCCGGCGGCATTGGAGGCGGCGATGACCCAGCTGTTGACCACGAGCTTGAGGCGGGCCGCCGAACCGGCGGACGGGTCGTCGCCTGTCCAGATGGTGCGGGCCCCGATGGCGTCCAGGACCGGAGCAACGCGCTGGCGCACAGGCTCCGGGGCAGCGGCAAGTACCAGCAGCTGGCCCGCTTCGGCGGGCGCGCGGGTGCCTGAAACGGGGGCCTCAACCAGGTCAAGGCCAAGTTCCGCGGCAAGAGCTGCCACGGCCGGGACGTCCTGCACGCCCACCGTTGTGGACTGGATCCAGGCCGTTCCTGCCTTGACGCCGGGCCGGGCCTGCCGCATGACCTGGTCAACAGCCGCGGCGTCATAGAGCATGGTCAGGACAACGTCGGCCGCCGCCACGGCCCCGGCAGGGTCTGCTGCGCGCGTGGCTCCTTCTTCGGCCAGCGGTTCCGTCTTTGCCGGGTCCCGGTTCCACACCCACACCCGGTGGCCGGCGCGGAGAATGTTCCGGGCCATGGCCGCCCCCATGATTCCGGTCCCCAGCACCGCCACATTGAGTTTGCTGTCCGTCACGTCATCCTCCTGGTCAATTGTTTGGTTTTGCCTACCAAAGCAACGTTTCCAGGATTGAGCTGGTTATTCATCAGGACTGCCGGTTCCTGCCGAATGTCGGCGGCCCGTCCTAGACTCGGTTGCATGAGCGAGAGCAACCAGGAAACCATCGGCAGCCCCGAACCCGAGCCCAATGCAGGCCTTAACAGGGATCCGGAAGACTGGGTGACAGGTGACGAACCCATGACGGCAGCGCAGCGCAGCTACCTCGATACGCTGGCGCGGGAGGCCGGGGAGGAACTTCCCGCAGACCTGAGCAAGGCGGAGGCGTCAAAACACATCGACAGGCTGCAGCAGCGCAGCAACCGCGTGTCCGGCGAAGGGGACAGTTCGGGCAGCTGAGCCGGGACCGCCTTCCCCCGGCCGGGCTGGGGCCTACCAGGCCTGGCACTCCCGGGTGAGGCCGAAGGGAACTGCCTCGCTGAGGTCGACCGTGAACTTGTCAACGCCGTGCCGGGTCACCAAAATCCCGTGGCGCCTGCCGGTGAGCGCGTGGGCCTTGGCGGCTGCAACAGCGGCGTCGAGCTCGCTGTCCATGCTCTGGCGGTCGGACACGGTGAGGGTGAGCGGGAAGTTCATGGTGTTGCCTTATGTCTTTAGGGGTGGATGGGCACAACGCCGCCCAGCGCTCCCCCTGGCTGCATAGGCGGTGGGCGCCGAAGCGCCTCGAACCATGGTGCCTGAGCTTGCATGGGCCAGCAACTTTAGATAAACGCTGCAGGTCAGAGGCCCGCATGTCCTCCTTTGTCCTGACAATTATCGGTGGCAAGGTGCCGTGAATTAGAGTTGGACGGGAGTGGAAGCCGGTATTTTAGGCCTCCAGTGCCCCTGACACCCGCTTCGCGGCATGACCCGAGCCATTTTTGCGCGACCGCTGACTGTGCAACGACCTGACAAGGATTCCGCCATTTCCACCGACGCTCTCTTCGGAAATCTCACCCGGATCCGCAATGTCATCCTCCCCGCTCCGGTCCGGCGCGGGCTGAACACCGGGCGCGGCCTGCTGGGCGGCTTCATCGTGGTCCACCTGGTCTTTCTGGTCTTCGCCGCGTCGCTGTCCCTGCGGGGCGAGGCCTTCAGCGACACCTTCATCTACCGCGAGTGGGCCATGGCCGGCTTCAACGACGCGAACCTGAGCGGCGGCCCCAGTCCCTGGGTCTACCCCATCCTGGCGCTTATCCCCATGGCCATCGCCGGCCTGGCGGGGCCTGGACCGTTCTTCTTCCTCTGGGTCCTCATGACCACGCTCCTCAACGGCTGGGCGCTGCTGAAACTGACTGAACGCGGCCGCGACAACCAGGCCATTCCGGCCGGCTGGTGGTGGCTGGCTTTCACCTTCCTGATGGGCTGGCTTGGCTTCGCCCGTGTGGACGGCCTGACGGCCCCCCTGGTTTTGGTGGCCCTGGCCTACGGCGTGAAGCGACCCTTCATCGCCTCGGTCCTGCTGGCCATCGGCACGTGGGTCAAGGTCTGGCCCGCCGCCATCATGCTGGCCCTGTTCGCGGTGGTGAAGAACCGCCTGCTGGTGGTCCTGGCAGGAATTGCGGCGACGGCGGGCGTCGTTGCGCTGGCAGCAGCCCTGGGCAGCGTCCCCAAGTTGCTGAACTTCCTCACTCAGCAGGGCGACCGCGGCATGCAGCTCGAAGCCACCTTCACCACGCCCTGGCTCTGGCTCTCCGTCCTGAACGTGGGCGGCTCCCGGATGTACATGAACACGGACATCAACTCCATGCAGGTGGACGGCCCCGGCACCGCCACCATGTCCGTGCTGATGCAGCCCCTGCTGGTCCTGGCCGCCCTGCTGGTGGCCGGGCTGACCTTCTGGGCCCTGCACAACGGCAAGCAGCACAAGGTGGCCGGCGGCGTGGACCGCACCGAACTGCTCCTGGCCGCCGCCCTCACGCTGGCCACCGCCTTCGTGGTGTTCAACAAGGTTGGGTCCCCACAGTTCATGGTCTGGCTGGGCCCCGCCGTCGCGGTAGGCCTGGCGCACAGCTGGCGCGAATGGCGCGTCCCGGCCGCCATGCTGATCGCGATCGCCGTGGCCACGTACTTCATCTACCCGCTGTTCTACGACGCCCTCAGCCACAACAACCCGTGGATGGCCCTGGTGCTGACCATCAGGAACGTCCTGCTGGTGGTCCTGTTCCTGTGGAGCGTCCGGCGCCTGTACTCCCTGGGCCGGAAGACCGCCGTGCCCGCCCCCGCGCTCAAGGAGTCCTGAGATTTCCACGAGGTTCTTTGACCGCCTGGTGGCGGTCCGCAGCAAAGTCCTGCCGGCGAAGGTGGTGGACTGGTTCGCCCGTCCGTCCAGCGTGTGGTGGGGCTTCGCCGTCGTCCATCTGTATTTCCTGGGCTGGATGGCGTCCTTCTTCCTGAACGGGGACACGTTCAGCGACACCGAGCAGTACCGGCAGTGGGCCATGGCCGGCTACAACCCGGCGGACCTGACCGGCAAGATCAGCCCCTGGGTCTACCCCGTGCTGGCGCAGATCCCCATCTTCCTCGCCAACATCGCCGGGCCAAGCCTGTACCTGCTGGCCTGGTTCCTGATCATCACACTGCTCAACGCCGTCGGCCTGCTCTACCTGACCCGTGGTCCGCGGAAGGTCACGGGCATCGCCCCGGCCTGGTGGTGGCTGTTCTTCACCGTCTTCATGGGCTACCTCAGCTTCGCCCGGGTGGAGGGTATTACCGCGCCGATCGTGCTGATTGCCCTGCTCTATGCCGCCGAACGGCCCGTCGCGGCCGGCGTCCTGCTCAGCATCGCCACCTGGATCAAAGTGTGGCCCGCGGCGGTCCTGGTTCCCATCGTGATCGCCAGCCACAAGCGCATCCAGGTGGTGCTCGCCGGCGCCGCCGTGACGGCCGCCGTAGCCCTGGGCACCTGGCTGACCGGCGGCCTGCCGCACATCATGGACTTCCTCCTGAACCAGGGCGAGCGCGGCATGCAGCTCGAGGCCACCTTCTCCACGCCGTGGGTTTGGCTGAGCGTGTTCCACGTCGCCGGCTCGAAGATGGCGGACAACACGGCCATCAACTCCACCGAGGTCTACGGGCCCGGGGCCGCCACCGCCGCTGTCCTGATGCAGCCGCTGCTGGTCCTCGCCGCCGTCATTGCCGCCATCCTGCTGGTCCGTGCCATGCGGCGCGGCGCCGAACGTGAGGAGCTGTTCCTCGAAGGCTCGCTCATGATGGTCACCGCCTTCATCGTCTTCAACAAGGTGGGCTCGCCGCAGTTCATCATCTGGCTTGCGCCCGTGATCATCGCAGGCCTGACTCACGACTGGGAGCGCTGGAAAGTCCCCGCTGCCCTGCTGATGGGCATCGCGATGACCACGTTCGTGATCTACCCGCTGTTCTATACCCCGCTGATCCACGCCCACCCGGTGATGGCAGCCATCCTCACCACCCGCAACGTGCTTTTGGTGGTGCTGCTCTGGTGGTCGGTGAAGCGCACCGCCGAACTGGGCCGCAAGACGGCCGCGCAGGTTCCGGCGGGAGCGTAGCAGGTTAACGGCTGGCAGGCCCGGCGGCCAGCAGGCCAGGGTCAGCGGCTTTCAGTCCGGTCGACGGCGGCCTGGGCGGCGGCAGAACGCCGCGCCGCCCGCCGCTCCATGGCCCACTGCCAGCCGCTGCGGGCCAGGTCCAGCGGCTTGCCTTCGATCAGCAGTTTGCGGGTGTGCACGTCCAGGACCAGCAGGTAGAACGTGAACGCCAGGGCCGTGAAGAACGCCAGCGACGACGCGTCGATGGGCAGTTCCACGAAGGACCAGACGGAGAGCTGGTCCTGGGCCCCGAACACCACGAAGAACGTCACGCCCACGTAGAGCGAGCGGATCTGCCAGTCGTCCCGGATGCCGGTGACGGCAAGGAACGGCAGGAACCACAGGATGTACCAGGGCTGGATGATGGGTGAAAGCATCACGACGGCGGTGAACGCCAGGGCCATCCGGCGCACGGCCCGCGAGTAGTCGCCGCGGAACATCAGCAGCAGGACCAGGGCGATCGCCGCCCACTTCATGCCGGTCCGCAGCCAGGTGGCCAGGGTTCCGCCGGGCAGCCCCAGCGCGTTGGCCAGCATCTCCACCTGCTGGCCAATGAAGCCGGACGGCGAATAACCGGTGTAGCCCGGGGTGGGGTCCATGATGGCCCAGGTCCAGCCGATGCCCAGGTTGTAGGGGATGCCGCTGAGGGCCAGCACGCCGAAGCTGATGCCCGCCGTCGCTCCCCACATCAGGAACTTCCGCGGCCACGAGGCTGATGGGCCCGCCCACATGACCCCTATGAAGGGCAGCAGGAGGACCGTGATGGGCTTGATGCCGATGGAGGCGGTGACCAGAAGGATGCCCGCCAAGTACCTGCGGGTGGCCGCGAAGTAGACGCCGGCGACGGCGAGGCCCACCATGAGGGCGTCGTTGTGGGCGCTGGCAATGAAGCTGATAAGGAACAGCGGGTTGGCCACGGAGATCCAGAGTGCCCGCGCACCGTTGATGCCGTGCAGTTCGGCGAGCTTGGGAACAAAGATGACGCAGAGCAGTACGCCTATGCCCGCCAGGAGGCGGAAGAGCAGGACCGAGGCATCGGGCTGGGCACCGGTCAGCCCCACGACGGCGCGCGCCAGCCACAGGAAGTACGGCCCGTAGGGTGTCCGGTTTTCCGCCCACGCGGGATCGGCGCCCAGGGCAAACCAGTTGTTGAGGGTGGAAATGCCCACCTCGTACGGGTTCTGGCCCTCCATCACCAGCCTGCCCTGGCCGGTATAGGCGTAGACGTCACGGGAAAAGACCGGGACACAGAACATCAGCGGCAGCGACCAGGCGGAGACGGCCAGCACCACGGACCGCAGCGCCGACTGGCCCCAGTCCCCCAGCCGCTGGCCCAGGCGCAGCCAGGAACGCATCAGGAGCATGGCGCCGGCGGTCAGCAGGACCGTCGAAACGGCCACGCCCCAGCCTTCGGTACGGAGCGCGATCACCACCGGCTGCCGGATCATGGGCGATCCGTTGGCGATCCAGCCCGTACCGATGGAGCCGACAAACATCATGAGGGCGCCGACGAAACCTTCGAGGGTCGCCACGTAGGCACGGCCCCTGGCGGGCGCGGAGGCGTCAGCCGGAGCACCCGGCCGGCTTTCCGACGTCCTGAGGTGTGACCCGCCTGCCGTCATGAATATTGGTCCCCTAGCTTGTTACGGCACTGCTCGCCCCAGCTTCAAAAGGCCGCCCTGCAACCCCGTCATTTTATCAGCCGTGCTTACGGCCGCCCTTGGCCCGGCTGCCCGGCAACGCCACAGTTTGGCAACACAGCTAAGGTAGCGTTGGAAAGGCAGCCGGATCGTCGGCCCCATTCCCTTTCCATCCCATTGTCTTCCACGGCAGTTCGCCTTCCACGGCAGCGCCGGACCCGTGCGCAGCGTGGCGCGCAGAAACGTTGCCCACCCGCTCTTTCCGCAGAGCCAACTCCCTGGAGCCGCTCCTTGGCCGTCGCCGACCGCACCCGCCCCATCCGGCAACCGATCACCGTCCTCACGGCGCTGCGTTCCCCGCGGCAGCTGTCCCGCGAAGTCCTGGCCGGCATGGTGACCACCCTGGCCCTGGTCCCGGAGGTCATTTCGTTCTCGATCGTGGCCGGCGTGGATCCCATGGTGAGCCTCGTTGCCTCCATCGTGCTGGCCCTGGCCATGTCGGTCCTCGGCGGACGGCCCGGCGTCGTCACGGCCGCAGCCGGATCCGTGGCCCTGGTGATCGCCCCACTGGTGCACGAACACGGCACCCAGTACGTCCTGCCGGCCGTGCTCCTGGCCGGCGTGATCCAGGTGGTCTTTGGCCTGGCCGGCCTTGCCCGGCTGATGCGGTTCATTCCGCGGTCCGTGATGATCGGGTTCGTCAATGCCCTGGGCGCGCTGATCTTCATGGCGCAGGTGCCCCATGTCATCAACGTTCCATGGCTGGCCTACGTCCTGTTCGCCCTGACGTTCGCCATCATCTTTATCCTTCCGCGCTTCACCAAAGCAGTCCCGTCACCGCTGGTGGCCATCGTCGTGGTCACCGCGATCGTCATTCTCGCCGGCCTCACCGTACCCAGCGTCTCAGACGAAGGGCCCCTCACCGGCGCCATGCCCGGGATCACGCCGTTCCTCTTTCCGTTCACCCTGGAGACGTTCCAGCTGGTCCTGCCCACGGCGCTGAGCGTGGCGTTCGTGGGCCTCATGGAGACCCTGCTGACCGCCAAACTGGTCGATGACATCACGGATACGCCCTCGCACAAGGGGCGCGAGTCCTGGGCCCTTGGCGTGTCGAACATCCTCGCGGGTTTCTACGGCGGCATCGCAGGCTGCGCCATGATCGGCCAGACCGTCCTCAATGTGAAGACCGGCCAGGCCCGCACCCGGATTTCGACGTTCGTGGCCGCACTGTTCCTGCTGGCCCTGGTGACCGGGCTGAGCTCCATCATGGGACAGATCCCCATGGTGGCCCTGGCCGCCGTCATGATGGTCGTCGCGGTCACCACCGTGGACTGGCACAGCGTCAAACCGTCCACTTTGAAGCGGATGCCCATCCCGGAGACGCTGGTCATGGGCGTCACGGTCGCCGTCGTGGTCCTGACCGGCAACCTGGCCTATGGCGTCCTGGTGGGCGTCATCCTCGCCATGGTGCTGTTCGCCCGCCGCGTCGCCCACGTCATCAGTGTGGAGCGAAGCCTGGCCGGCGACGGCGGCAGCGTCCGCTACGAGGTGGTGGGGCCGCTGTTTTTCGGCAGCAGCAACGACCTGGTGGAACATTTCGCCTACGCCGACGATCCCGGCTCGGTGACCATCGACCTCAGCCGCGCCCAGATCTGGGACGCCTCCACCGTTGCCGCCCTGGACTCGATCGAAACCAAGTACGCGGACCACGGCGCCACCGTGGCCATTGTGGGACTCGATGAGCGCAGTACCGGCTTCCACCGCCGCCTGACAGGCCATCTGGGGTCCTGAGCCGGCCGGACCCAAGGGGCGGGCCGGAAAGTACGACGCCGCCCCTCTGCCGGAGAACTAGGAGAAGCGTCCCGGCCGGAAGGTGGCCAGCATGGGGTGCTTCTTTCCGGTCAGGATCTCGCCGGCCAGCAGTTCACCGGCGATGAGGCCCAGGGTGGCCCCGGAGTGGGTGAACGCCACGAAGCAGCCGGGAACCTGGCCCAGTTCGCCCAGGACCGGTTCGCCGTCGCCCGGGATCGGCTTGTAGCCCATCTTCCAGGAGGCGGGCTTAAGTTCGGGGTTGCCCGCCACGAGCTTGGAGGCTTCGTCGGCCAGTTCCTGGACCACCTCGTCGGGGATGGTGAATGAACCATCGGCGTGCTCGGTGATGTGCTCCTCATACCAGTCGTGGTCCAGGGCGAACGTGCCGCCCGGGTTGGGCCGCAGGGCTGCGCGCGGCGTGTTCATCACGGCGGCAACCTGGTGCTGGACCTGCTTGGTCACCACCAGCATGGACACCGGCGAACCGTTGGGAATCTGCACACCAAGAGGAGCGACGACGGCGGGCGTCGCTGCGCCGCAGGCCACCAGCACGGCGTCGGCCGGGTAGGTCCCGCCGGACGCTGTCTCCACGCCCGTGGTACGGCCACCCTCCACCATGACGGAGGCCTTGCCCGCGTTCAGGACCAGTTCGCCGCCGCGGGAGTGGAACTCCTCCATCAGGAAGTCGATCAGGTCCGGCAGGCTGACCCAGCCTTCGCCGGGGTTGAAGATGGCGTTTTCGGGGACGGCGCCGGCGTCGATCCCGGGGGTCAGGGAGGCGATCTCCTCCGGGGCAACGAGCTTGGAGTCGTAGCCGATGGACTTTTCGTAGGCGTGGCGGGCTTCGGTGGCCGCGCGCTCCCCCCCGGCGTTCCACATCAGTCCGCCGCCGAACTGCAGCCATTCCCGGCTGGGGTCCGCGGCGAACAGGGTGCGGTAGCGGTCCACGCCGGCCACCCGCAGCTGGTGGTAGGGGGTGGACCGTTCACCGGCGGAGTTGAGCCAGGACAGCGAGCGGCCGCTGGCTTCGCTGGCCAGGCCGCGTTCGGTCAGCAGGATGACGGATGCTCCCTCGCGGAGCAGGTGCACGGCGGTGGAGACGCCCAGGATGCCGCCCCCGATGACGGCGACGCGCTTGGTGGATGCTGCAAAGGACATTGGTGTCCCTTTCTGTGGGAAATCGTGATGGTGAAGGACGCGGACGGCGCCCCGCGGAAGGGAAGGGGGTACGTCAGGCCAGGGCGTGGATGCCCTCGATGACCTTCAGGACTTCGAGCGGTCCGGCCGGATCCACGGGCACTGGCCCCTGGCCGCGCAAAGCTGCGGCCAGCTGCACATAGAACTGCGGGTAGCCGCCACGTTCCGGGGCGACGGGTTCGGCGGCCCCGTCGGTCCCCAGGAGCCCCCAATGTTCCTGGGGCTCCAGTCCGTAGGCCGGATCCGACGGGACCACCCCTGCTGCGAGGGCAGGTTCCTGGCCGTCCAGGCCCCACTTGGTATAGCCCGCGCGGGAGCCCAGGACGTGGAAGCGGGCACCGGCCTGGGCGGCCATGCCGTTCATCCAGAGCCGTGTCCGGACGCCGGACGCGTGCAGCAGGGATACAAAGGCCTCCGTGTCCGCGGCGTCCGGGTGCGGCCCGCGGTTGGCCGTCTCGCCGTAGCTCCGTTCAACCGGGCCGAACAGCTCGATGGCCTGGTCGATCAGGTGCGCGCCGAGGTCGTGCAGGATGCCGCCGCCTTCGGCGAGGGACACCGTGTCCCGCCAGTTCCCGAAGCCTTCCGGACGCCACCATTCAAACCGCGACTCAAAGCTGGCGACCTCGCCAAGTGCTCCGGACGCCAGCACCTTCCGCAGGGTGAGGAAGTCGGCGTCCCACCGGCGGTTCTGGAACACCGTAAGCTGCACGCCGCCGTCGGCCGCCCTGCTGATCAGCTCCCCGCCCAGGGCGGATGTGGGGACGAACGGCTTGTCCACCACCACGTTCAGCCCGTGGGCGATGGCTGTTGCCGCCAGCCCGTAATGGGTGTGCGGCGGGGTGCCGAGGATGACCAGGTCGAGGTCCGCGGCGACGGCGAAGAGTTCCTCCGGCGTCGCCACGATCCGGGCCTGCGGGTAGAGGCGTGCCGCCTCGGCCGCCCGCCCCGGGTGGGAGGTGACGATGGCATCGAGGGAGAAGTCCGGGTTGGCGGCGATCAGCGGTGCGTGGAACACCTTGCCGGAGATGCCAAAGCCGACGACGGCGGTCCGGATGGGTGCCGCTGCAGCCACCGCCATCACAGCACCTCGGAGAGGAAGCGCTGGAGGCGTTCGCTGCGGGGGTTGTCGAAGAGCTGGGCGGGTGTTCCTGCTTCCACTACTTCGCCTTCGTCCATGAAGACCACCTGGTCTGCGACTTTGCGGGCGAAGCCCATTTCGTGGGTGACCACCAGCATGGTCATGCCGCGGCGGCCCAGGCCCGCCATCAGGTTCAGGACACCTTTGACCAGTTCGGGGTCCAGGGCGCTGGTGGCTTCGTCGAAGAGCATGACTTCGGGTTCCATGGCCAGGGCACGGGCGATGGCGACGCGCTGCTGCTGGCCGCCGGAGAGGTCGCGTGGCCGGTGGTCGGCGCGTTCGGCCAGGCCCACCTCGGCGAGCCGTCGCCGGGCGCGTTCCATGGCCTGGGCCTTCGGCATGCCCTTGACGCTCCAGAGGGCCAGGGCAACGTTCTCTTCCGCGGTGTGGTCCGGGAAGAGGTTGAAGTGCTGGAAGACCATGCCGATGCGGGTGCGCAGGGTATCCGGGTTGACGGTGAGCGCGCTTTCGCCGGCGAGCAGCACGTCACCGCTTTTGGGTTCGTGCAGCCGGTTGATGCCGCGCAGCAGGGTGGACTTGCCCGATCCCGAGGGGCCGATGATGCAGGTGGTGGTTCCAGGGGCGACCGTGAGGCTCACGTTGCGCAGCACCTCGATGTCGCCGTAGGCCATGGTCAGGTTGCGCAGTTCCAGGCTTGAGCCGTGGAAGGCCTGGACGTCGGGCGCCGCGGTGGTGGTGGGGGTTGGGGTTTTCATGTGTTGCTCCCGGTGGTGAGGGGCGAGGCCGCGTCGAGTTCCGTGACTTCCTTCAGCCCGCTGGTGGGCGGTGCGGGGCGGCGGCGGCCGGTGCGGAACTTGTTGTCGAAGTGGTTGACCAGGTGCGTCAGCGGGACGGTGATCACCAGGTAGAAGAGGCCGGCTGCCACCAGCGGTGAGAGGTTGCCGGACAGCACGGCGGCGTCCTGGCCCACGCGGAAGAGTTCGCGTTCGGTGACCAGCAGGCCCAGGAAGTAGACCAGGGAGGAGTCCTTGACGATGGCGATGAACTGGTTCACCAGGGCCGGCAAGACCCGGCGGACGCCCTGGGGCACCACCACCAGGGCCATGGACTTGGCGTAGCTCATGCCCAGGGCGCGGCAGGCCTCGCCCTGGCCCTTGTCCACGCTGAGGATGCCGGCGCGGAAGATTTCCCCGATGTAGGCGCTGGCGATCAGGCTCAGCGCGATGATGCCCAGCGGGTAGGGCGAGGGGCCGAAGACCGACTGGCTGAGCCGGGCAAAGCCCTGGCCGATCAGGAGGATGGTGAGGATGGCGGGCAGGCCGCGGAAGAGGTCGGTGTAGATCCGGGCTGGAACCCGCAGCCACTTGGACGGTGAGATGCCCATAACGGCCACCACCATGCCCAGCACCGTGCCAAGGACGGTGGCGGCGATGGAAATGATCAGCGTGTTCAGCAGGCCGACCGCCAGGAGTTGGGGCATGACTTCAGCCATAGCGCGGAAGTCGAAGAAAGTACGGATGATGGTGTTGAGCCAGTCCATGGTTGCTCTCAGACGTAGGTTGTGTGGAGGTGCCGGGCGGGCCGCTTGCGGCGGACCGCCCGGCCAGGGGCCAAAGGCCGGATGTCAGGCTGCCTGCCTGCTGCGCTTACTTGCTCGGGGCGGGTGATGCCGTCTGCTCGGCCTTGGGCAGGTACTGCTCAGGCATCGGCGAGCCGGGGAACCACTTCTGGTAGAGCTTCTTCCAGGTGCCGTCCTCCATGGCCGCCGCCAGGCCCTTGTTCAGGGCTTCCTTGAACGCGGTCTTGCCCTTGGCCACGGCGAAGCCGGCGGGGGCGTCGAAGGACGGGATATCAGCGGCGCTGACCAGCCCGTGCTGCTCTTCGTAGGCCTTTGCTGCCTCGTAGTCGAGGAAGTGGGCGTCAACGGTTCCGCTGTTCACCGCGGCGATGGCGGTGTTGTTGTCCGGGAAGCGGACCAGGTTGGCCGAGGTGAAGTTCTTCACCGCGTAGGCCTCCTGGAGCGTTCCCTGGACGACGCCCAGGCGCTTGCCGGCGAGGCCGTCCACCCCGGTGATCCCGGAGGCCTTGGTGGTGATCACCGTCAGGTAGCCGGCCAGGTAGCCGTCCGAGAAATCGACGGTTTCCTTGCGCTTGTCCGTGATGCCGATGGCGGCAACGCCGGCGTCGAACTGGCCGTTGGCGACTGCGGCCAGCAGGCCGGAGAAGTCCTGTCCGGTGAAGACCACGTTGTCCACACCGGCCCGGTGGGCCACGTCCTTGAACAGTTCGACGTCGAAGCCGGTGAAGTTACCGGAGGCGTCGGCAAACGTATACGGCTTGGAGTCGCCCAGGCTGGCCACCCGGATGGTGCCGGGCTGGATCAGGCCGTACGGGTTGTTCTCCGTGGTGGAGGCAGCGGAGGTGGAACTGCAGCCGGAGAGGGCCAGGACCGCAGCAAGTGCTGCCGCGGCAATACCGGCCGGGCGGAAATTCTTCTTCTTCACAGCGTTGTCCAATCGTTTGGTGGGGAGGCGGTGCTGTCAGGGCCGCCGATAAAAGTCGCCGATGTTCTTGTTGAGTCCGGTCTCACACCCTAGGATTGAGACCGGACTCACATCGATGGATAGAAATGTAGCGGACGTCACAGGTGACGTCAACACCGGCTGAAAGGTGAAGATGAGCGCTGAAGGAGCACGACGGCGGGACGTAACCGTTGCCGACGTCGCAAAGGCCGCCCAAGTCTCCAAGGCCCAGGCCGCACGCGCGCTGGGCAATTACGGCGCCGTCAGCGACGAAGTCCGGGAGCGCGTCCTGGCCGCAGCGGAGGCACTTTCCTACCGTCCGAACGAGCTTGCGCGGAGCATGAACACGGGCAAGTCCCACACCATCGGCGTGGTGGTGGGAGATATCGAAAACCCGCACTTCGGCCTCGCCACCCGGGGAATCACGGACACCGCAAAGAAGGCCGGCTACAACGTCATCCTGGTCAACACTGACGAGGACCGCGCGGCGGAGGTGGATGCCGTCCGCGTCCTGCTGGACAAGCGGGTGGACGGGCTGATCGTGGCTCCGGCGTCATCAGTGGACACCGGGCACCTGCAGGAAGTGCACCGGTCCGGACGCCCCCTGGTCTTCATCGACCGCACCGCAGGCGACCTGCCGGTGGAGACCATGGCCGTGGACATGGCACGGATCTCGCGGGAGGCCACGCAGTACCTGCTGGACGCCGGACACCGCCGGATAGCGTTCATTTCCACCCTGCGCACGGATGCCCCGTACACGCCCGGGATGACGCTGGAGTCCTCCCAGATCGCAGACCGCATCGCCGGCATGCGGGAGGCCTTCACCGGGGCCGGGCTGCCGTTTCCCGAGGACCTGGTCCGCTTGAACGCCGGCGACGAGGACTCCATCCGTAGCATCACCCGGGAGGTGCTCCGGGGGCCGGACGCCGCCACCGCCGTGGTGGCGTCGGACGGCCTGATCGCGCTCAGCGTAGTGGAGGCCATCCAGGAACTGGGACTGTCCATTCCGGCAGACGTCTCATTCCTGATGTACGACGACTTTGCCTGGACACGGCTCACCACCCCGCCGTTGACCGTCATCGCCCAGCCCGTCTACAACATGGGCGTTGCCGCCGCGAAGGCCCTGATCCGCCAGATGGAGGGACGGCCACCGGGGCCGCCGGCACAGTTCACGGCCACCCTGGTGCGGCGCGGCTCGGTGGGGCCGTGCCGCGCCACCGGGGACGCAGAACCGGAAGAGCTGGCGGCCACGGTCACCTAACGGCGGCGCGTTCGAGGTTGAAGTAGGAACGCGCATCCGGCGGCCGGATGTCAGCCACCGCGTCGCTGAAGATCCGCATGGGATGCGGCGTGTAGGGGTGTTCGGCGATGGCATCGAAATTCAACTCGACGCCCAGGCCCACCCCGTCCGGCACCAGCACGTCGCCCTCCGCCGTCAGCTTTAGGCGCTCATCCGAGATCTCACTGCGCCAGGGCACGTCTGTTGCCATGATTTCGAGATACCGGAAGTTTGGCAGTGCAGCGGCCAGCTGCAGGGTTGCCGCGGTGCTGAGCGGTCCACTGGGGTTGTGCGGCGCGAACGGAACGTAATGGGCCGCGGCGAGTGTGGAAATGAACGACAACTCCAGTAGTCCGCCGGCATGGGTGACGTCAGGTTGGATGTAGTCCACCGCCTTGCGGGCCAGGGCCGGAATGAATGTGTTCCGTCCCATCCAGCGCTCTCCGGCGGCGACGGGCACCGGAGATTTGCTCCGCACCTCGATGAGCGCGTCGATGCTGTCCGGCGGGCATGGTTCCTCGAAAAACACAGGATTGAACGGCTCGAGCCCCCGGGCCACCTGGATGGCCGTGGGAACATCAAAGCGGCCGTGGCCTTCGATGAACAGCTCGACGTCGTCCCCCACGGCCTCGCGGACCGCGGCGACCGGCTCCAGCATCCGCCGCAGGTCCCCGGGTCCCAGCGAGAGGTCCGCGGCCTCGAACGGGTCCCATTTCAGGCCGCGGAAACCCTGGGCAACCGTGCGGACAGCAGCGGCCGCGAAGTCCTCGGGCGACCAGGCGCCGGAAAACCAGCCGTTGGCGTATGCCCGGACCCGGTCCCGGACCTGGCCGCCCAGCATCCGGTGCACCGGCACCCCCAAAGCGCGCGCGGAAACATCCCACATGGCCATCTCCAGGGCGCTGAGTGCGGTCAGCGACACCGGGCCGCCGCGCCAGTAGGCATCGCGGTTGAGTTCGTAGATGGTCCGGCTGATTCGGGTGGGGTCCTTGCCCAGCACAGCATCGGCAAGGACGGCCACGGCCCCCTGCACCGCCTGTTCCTGGCCCTCGAGGGTGGCCTCGGCGACGCCGGTAAGCCCTTCATCTGTACCCAACCGGATGAAGATCAGGTTGGTGCGGTAAAAGTCCACCACCACGGTGTCGAGGCTGGTGATTTTCATCCGTCAGGTTCCTTTTCGTCGCTGGTGCAGGAAGGTGCCGCCAGCGCGTTCAGGCGGCTGGCGGCGCGGTGGACTCCCGGACGATCAGCTGCGTTGCAAGCTCCACCCGGTGGGAATCCAAAACCTCACCGCGTACCTGGCGCAGGAGTGAGCGCAGGGCCGCACGGCCCATTTCCTCGAGCGGCTGCGCCACTGAGCTCAACGACGGAACCGACTGCTCACCCTGGTTGGTGCCGTCGAACCCGATGAGGCTGATGTCCTCCGGGATCCTGATCCCGTGGCGCCGCGCTTCGCTGAGCACGCCCAGGGCAATGGTGTCGCTCGCGGCAAAAATGGCTGTGGGCCGCGGGTCCAGCTCCAACACGGCCCGTAGCCCGGCCACCCCGCTCTCAGTCCGGAAACGGCCGCCGGTGACGATGTACTTCGGGTCCACCGGTACGCCGGCAGCCATCAGGGCGGCCATGTACCCGTGGAGCCGGGCCTGGTTGCATTCGGAGCCTTCGATGCCGCCGATGTAGGCGATCCGGCGGTGGCCCAGCCCCAGGAGGTGCTCCGTGGCCGCCTTGCCGCCCGCCCAGTTGGTTGCCCCGACGCTGACAACGTCAGCCGACGGCGGGTTGAGGGGGTCAATGACGACGACGGGGATCTGGCGGCGGCGGAAGGCGTGCAGCTGATCCTCGCTGAAGGCGGAGGTGACCACGATCATTCCCGCCCTGCCCTCTTCCAGCATTCGTTGGGCCCGGCGTTCAGGGGCATGCCGCCCCGGAGCTGCCTGCCCCGTCACGCTTACCAGGACTTCCACGTCGGCAGCGGCGGCAAACTGCAGGATGCCGTTCAGGACCTGGATGGTGTAGGCGGAGTCCAGCACATCGATGACGACTTCGATGACAGCCCCACTGTCCGCCGCCGCCCGGCGCTGCATGGGTGACTGGTACCCGGCCTGCTCCAGCGCGGCGAGGATCCTCGCCCTGGTTTCGGGAGCCACATCATCCCTGCCGTTCACCACCTTGGAAACGGTGGGCGCCGAGACCCCTGCCTGCCTGGCGATGGTGGCAAGCGTCGGTTTGGCGCGCTCCGGCGATTTGAGACTCATGGGTTCGCAATCTTTCGAAGATGATGACTGCCCTTATTGTGCCGATGCGGCATGCGTGGGGTCAAGGAAGCGGAAGAAAACGCAGTTTCGGCGGAAAAATTCCGCCCATCATCCCTTGACGGCGCGCATTTTTGCAGTTTTAGTTTAGACCGTGACTTAAATCACTTGCTCGAAATGTTTCGAACACATGGCGGCCCTACAGCCCGCACCTGACAGCAAATTTCACAATGGAGAAGCAATGAAGCAACCCCAGACCTCCCGCCGCTCTTTCCTCGCCCTCGCTGCCCTCACTCCCTTTGCCGTTGCCGCAACATCTGCGTGCGGAACGTCAGGTCCGGCCGCCTCCAGCGGCGGCGGGGGTGCCAGCATGTGGTACCTCTCCGGCGAACCGAACCAGACCACCATGCAGAAGGCGGTGGATGCCTTCAACTCGGCCAATTCCGCGGACAAGATCTCTGTCACCTATTTCCAGAACGACGCCTACAAGACCAAGATCAAGACCGCTATCGGCGCCAACCAGGCGCCCACCATCATCTATGGCTGGGGCGGCGGCGGGCTGAAGACCTACGCCGAGGCCAACCAGGTTGAGGACCTGACCGGCTGGTTCGAGCAGAACCCGGACCTGAAGAAGAAGTTCTTCCCGTCCGTCTTTGGCGCCGCCACTGTCAACGGCAAAATCTATGCCCTGCCCAACCAGTACGTGGCCCCGATCGTCCTGTTCTACAACAAGGAGCTTTTCCAGAAAGCCGGCGTCCAGCCGCCCAAGACCTGGGATGACATCATGTCGCTGGTCAAGACCTTCAATGACATGGGCGTGGCGCCCTTCTCCCTGGGCGGCCAGTCGCGCTGGACCTCGATGATGTGGCTCGAGTACCTGCTGGACCGGATCGGCGGCCCGGAGGTGTTCAAGGCAATCTTCGAAGGCAAGCCAAACGCGTGGATGGACCCGGCCGTGATCGAGACCGGAACCAAGATCCAGGAACTCGTCTCGGCCGAGGGGTTCATCAAGGGCTTCTCCTCCATCACCGCCGACTCACAGGCGGACCAGGCTCTGCTGTTCTCCGGCAAGGCAGCCATGATGCTGCACGGATCCTGGACCTACGGCGCCATGAAGAAGGCAGGCCAGAACTTCGTCCAGAGCGGCAAGCTGGGCTTCGTCCCGTTCCCCACCGTTGCCGGCGGGAAGGGCGATCCAAAGAACGGCGTGGGGAACCCGGCGGCCTACATGTCCATCTCCTCCAAGGCCAGCGACAAGGAAAAGGAATCCGCCAAGAAGTTCTTCAAGGACGGAATCCTGACGGACACGGTGATCGACGCCTACATCAATTCCGGCTCCGTGCCCATTGTCAACGGCATCGAGGACAAGCTGGACAAGTCCGAGGACAAGGAATTCCTGAACTTCGTCTACGGCATGGCCAAGAACGCGCCGAACTTCCAGCAGTCCTGGGACCAGGCGCTGAGCCCCACCGCGGCCGAGGCGCTGCTGAACAACATCGACCAGCTGTTCCTGAAGTCGATCACGCCGCAGCAGTTTGCCGAAAACATGAACGGCACCCTCGGGAAATGAGCAACGCCGTCTCCACTGCCCCGCGGGCAGCCGCCAGGGTGAACGATTCCAAGCAGACCGAACAGCGCAAGGCCGCCCTGGCCTGGCTGACCGTGCCCGCACTGTTCTTCTTCCTGGTGTTCGCGGTCATCCCGCTGGCCGGGGTGCTGATCCTCAGCTTCACCAGCTGGGATGGAATCGGTGCCATCGGGGCGGCGGGCCTGGACAACTGGTTCTCCGTGCTGGCCGACCCCGGGCTGTACAACGCCCTGGGGCTGACCTTCCTGATCATGATCGTCTCCTGGCTGGTCCAGACGCCCATCAGCCTGCTGCTGGGCGTCTTCACGGCCGGCAGCCAGCGCTACCGCGCGGCCCTGGCGGTGCTGTACTTCCTGCCGCTGCTGCTGTCATCGGCCGCGGTGGCCATCGCGTTCAAGGCGTTGCTGGACCCGAACTTCGGCCTGGCGACCGGCCTTGGGCTGCCGTTCCTGGCACAGGACTGGCTGGGCGTGCCGCAACTTGCCCTCGGCCTGGTCATCTTCGTCATCGCATGGCAGTTCGTGCCGTTCCACACGCTCATCTACCAGGGCGGCGTGCGGCAGATCCCGAAGTCCCTGTATGAGGCCGCCCAGATTGATGGCGCGGGAACGGTGAAGCAGTTCTTCCACATCACGCTCCCCCAGCTGAAATACACCATCATTACCTCGTCCACCCTGATGGTGGTGGGTTCACTCACCTATTTCGACCTCATCTTTGTCCTCACCGGCGGCGGCCCGGGCAACTCCACCCGGATCCTGGCCCTGGACATGTACCTGCGCGGCTTCCGGGCCAACCTCATGGGCCCGGCAAGCGTCATCGCCGTCATTCTCGTCATTATCGGCCTCGGCCTTGCCCTCTTCCTCCAGCGTCTGGGCGGCAAGGACAAGCAGGGCAGCCAATTGGAAGGTATGTAAGGTGAGCACCGTCCTGAAAAGCAATACCCAGCAGGCCAGGACCACGTCGTCCGACGGCGCTGCGCCCGCCACGCGCGGACTCGGCTCCCGGTTGAGGCGGCTCAACATTCCCGGCGGCCTGGGCGGCTGGATCTGGCTGACCATCATCATCCTGCCGGTCTACTACGTGGTGATCACCAGCTTGAAGACGCAGGCAGGGTACTTCGGCCAGAATCCGCTGGCCCTTCCCACCTCGCCCACGCTGGAGAACTACCAGATGGTGCTCGAGGCCGATTTCGCCACGTACTTCATGAACAGCGCCATCGTCACGCTCGGCTCCGTGGTGCCCACCGTGCTGATCTCGTTCATGGCCTCGTTCGCCATCGTCCGCGGCAGCGGCAGGTTCCTCAAACTGGTCAACGGAATGTTCCTGATGGGGCTGGCCATCCCGCTGCAGGCAACCATCATCCCCATCTACCTGATGATCATCCGGCTCAATCTGTACGACAGCCTGCTGGCACTGATGCTGCCCTCCATCGCCTTTGCCATCCCGCTGACCGTCCTGATCCTGTCCAACTTCATCCGGGACGTTCCGAACGAGTTGTTCGAGTCCATGCGGCTGGACGGCTGCAGCGAGTGGCAGACCATGTGGCGGCTGGCGCTGCCACTGACGCGCCCGGCCATCGTGACGGTGGCCATCTATAACGGCCTGCACGTCTGGAACGGGTTCCTGCTTCCGCTGGTTCTCACCCAGAGCCCCGGCCTGCGCGTCCTGCCCTTGGGCCTGTGGACCTTCCAGGGCGAGTTCAGCGTCAACATTCCCGCCGTCCTCGCCTCCGTGGTGCTCAGTACCCTGCCCATCCTGGTGCTCTACGTGGTCGGCCGCCGCCAACTGCTGGCGGGCCTGACCGCGGGCTTCAGCAAGTAGAAAGGACCCTCGCAATGACCACCGCACAACCCCTGCGGGTCGGCATGGTCGGTTACGCCTTCATGGGTGCGGCCCACTCCCACGCCTGGCGGACGGCACCGCGGTTTTTCGACCTTCCGCTGCAACCACGGCTCGCCGCCGTTGCCGGCAGGAATGCCGACGGCGTCCGGGCCGCAGCGGACAAGCTGGGCTGGGATTCCGTGGAGACGGACTGGCGCCGCCTGATTGAGCGCGACGACATCGACCTCATCGATATCTGCACGCCCGGCAACACGCACGCCGACATCGCCATCGCCGCCCTCGAAGCCGGCAAGCACGTGCTGTGCGAAAAACCGCTCGCCAATTCCGTCGAGGAAGCCGAGCGGATGACGCTGGCGGCCGAAACCGCAGCCAAGCACGGGGTCTTCTCCATGTGCGGCTTCAGCTACCGCCGGACCCCCGCCCTGGCACTGGCCAAGCGGTTCGTGGACCAGGGCAGGTTGGGAGAGATCCGGCATGTGCGGGCCCAGTACCTGCAGGACTGGCTCTCGGATGCCAACGCGCCCATGACCTGGCGGCTGGACAGGAGCAAGTCCGGCTCCGGCTCCCTGGGCGACATCGGCGCGCACAGCATCGATGCCGCCCAGTGGGTCACCGGCCACAACATCACCGGCGTGTCAGCGCTGCTGGAGACGTTCGTCCCCGAACGTCCGTTGGCGGGCGACCTGGTGGGGCTTGGCGGCCACGGCGACCTCAGCAGCGATGCCCCGCGCGGAAAAGTCACCGTCGATGACGCAGCCATTTTCAGCGCAAAGTTCGACGGCGGCGCTGCAGCAGGTGCCATCGGCGTCTTTGAGGCCACACGGTACGCGCTGGGCAGGAAGAACGCCATGCGCCTGGAAGTCAACGGCACCAAGGGCTCGCTCGCCTTCGACTTCGAGGACATGAACGTCCTGTCCTTTTATGACGCGGCGGAGTCCCCCGACGCCGGTTTCCGGCGCATCTTCGTCACCGAACCCGAACACCCCTACGTCGGGCACTGGTGGCCCACCGGCCACGGGCTGGGGTACGAACACGGCTTCACGCACCAGGTGGTGGACCTCGTCACTGCCATCGGTGAAGGCCGGCAGCCCGACCCCTCGTTCGCGGACGCCCTGCAGGTGCAGCGGGTCCTCGCCGCCGTCGAAGCCAGCGCCGCGAACTCCAGCCAGTGGCAAAAAGTCTGACCAGCCACACCCGAACAGTCAACGCAACCAAGGAAAGATACATGACACGACCAATCACGCTGTTCACCGGGCAGTGGGCCGACCTGCCTTTCGAGGAAGTGGCGCTTCTCGCGGGCGAGTGGGGCTTTGACGGGCTGGAAATCGCCTGCTGGGGCGACCACCTTGACCCCCGCCGGGCCGCGGAGGACGACAACTACCTCCAGGGGCGCCTGGACATCCTTGAGAAGAACAATCTCAAGGTCTTCGCCATCGCCAACCACCTGACCGGCCAGGCCGTCTGCGATGACCCCATCGACGAACGCCACCAGGGCATCCTGTCCCCGGAGGTCTGGGGCAACGGGGAGCCCGAAGGAGTACGCCGCCGGGCCGCCGAGACCATGAAGGACACAGCCCGTGCCGCCAGGCGGCTTGGCGTGAAGACCGTTACGGGATTCACCGGCTCATCCATTTGGAAAGCCGTGGCCATGTTCCCGCCTGCATCCCAGGCGATGATCGACGCCGGCTACCAGGACTTCGCGGACCGCTGGAACCCCATCCTGGACGTCTTCGACGAGGAGGAGGTCCGGTTCGCCCTGGAGGTCCATCCATCGGAGATCGCCTACGACTACTGGACCACCAAGCGCACGCTGGAAGCGATCGGGCACCGCAAAAACTTCGGCCTGAACTTCGACCCCTCCCACTTCATCTGGCAGGACCTGGATCCCGTCATGTTCCTGCAGGACTTCGCGGACAGGATCTTCCACGTCCATGTCAAGGAATCGGTCCGCCAACTGGATGGCCGCAACGGCCGGCTCGGCTCGCACCTGGCCTGGGCGGACCCCCGGCGCGGCTGGGACTTTGTCACGGCAGGGCACGGGGACGTGCAGTGGAACCGGATCTTCCGGACGTTGAACGCCATCGGCTACGACGGCCCCACCAGCATCGAATGGGAGGATGCCGGCATGGACCGCCTCATCGGCGCCCCGCAGGCACTGGCCATGGTGCAGGAACTCGCCCGGATCGCCCCTCCCGCGGCCGCCTTCGACGCCGCCTTCGCCAGCCGCTGAAGCAACCCAACGCAAGGAACAGACCCATGACAGAAAACAAGGCAGCCCTCGTCGTCCGCGGCGGCTGGGATGGACACCAGCCCTACGAGGCCACCGAGCTCTTCATCCCCTACTTGAAAGAGAATGGCTACGACGTCCGGGTGGAGGAATCCCCCAAGGTCTACGCCGATGCCGGCTACATGGCAGGGGTGGACCTCATCATGCAATGCATGACCATGTCCACCATCGAAAAGGACGAGTTCGCCGGACTGCGGGCAGCCGTGGAGAACGGCACCGGCCTGGCCGGCTGGCACGGCGGCATCGCCGACTCCTACCGCAACACCTCCGACTACCTGCACCTCATCGGGGGCCAGTTTGCCTGCCACCCCGGCAAGCACCCGGACGAGTGCATCGGCGAACAATCAGACAACTACGTGCCCTACACCGTCAACATGCTGCCCGCAGCCGCCGATCACCCCATCACCAAGGGCATCCAGGACTTCGACCTGGTCACGGAGCAGTACTGGGTCCTGTCCGACGACTACATCGACGTCCTGGCCACCACCACGCAGAAAGTCCGCGGGTGGGACCCCTGGCACCGGGAAGTCACCTCCCCCGCCATCTGGACCCGGCAATGGGGCAAGGGCCGCATTTTCGTGGCCACCCCGGGCCACCGGGTGGAAATCCTCCAGGACCGCAACGTACGCACCATCATCGAAAGGGGCCTGCTGTGGGCAAGCCGTTGAACGTAGGAATCATTGGCTGCGGAGCCATCATCACCCAGTACCTGGCCAGCTTCCGGCGCCTCGACCCCATCAGGCTGGTGGCCGTGGCGGACCTGGATCCGGCACGCGCCCAGGCAGTCGCGGATGATTACGACGGCGTCAGGGCCATTTCCGTGGAGGAACTGCTCGCCGCCGACGACGTGGACCTCGTCCTGAACCTGACCATCCCCGCAGCACACGCGGACGTGGCCCTGAAGGCGATCGCGGCAGGGAAGAGCGTCTACGGCGAAAAGCCGCTCGCTGCCACCACCGAAGAGGCCCGCCAGGTGCTGGACGCCGCCCGCCAGGCCGGCGTCACCGTCGGCTGCGCCCCTGACACCGTGCTGGGCACCGGAATCCAAACCGCCCGCAAAGCCATCGACGACGGCCTCATCGGCGCCCCCATCTCGGCCTCGGCCACCATGGTGACCCCGGGCCACGAACGCTGGCACCCCAACCCGGACTTCTACTACCAGCCCGGCGGCGGCCCCCTCCTGGACATGGGCCCCTACTACGTCACCGCCCTCGTGACGCTGCTCGGCCCGGTGGTGTCGGTGATCGGCGCCGCCAGCCACACCCGCAACGAACGGACCATCGGATCCGGGCCCCGGCAGGGCGAAAAGGTGCCCGTCAGCATCGACTCCCACGTCACGGGGATCCTGGTCCACGCCTCCGGTGCGCTCTCCACCCTGTTCATGAGCTTCGATGCCGTAAAGTCCAAGTCACCGAACATCGAAATCCACGGCGAGCAGGGATCCCTCGTGGTTCCGGACCCCAACCACTTCGACGGCGACGTGCAGCTGTTCTCACTCGGTGCCGAGGACTGGGAGACCCTTCCCGCCTCCGCGGGCTACGTCGATTCCGGGCGCGGATTCGGCATCGCAGACCTGGCATCCACCCCGCACGGCAAGGAACCGCGCGCCGGAGGAACCCTGGCCTACCACGTCCTGGAGGTCATGGAATCCGTCCTCAAGGCCGCCCACAGCGGCATGACCGTGGCCATCCAGAGCACCGTTGACCGGCCGGAAAGCGTGCCGCTGACCGCGCTGGCCGAACAGGCGGACGCCGTCCAATCCCGGTAGGCCGGAGGAACCGCGCCGCGCCGCTGGGCGCAGCAGGGCTACCGCAGCCCGTCGCTGCGGGCGGCGCGGTTCCGGCCCAGCGACTTTGCCCGGTACAACGCCTCATCCGCTGCCTCGATGAGCCCATCCACGGTGGAGGTCCCGCCGTCGTACGTTGAAATGCCGTAACTCGCCGTGGGCATTTCCATGCCGTTCCGCGTCTCTGCGCCGGCCAGGCGCCTGCTGATTTCCTGGGCGATCGCCTCGGCCCGTTCTGCGCTGGCCCCGGGAACCAGGATCACGAATTCTTCCCCGCCGTACCTCCCGGTCAGGTCGGTGGAACGCACGGTAGCCACGCAGGCGTCGGCGAAGGCCTGCAGCGCCATGTCACCGGCCGCATGGCCGTAGGTATCGTTAACGGCTTTGAAGTGGTCCAGGTCCGCCAGGATCAGCGCCCCGGAACCTCCGGTGATGGTCCGGTCGGCCAGCTGCTCGGCCGCAAGATCAAGAAAGGCCTTGCGGTTCAGCAGGCCGGTGAGGTCATCTCGGGTGGCCACCACGCGCAGGGCGCGGGTCTGCTGTTCGGTGCTCAAGGCCGCCATGCTGAAGGAAACCACCACCAGCAGCACCATGGTCACCATGGTGGTCACGGCCGATCCGAACACGGTAGTGAAGACCACCCCCTCCGGTCCCTCCACCAGGAACGCGAGCCAACGGAAAAAGTAAAAGACGGAAAGGCCGCCTGCAGCCACCGCCATGGGGAGCCGGACCCGCGAATAGCCCGGCTCAAGGCGCCAGAGCTCGCGCGAAGCCAGCCCGATGGTCAGGCTCATGGCGGCCAGGAACACCGGGCCGCCGGACCAGGTATTGGTGGCCGGATGGTCCAGCAGGGAAGCCACCAGGGTGACCAGGGGAATCCCGGTGAAGGCCCACCTTGGCGGCCGCACCGTCCGCAGCGAGCGCGCCCCGGCCCACACTGCCACACCGCCGTGGACCAGCAGTGTGTTGCCCACCGGATTGGCCCACACCTGGTGCGGGGTGCCGTCCAGCAGGAAGCAGCCGGATCCGGTCAGGAAGAAGAGGAGGGCACCGCACCACCACGCACTGTATGGCGAGCGCGTCAACCGGTACGCGGAAAAGTAGAAGAGGACCACCAGCACCAGGGCCATCAGGCCAAAAGCGATGCGCAGGGTTGCCGTGTCCAGAACCATGTGACCGCAGTGCCCCCAAAACCCAAATGCCCACGCCAGTATCGAATCGCAGCATACAGGCTGCTGGTGGTCCTTACCCCTGATCGGAATAACATAACGGGCCCGGGGGTGGGTTATCCGGCACCGAAACGCCCTGCCCTCTGGCGGAAGTGGCACCACCCCAGCTCTGGTCCCCGACGCCGGCGGCCACTAGAGTGGGATCCGGCCCCACCCTGCCGTCCCGGCAGGGCAACGGAACGCCGCACGAGGGAATGGAGGTGGTTCTGATGACTGCTGTCGCCGCGCGCCTTGAGCGCCCAGCATCCACACCATCAACCATCCTTCCCCGCTGCACCCGCCTCACCTGACGGCGCCTGTCCGGAACACCGCGGCTGCACGGGGGACTTTCCCAAGGAAACCACCGTACATCCTTCTTCAGGCAACGCCCTCAACAACACCTCGGGCATCAGCCCATCCCTTGCCGACGGTCCGGCCGCCTACGGCTACACGCCCGGCGTGGACCGCCACTTCAACCAGCACCCATGTCCCGGGGCCACCGGACGCGGGCGGGTGGTGCGCGTGGACCGCACCCTGCTGCTCGTCGCCGTTACCGATGGGCTGCTGCACCTGCCCTATCCGCTGTCCGGTGAACAGCCAGTCACCGGCGACTGGGTCTGGCTTGGACCCAACCGCGCGGGCCACCGGCAGATCCTTGCCGTCCTTCCCCGCCGTTCCGAACTCAGCCGCAAGCGCGCGTTCGAGGACTCCTCCGAAGAGCAGGTCCTGGCCGCGAACATGGACACCGTTGGAGTGGTGGTACCCGTGGACCGGCCGCTCACCCACAACCGGCTCGAGCGCACCTTGGTTGCCGCCTGGGACTCCGGCGCCACTCCGCTGGTGATCATCACCAAGGCTGACCTTGCCCAGGTGGCGGACGACGTCGTCGGCAAAGTCATCCTGCAGGCGGCGGGCGTGGAGGTGGTCACCACGTCCGCGGACAACGGCGACGGCATCGACGAGCTGCTGGCCCGCATTCCGGCCGGCGGCACCATCGTCTTCCTCGGCCCCTCGGGCGCCGGCAAGTCCACCCTTGTCAATGCGCTGGTGGGACGCGAAGTCCAGCAAACCGGGGCGGTCAGGTCCGGGGACTTCAAGGGCAGGCACACCACCACCGCCCGCGAGCTGGTGCCGCTGTCCAACGGCACGGTGCTGATGGACACCCCCGGCGTGCGCGGCTTCGGACTGTTCGACGCCGGGGAGGGCCTGGGCGGGATGTTCGGCGACGTGGAGGAACTGGCTGCCGGCTGCCGGTTTGCGGACTGCGGGCATGGAAACGAGCCCGGCTGCGCCGTCCGGGAGGCGATCGGGACAGGTGCCCTTACCCTGCGCCGCTGGAACTCCTACCAGAAGATGCAGCGGGAGCTGGCCGCGCTTGCACGGCGGTCCGACGTCGCCGCCCAGCGCGCGTACCACCGTGAGTGGCACCAGAAAGTGGTCTCCGGGGAAAAGTCGCAGCGCTGGGCTGAGCGCGAAGCCGCCGAGCGCGGCAACCGGACGGGAGGAAAGGACCGGAAGCGGAAGCGGTAGCACCCCTTGCTGCCGTGTCGGGGCCGGGGAGTAGGGTTCGGTCATGGACATCATCCTGGTTCCCGGTTTTTGGTTGGACGCCTCATCGTGGGACGCGGTGACGCCTGCATTGGACGCTGCAGGCCACCGCCCCCGGCCCCTCACGCTTCCCGGGAAAGAGTCGGCGGACGCCAACCGGGCGGGCATAACCCTGCAGGACCATATCGACGCCGTCGTGGAGGCCATCGACAATGCGCCCGGCAAGGTCGTCCTGGTGGGCCATTCGGGCGGCGGTGCCATCATTCACGGTGCCGTGGACGCGCGGCCAGGGAAGGTGGAGCGCGCCATCTACGTCGACAGCGGGCCGCTGGGTGAGGGTGGCGTCATCAATGACGAATTGCCGGCCGAAGGCGACGACGTGCCGCTGCCGCCGTGGGAGAGTTTCGACGACGCCGACCTGGTGGACCTGGACGATCAACTCCGCCAAGCCTTCCGCGCCCGCGCAGTCCCCGAGCCCCGCGGTGTGGCGTACGGACGGCAGCACCTGCATGACGAACGCCGGTATGGGGTACCCGCCACGGTGATCGCATGCGAATTCCCCTCGGCGATGCTGCGTGAATGGATGGCGGCCGGGAACCCCTTCGTGGCGGAACTGGCAAGGGTTGGCGACGTCGAATTCGTCGACCTGCCCACGGGGCACTGGCCTCAGTTCACCAAGCCGGCGGAACTGGGGCGCGCCATCGTGGCGGCCGTGGACCGGGGACGCCGGAACTGATGCGACACACTCTTGCGCACCGCCTGCGGTGTCCCCATAATAAATGAATGGCATTCATTTATTCGACCGAAGCCCGGGGCAACGCCGCCGCTGGGCACTCCTCCCCCGACTCCCAGCTCCGCATGCCTGCAGAGTGGGACAGGCACCAGCGCACCTGGATGGGATTCCCGCCGCCGAACGACACCTTTGGTCAGGTGGGAAGCCCAACCCTGGACCGGGCCCGCGCAGCCTGGACGCGGGTTGCCCAAACCATCGCCCGGTACGAGCCGGTCACCGTGCTGGCAGACCCCCGCGATGCCACGGCCGCAAGGGAATGGCTGGGTGAGGGTATCGACGTCGTGGAGGTTCCACTTGACGATGCCTGGCTGCGGGACAGCGGCCCCACCTTCGCGCACGGCCAGGATGGATCACTGGTGGCCGTTGACTGGATCTTTAACGGCTGGGGCGCCCAGGAGTGGGCGGCCTGGGACAAGGACCAGCACGTGGCCCGGAGCGTGGCCGCCGGTATCGATGCGCCGGTAAGGCCCAGCCCGCTGGTGAACGAAGGCGGCGGGTTCCACGTGGACGGCCAGGGAACGGTGCTGTTGACCGAGACGGTCCAGCTCGATCCGGGCCGCAACCCCGGTGCCACCAAGGCATCGGTCGAGGCGGAGTTCCACGCTGCACTCGGCACCACCAAGGCCATTTGGCTTCCGCGCGGCCTGACCCGCGACTACGACGAATTCGGAACCCGCGGCCATGTGGACATCGTGGCGGCCTTCGCCGGGGCAGGTACCATCCTGCTGCACCGCCAGGATGATGCCGCGCACCCCGATCATGCCGTCTACCTGCAGCTGAAGGCAGTCCTTGCCGGCCAACTGGACGCCCAGGGCAGGCCTTTGCGCATCATCGACGTTCCCGCGCCCACAACGCTCAAGGACGATGAGGGCTGGGTGGACTGGTCCTACATCAACCATTACGTCGCCAACAACGTGGTGGTGCTCTGCAGCTTCGACGATCCCAACGACGCCATCGCGGCCGGCATCCTGGAGCGGGCCTATCCAGGACGGACGGTGGAACTGGTGGACGCCCGTGACATCTTCGCCTTCGGCGGGGGCATCCACTGCATCACGCAGCAGCAGCCTGCGGCCAAGGACGGAGGGTCATGGTGAAGACCGCCCCCACGCAAACGCTTCCGAGTTCCCAGCGGCAGTTCGATGTGGTGGAGGCCGGCATCAGCCGGCTCCGCGCCGCCCTGGACTCCGGCGAGGTGACCAGCGAGGAACTGGTCCGCCTGTACCTGGACCGCATCGAGAAGTATGACTCTACCGGCATACACCTGAACGCCCTCGTCGTCCTGAACCCGGAAGCCATTGCGGAGGCCCAGGCGTCGGACCGGCGCCGGGCGGCCGGCTTCACTCTTGGCCCCCTCGACGGCATCCCCTATACGGCGAAGGACAGCTATCAGGTGGAAGGGCTCACCGTGGCAGCCGGCTCGCCGGCATTCAAGGATCTGGTGGCCCAACAGGACGCCTTCACCATCGAACGGCTGCGAGCCGGTGGAGCAGTGCTGATTGGCCTGACCAACATGCCACCCATGGCCAATGGAGGTATGCAGCGCGGGGTATATGGGCGGGCGGAGAGCCCCTACAACGCCAACTACCTCACCGCGGCCTTCGCATCCGGTTCGTCCAACGGTTCAGGAACCGCCACCGCGGCCAGCTTCGCAGCCTTCGGCCTGGCCGAGGAGACCTGGTCCTCGGGGCGGGCACCGGCGTCAAACAATGCGCTCTGCGCCTACACGCCCTCGCGCGGAGTCATCTCCGTGCGCGGCAACTGGCCCCTGGTGCCCACCATGGACGTGGTGGTGCCCCATACCCGCACGATGGCCGACCTGCTTGAAGTCCTGGACGTGGTGGTCGCTGACGACACCGAGACCCGGGGGGACTTCTGGCGGGTCCAGCCCTGGATTCCGGTGCCCAAGGCATCCGCCGTCCGCCCGCCGTCGTACCTTGACCTGGCCGTACCGGACGCTGACGCGGCCGCTGGCGTGCTCGCGGGCAAGCGGTTCGGCATTCCCCGGATGTACATCAACGCCGATCCCGAAGCCGGAACGGCTGCGGCACCGGGCATCGGCGGACCCACCGGGCAGAGGATCGAGACCCGCGCCTCGATCCTGAAGCTGTGGAATGCCGCGCGGCGCGATCTTGAAGCCGCAGGCGCCGAGGTGGTGGAGGTGGACTTCCCCGTAGTGTCCAACTACGAGGGCGACCGTCCCGGCGCACCCACCATCGCCACCCGCGGCCTGGTGCCCCCGGAATACCTCCGGCGGGAAATCGTGGACTTGTCCGCCTGGGCGTGGAACGACTTCCTTGAAGCCAACGGTGACCCGCGGCTCAGCCGCTTGGCCGACGTGGACGGTTCCGCCATTTTCCCTGCCCCGGCCGGTGCCCTGCCCGACCGCTACGACGGCTTCGATGACGACATCAGCGACTACCCCGCCTGGATCCGCGAACACGGCGTTCCGGATCTTGACCGCATTCCGCACCTGGCCGACGGCCTGGCCGGACTGGAGGAAACCCGCCGCGTGGACCTGGAGGACTGGATGGACCGGATGGGCCTGGACGCAGTGGTGTTCCCGGCGGCCTCGGACGTGGGACCGGCCGATGCCGACACCAACCCCGCCTCGGCGGACATGGCCTGGCGCAACGGGGTGTGGGTGGCCAACGGGAACCTGGTTCCACGGCACCTCGGCATACCCACCGTCACGGTTCCCATGGGGGTGGCGGAGGACATCGGGATGCCGGTGGGGTTGACCTTCGCCGGCAAGGCGTACTCCGACACAGACCTGCTCCGCCTTTCCGCCGCGTTCGAAGCCACCGGCCGCCGGCGCGTTCCGCCGCCCCGCACCACGCCTGCCGCTGGTCAGGAGATCCCTCGCTGAACCAGCCACAGGGGGATATTCTGGAGTCAGTGACTTCCCTTCCTTGCCGTTGACTTCCAGCCATCCGACGTTCCCGTCCTTCCATGCAGGAACGGTGATTCCGTGCGCCCGGGAGGGGGACCCAGCCCTGGGTTCCCCTCCCTTCCGCACCCTTATCGGAACCACCTTCGGGAGCCACCATGAAACCCACTGCACCCTCATCAACGGACAATTCCCCCGGCCGGGGCACCCTCCGGCCTGACTGCGCACACTGCTTCGCGCTGTGCTGCACCGCTTTCGGATTCGCGCGCTCGGCGGACTTCGCCATCGACAAGCCGCCTGCCACGCCGTGCGCCAACCTGGCTGCGGACTTCTCCTGCACCATCCATGACCGGCTCCGGCCCCGGGGCTTCACCGGCTGCACGGTCTTTGACTGCTTCGGCGCCGGACAGGCGGTCAGCCAGCGGCTGTTCCACGGCGTCAGCTGGCGCGACAACCCGGACTCCGCGGCCGGTATGTTCGCCGCCTTCAGGGTCCTGCGCCAACTGCACGAGATGCTGTGGCTGCTGGGCCAGGCCGCGGTAAGGGCCTACGGCCCGGATACTGCCGGGGACGTGCGGCACCTGGCGGGCGCCGTCCGGAAGGTCGCGGACAGCGGGCTGGAAGACCTCCTGGCGGCCGACGTTGAGTCCCTCCACCGGCGGGTGGGCGAGACGCTGCGCGTGGTCAGCGAAGAGGCACGCGCCGGATACTTTGGCAAAGAATCCACCCACGGGGGTTACTCCACCCCGAGCCGGCGGGCGTCCCTGGAGGCCGGCGCTGACCTGGCGGGGGCCGACCTGCGGGGGATCCCGCTGTGCGGAGCCGATCTACGCGGCGCCTGCCTGATCGCAGCCGACCTGCGGGGCGCCGACCTGACGGCGACGGACCTCCTGGGGGCGGACCTGCGGGACGCGAGGCTCGACGGCGCCGACCTCGCCGGTGCGCTCTTCCTCACCCAGCCGCAGGTCAGCGCCGCCAGGGGCAGCGGATCGACCAGCCTCCCGGCCGGCCTGGAGCAGCCGAGCCACTGGGTGGCGTCCCCGCCTGCACAAGCTCCGACCGCACGGCGGAAGCGCCTTGACAGGCGGGATTGTTAGCGCTGACAGTGGAGGAAACCGACCCCAAGTGAAAGCCACCCGATGAAGAACTGGGCAGGAAACCTCGAATACTCCTCCGCGGACGTCGTCCGGCCGGAATCCGTCGCTGAGCTGGCTGAAGCAGTGGCCGCGGCACCGCGGGTGAAGGCGCTCGGCTCCCGGCATTCGTTCAACCGGGTGGGCGATACCGACGGCGTGCACGTGCTTCTCGACGCCCTGCCGCAGCAGGTGGAGCTGGACACCGCCCGGGGGACCGTACGGGTCAGCGGCGGAGTCAGCTACGGCGCGCTGTGCCGCACCCTGGAAGAGTCCGGCATGGCAATCCACAACCTTGCCTCGCTGCCGCACATCTCGGTGGCGGGCGCGGTGCAGACCGGAACGCACGGCTCGGGGGTGAACAACCAGGCACTTGCGGGTGCCGTGGAATCCATCGAGCTGGTCAGGGCGTCCGGCGAGCACGCCACTCTCAGCCGCGCGGACGGGGACGAATTCCTGGCCAGCGTGGTGGGCATCGGCGCCCTGGGCATCGTCACCGGCCTGGAACTGTCGGTGCGGCCAAGCTTCACCATGCGCCAACGGGTCCTTGAGGACCTGCCCTGGGAGAACGCGCTGTCGGATTTCGGTGCCATCGTGTCCAGCGCGTACAGCGTCAGCCTGTTCACGGACTATGCCGGCGACAGGATCAACCAGGTCTGGCTCAAGGCCGTTGAGGGCGAGCCGCCGCTTCCCGGCTTGTTCGGTGCCAGGGCCGCCGTCAGCCCCCGGCACCCGCTCCCGGACATGTCCGCCGAAAACTGCACCGCGCAGCTGGACCAACCCGGACTGTGGCTGGACCGGCTGCCGCACTTCCGCCACGAGTTCACCCCAAGCAACGGGGACGAACTGCAGAGTGAGTTCATCCTTCCCCTTGAGCATGCCCCCGCGGCGCTCCAGGCCGTCCGTGGCCTGGCGGACCGGCTGGCGCCCCTGCTGTTCGTCTCGGAAATCCGGACCGGCGCGGCCGATGAGTTCTGGCTCAGCCCGTTCTACCGGCAACAAAGCGTGGCCCTGCACTTCACCTGGAAACCGCTGCAGGCCGCTGTGGAGGCCGTCCTCCCAGAACTCGAAGAGGCGCTTCGGCCGTTCGGCGCACGCCCGCACTGGGGCAAACTGTTCACCGCCGGCGGGCATGACTGGGCGCAGTTGTACCCCCGCTTCGACGACTTCCGTTCCCTCGCCGCACGGCATGACCCCGAGGGCAAATTCCGGAACGGACTGCTGGACAGCATCCTGGGCGTGCCGGCCCGCCATTAACCTGCCACCGGTACGCTGGGGGCATGAGCTTCCGCACCGCCGTCGCGCCCGCCACCGCACTGTGCACTGCCCTGCTGCTTACGGGCTGCGGCGCAGTGGGGGAAGCTGCCGGCAACGCCGCCAGCGATGCCGCCTCCAAAGCCGCCTCCGCCGCCGCCCAGGAACTGAACCGTCAGATCTGCGCAGTGGTCCAGGACGGCCTGGTCAGTGCCTCGGACAAGCAGGTGCTGGCCGGGCTGGTTTCGGCCGCCCGGACCGCCGGGGTGCCCACGGAAATTACGACGCCGCTGGGCCAGATTGCGGAGGCCGGGGACCAGGTGCCGGCCGGCTCCGTCCAGGCCCTGAGGGACGCCTGCCAGGCCTGACCGGCCCGGGGGCCGGAAGTCCCTTCAGCCTGCTCTTTCCCGCGGCTACCGTGGAGTGACAGCCCGTAAGCGTGTCATGCAGGACCACGTGCGAAGGAGACGGTCATGGCAGAGCGTGCCGACACCCAGCCCGGTGGCATCCTCAGTTCTGGCGTGGTTGTTCCCAGCCGCGCAGGCCTCCTGCCCGCCCGGGCGGGGGCCTGTGCACATGTCCTGCCCGGTGCTCGGGCGGCGCGAACGGCAGCACGCCCGTGTCCCGGCCAGGGGGAACGGCCTGCACGAACTTCGTCAGTTCCTCCCGCAGCGCCTTCCACGCTATGTCCGGATCGTCCGGATAGGCGTTGATTTCTGCCTGCCGGGCTGCGTCCACCGCCGCAAGGCCGGCGTCCGTCAGTTCCACTTTCAGCTGCCGGCGGTCCGACGCGTGGCGCGTGCGGGTGATGAGTCCGGCCGACTCGAGCCGGGCAAGCACCCGGCCGAGCGTCTGGCTTTGGACCCTAATGGCATCGGCAAGCTGCTCCTGGTTCAATGGGCCCCCCGTCAGGCCTTCCAAGGCAATGACAGCCGCCCGGGTGAGGCCAAGGGGGGCCAGTGCATCGTCCTGGCGCCGCTGGATCAGCCGCGCCGCCAGAGTGATGAGGCGGTAGCTGCTCCGGGCGTCCGGATCGAGATTGCTGGTCATCGGCCGTGGCCTTCCTGTAGGTGGCGAAGTGCTGGTCACCCTGCGTCGCTACACTCCTACAATAAGCATGCTTAGCAACCTATTCGCAAGTAGGCTTACTATCCCCGCGCCGCCCCCTGGGCGTTTCAGCGGCACCGAAACCCGCCGCCCGGCATTAACCCTTGCATTCGATTTGAAAAGTGTGCTTAGTATCTAATTAGTAACCTTGCTTACTAAGTTGCCAGCACTGCTGGTTCTTGATCGCCAGCTACCCCTTTCGGAAAGAGAGCGAAGATGACAGAGAACCAATGGCCCCAGACACCCCGCACCGCAACCGAGCCGGGAATCCCAGATCCCTACGGCACAACAGCTGCGGTTCCGGAGACCACGTACCCCGTGGGTACCGGTGACACCTCCAAGACCCAGGCGGCCAAGCAGGAGGCCTCCAACGTTGCCGGCGAGGCGTCATCCGCGGCGCAGAGTGTTGCGGAGACTGCCAAGAGCGAGGCCGCGAACGTGGCGCACGAGGCCAAGGCCAACGCGCAGGACCTGCTGCACCAGGCCAGGACCGGCCTGACCAGCCAGGCAGGCACCCAGCAGCAGAAAGCCGCCGAAGGCATCCGCAATATTTCCAGCCAGCTGCACAGCATGGCCAGCGCCCCGGACCAGCAGGGCATGGCCAGCGACCTGGTCCGCCAGGCAGCCGACCGCGCGTCCTCGGTGGCGTCCTGGCTGGAGAACCGGCAGCCCGGCGACCTCCTGACCGAAGTCCAGCGGTACGCCCGCAACAACCCCGGAACCTTCCTGCTCCTCGCGGCAGGCGCCGGCGTCCTGGCCGGACGCCTGACCCGCGGCCTCACCGCAGGCGCCCCGGAAACCCAGGGCCAGGTTTCGGCTTCCGGCCAGCACCGGGCCGTGCAGCCGCCAGCCGTGCAGTCGCCGCCTGTGGCTCCGCTGCACCAGGAGACCGTCTACGCAGCCGGAACAGATGACCTGTTCGCGCCGCCAACAGTAGGCGGCGGAGGCCCCGTGTCCACCAGCACCCTGCCCTCCGGCACCGCGGAGGAGTCGCCGCTTCGGTTCGACGACGATCCCTACCGGGCCGAAAACGGCGTCTACAACGATGACGAGTCGTTCGGCAACGAGGGAACCACCGGAACCGGCCGCCACGGAACGGGTGGTCTGTGATGAGCAGCCAGATTCCGGAGCCGCCGCCCAGCGCGGCGCACGTGAAAGCGGACAACGCGTCCCTGGGTGAACTGCTCGGGGACGTCACCCGGGACCTGTCCACCCTGATGCGCCAGGAAGTGGAACTGGCCAAAGCCGAAGCCAAGCAATCCGCCACCCGCGCCGGGAAAGGCGCCGGCATGCTCGCCGGCGCCGGCATCGGCGGACACTTCGTCCTGCTCTTCCTCTCCCTGGCCCTGATGTGGGCCCTGGGCGCCATCATGCCCCTGGGCTGGTCCGCCCTGATCGTCGCCGTTATCTGGGCCATCATCGCCGCGGTCCTGGCCTCGACCGGCCGCAAGGAACTCAAGCAGATCAAGGGCCTGCCCCAAACCGGCGAAACCCTCTCAGAAATACCCCCCACCCTCAAACCAGGCGAGGTAAACCGATGAGCGAAAACCCCGACGTCATCCGCGCAGACATAGAAGCCACCCGGGCACGCCTGGGCACCAACGTCGACGCCGTGGCCGACAAAGTCACCCCGTCCAACATCGTCCACCGCCAAACCGACAAGGTCCGGGACGCCGTGACCGGGGTCAAGGAGAAAATCATGGGAGCAGCAGACCACCCCGAAACCCGCACCCACAACACCACCTACACCGACACCACTTACACCGCAACCGGCACGGGAACGGGCACGCACTCCGCCGCCGACACCCTGCACGAGGCCAAAGACAACGTCGCCGCCAAACTCTCCGACGCCGGCACCGCCGTCTCCAACGCCCCGGACCAGGTCAAAGCCAAAACCGCCGGCAACCCCCTCGCCGCCGGACTCATCGCGTTCGGCGCCGGCATGCTGATCTCCTCCCTGATCCCGGCCAGCCAAAAAGAACGCGAAGCCGCGGACCAACTCAAAACCGCAGCCCAACCCCTGGCCACCCAGGTCACCGACGCCGCCAAAACCATGGCCCAGGACCTCAAGGAACCAGCCCAGGAAGCCATGGAAAACGTCAAGGCCACCGCCACCGACGCCGCCCAAAACGTCAAAACCGAAGGCCAATACGCAGCCAACGACGTCAAAGACCGCGCCACCGACGCCAAAGACACCATCCAAAACACCTAGACCCAACCCCCACGGCACCACAAGGCGATAACCCCAACCAGGCAGGCCGGCACCGCCACCCGCGGAGCCGGCCTGTTCTGCTGTCTTCTTAGCGCGTGTCTGCTGTTCCTAGCGCTTGCCCTTCTTCCGCGATCCCTTCCCCCGGCCCTTGTCAGGGTTCGGGGCGTAGCGCTGCGCCACCTTCGGTGCCTTTTTGGCACCGGTGCCGCGGCGGTCGGGCTTGGGTTCCTTCTTCACCTTGACGGGCTGGGCGGAAGGCTGGCGTGAGCTCTGGGCGGTGCGTCCGCGCACGATGCCGATGAACTCCTCCAGCACCTCATCCGTGGATTCGGTGGGCCAGGCCAAGGCGATTTCGGTTCCGTCGGCGCCGGTGAGCCTGCGCGCCACGGTGTCCTTGACGTTCAGGTGGCGTGCCACCGACATGGGGAGGATCACCAGGCCTGCCCCCGCCGCAACCACGTGGAGGGCAGCCTCCGGGCCACCAAGGGAAACTATGTCGAGGAACGATTCCTGCGCCAGGTCGGCCAGGGCCACTTCCTCAAACACCGAAATTTCATGGCCCTTTGGCGCCACCACCACCGGCTGTTCCTCGTACAGCGGTATGACGCTGAGCCCTTGGCGTTCAATCGGCAGGCGGACAAAGGCCATCGCCGCGGCACCGTCATGCAGGCTCTTAAGCTGCACGTCATCATCGACCATGAATGCCTCGAGGGGAATATTCGGCATCCGCTCTTCCCAGCGGCGGATCCATTTTCCGGGAGTGACGCCGGCGACGTAGGCGATGCGCAGTACCCGGGGTTCCGCTGCGTCGGCGGCGGACTGGGCCTGGGCGGTGGTTTGGCCTTCAGCGGGGGCCTGGGCATTGGGAGCAGGGGTATTGTCGGCGGGCACGTCTTCACAGTACCCGCCGCCCGGATACCCTTGAAGCATGACCTCTGCAAACTCCCAGTCCATGAAGCCGGCCACCGTTGCCAAGAAACTTGGCATCTATCTCCCGGCCACGCCGCAGGAGTTCCAGGATTCAACCATCTCCCGTGAGGAGTTCGCCGAACTCCAGGCCAACCCGCCGGAATGGCTGGCCGAGCTCCGCCGGAACGGCCCGCACCCCCGTCCCGTCGTGGCGCAGAAGCTGAACGTCTCCATCAGCGGCCTGGCCCGCGGCGGTGTAGAGGAAGCCCTCACGACGGCGGAGATCACGGCTCTGCTGCAGGCTCCGCCGCAGTGGCTGGTCACCGAGCGCGCTACGCACGCCGCCGTGCGCGCCGAAGCGCAGCGGGTCAAGGAAGAGGCCGCGAAGAAGCAGGCAAAGAAGGACCGCGCGCAGGCGAAGTAGCCCTCAGTCCTGGTGGATCTGGATGTAGTTGCCGCAGCCGTCGTCGAACACGGCGCTGGTCCCGAACGGATCCGTGGTGGGCGGAATCTTGAAGCTGACCCCGGCCGCCACCAGCCGGTCGTACTCGGCCTGCACGTCGGGAACCCCGAAAACGATCGCGGGAAGTCCGGCCTCACGCACCGCGTTCATGTAGCTGGCACCGATCGGGTTGTCGCTCGGCTCAAGGAGAAGGCCGACGGCACTGTCATCGGCACCGGGATCCTTGATGATGTAGAGGTTGTGCTCGGGCATGGCCATCAGCGTGTCAAAACCGAGCGTTCCGGTGTAAAAGGCGTGCGCCGCTGCGGGGTCCTGGACATGGATACTGCACATTTTCAGTCGCATGACCCCACGCTACTCACTTCCTGAGGGTTTGCAGCGCCGTTGACCAGGAAATGAGCTGTTCGAAGAGTGGCTGCAGTGCCTGCTCGGCGGCATCGGAGGGCGCGAAGGTGGTGTAGTCGCGGAAGTCAGAGGCGAACGGCAGGGCAACCTGGGCCCGCACGTCGGCCATTTGAAGCTCAGCGGCGATCAGCCGGAGGTTTTCCACGGCCCGGACACCGCCCGCGCTGCCGTAGCTGACGAAGGCCGCTGCCTTGTTGTTCCATTCCGCGTAGATGTAATCCAGCGCGTTCTTCAGGGCGCCGGGAACGGAGTGGTTGTATTCGGCGGTCACGAAGATGAACCCGTCAAAGCCCGCTACCGCCGCGGCCCACCTTTTCGTGTGGTCCCGCTGGTAGTTTCCCAGCGACGGGGGCAGCGGCTCATCGAGCAGCGGCAGATCAAAATCGGCCACGTCCAAAATCCCAAACTCCGCGCCGCCGTGCTCCCGGGCGCGTTTCAGGACCCATTCGGCAACCTGCATGCTGCGCCGTCCCGGCCGCGTGCTGCCCACCACCACTGCAATTCTGGTCATTGCCGTCCTCCTTGCCCCTGTGGAAAGGCCCCTCATGAGGGAAATGCAGGATTGGCCTCCTTTTATTCCAGTTGCCACGGCGGGTACGGGGCCGCCCACGGCATTGACGGCCCGGCATTGACGGTCCGGCGGGAAGGCGATGCAATGGAAGGACCAGTCCGGGTCTTCCGGCCGGGCTGCGGCCCTGGAGGTGTGCGATGGCAATGGCGGAGTCCCTGTTCCACGGCGCATGGGTGGTGCTGCTGTGCGGTCCGGTGCTGGTGGCCAGCGTGGCCGGCACGGTATTCCTCGTCCGACGCCGGGTTCTGGCCCCCAGGGCCGGCTCACCGGAGGCTCCGGACCAGGTGTTCTGGGACCTTTTCCTGGGGGCCTGCGTGGCCATCCCCGCCGTATTGATTCCTGCGCTGTTATCGCCGTGGGCCGGATTGATCCTGGCGGGGGCCGGGGCTGCTGCGGGGATTGCAGCCTACCGGGCAACTCCACGGTTCCTGGCCCGGCGTGCAGCACGGCGCGAAGAGCGGGAGCAGCACTTCGCCCACCAGGCAGCCCGCGCACAGCATGATGAACTCCTGCTCCGGTGGCGGCACTATGAGCTGGACCCGGCGTGCAGCATCGACTTCCCCGATCTGACCGACGTCCGGCGGCCGGAAACCTCGGCACTGATCAAAGCACTGCGGACCGCGGAACAGCAGCGGGAGGCGGCGCACCGGGGGTACCCGGACGCCGTCGGAAGCCTGGCCGCTTCCCTGGCGGCAGCCGAACGGGCGGCCGGGATCCCCTCGGCGCAGCCTTCGGAGCAGGGCGCCTGACATTAACTGCTGTGTCGGCGCGCTGGATCGGCCCTGCAGCCCGGCGGTAGCATCCCAGGATGAAGCCTGAGGAACTGCCCGTCCATGACCAGTACGGCCGCCTGCTGGAGGACCGCGGAGTCTGGCGGCAGGCCACGAGCCTGGAAGCTGCCGGAGAACTGACGGCCCGGTGGCTGGAGGGCGGCAGCTCGTACCAGCCGGGGCACTTTGCCGCGGACTACGATTCTGAAACCCGGCCCATTGCCAAGGCGCTTGCCGAGCTGAACCGGAACGGGCTTTTCACCAAGGAATCGCAGCCGGGGATCCTGGCCGAAGGTGCGGCCCAGCGGCAGTACGTCACCGGTTTTTGCGGCGCCGCCACCGCCCAGGCCCTGCTGGCGCTCTCCACCCGCACCGAACTGGTGGCCGTGGCCCACGCCCCGGGCGATTCCAGCAACGCCGCCATTCCAGTGACCCTGGCCGGGGAGGACATCACCACCGTGCTGGGTTCCAGCGAGAACCCGGTGGACGAGGAACAGATCCGTGACTGGGCCGAAGAGACCAATGACGCCCTGGCGCTCCTGCTCGCGGATTCCTGGTACATCGAAGTCCTCGATCCCGTGTGGGGGCGCAACGATGTCCTCCTGCCGGCGGTCCTGCAGGCACTGAAAAGGGCGGGACAGCCTTAGCCGTCCCGCCCCCTAAAGCCCGTGGACTACAGTTCCACGGTGCCGCTTTCGCCAACGCTCATCCGGCTGTTGGTGACCTTGGACTTCACCCACTGCAGCACGGTGGCTGCGGTGCCGCCGGGGCTGGTCCAGTACTCCGCCGAGTCCGAGTCGATGTGCAGCAGGCAAACCTCGGGGGTGTCCGGGCCGTCCGGGAACCATGCCTCCACGGCCTGGTTCCACAGCTCGTGGATCTTGGCCCGGTCGGTGACCACCTGGGCCGTTCCGGCAACGGAAACCCACTCGGTGTTCTTGCCAAAGGCGACGTTGACGCGCGGGTCGGCCCGGACGTGCGCTACCTGCGACGTGCCAAGCCCGGTGAAGAACCACATGTCGCCGTCGTCCTTGACCTCCTGGACGGCCAGCGGCCGGCTGACGAGGGCGCCTTCCTCATTGATGGTGGTGACCATTCCGATCCTGGAATCGTTGATGATCTCCGTAACCTTGCTGATGCTCTGCGCGTCAGTCATGCCTCACCTCGTTCGTCTGAAGTCGGGGACGCTCCCCGCCGCCAGCCTAATAGTAAGCATGCTTATTTACCAGCCGGCGGCCACCGGGACCTTCGCCACCTCGGCGATGCGCGCGGCGGTGATGCGTCCCATCCGGATAGCACCGTCCACGTGCTGGTAGCCCTCGGCCGCAAGGTCGGATGAGGACCAGTAAATCGGGCCCACCGGCGCGTGCTGGTCCTTGCCGTAGCGGTGAAGGCCACCCAGGTCGTAGCTGGCCGCGTAGGCACCGCGCGTCCACTCCTCCGAGCCCCAGTCGGATTCGTAATAGACCTCCGGCGCCAGCGCTTCCTCGCCCAGATACCCGGCGATGGATTCCAGGATCGCTTTCCGGCGGTCCTCCGCGTTCAGCTCGAAGACGGCATCGGCCTTTTCGTCGGATACGAAGCCCACCAGGGTGCCGCGGGCATCGCCGTGGTTGGTGTTGTCGTACACCTCCTGGACCAGGGCATCCGCGCCGAAGCCGGTCCCGGACAGCCCCTTGTCCCGCCAGAAAGGCGCCGCGTAGACGGCGTGGACCTTGATGACCAGCCCCAGCGATTGGTGCTGGTGCATCTGGTGCTGGCGGCGCGGCAGCGGCGGGTTGAACGAGACCCGGGAGTAGAGGTTGGGCGGCACGGCCATGATCACGAAGCGGGCGTTGACGGTGGCGCGGTCCGACTCGACGGTGACGCGGTGGCCGCCATCGGCGTCCGCCTCCCAGTTGATGGTGCGCACAGGGCTGTCGAGGACGACATCGTCGCCGAGCTCCTGTGCCTGCAGCAGCGAAACCTGCTGCATGCCGCCCACCACGCGGCGGTCCAGGATGAAGTCCTCGTCCGTCAGGTGGGTGAACGAGCCGGCGGACGCCGCCATCAGGACGGCCTGGAGGGCGGAGAAGGAGTGCGCGGGCTTGGTGAGCATGCCGCCGGCGATGAACAGGCCGATGTTCTTGCAGGCTTCCTCGTTGGCCGAGTTCTGCCGCAACCAGTGGTGGAAGGAGATGGTGTCCAGCTCGCGGGCCTTGGGATGCGCCCAGGGTTCGGTCGGGCCGATTTCAGCGGCGAGCCCGTCCAGCAGGGCCACAAGGCGGTCCATTTCGACGGCGGTGTCCGGGTCCACCGGGAAGGTGTCGCCCGTGTAGCGCACAGGTGTGCCGTCCGCGCCGATGTAGATGGACTCGCCATCACGGTAGCGGGGGTAGGTCTCCAGGTTCAGTTCCTCGAGCAGTTCAAGGAGGGCGGTCTGGTCCGGCGAGACCCACTGGCCGCCGATTTCAAGCATGGCGCCGTCCACGGTATCCGTCCAGGTGCGGCCGCCCACGCGGCCGCGGGCCTCGAGCACGGCAACGGTGAGGCCGGCCTTCTTCAGTTCACGGGCGGCGGTCAGGCCGGACGGGCCGGCTCCAACGACAACGACGTCGCGGTTCAGGTTCAGCATGATGTCCTCTCTGCGGCCCTTGGTGACGGGGACCACTAAATGAATGCCATTCATTTATTAGAACTATAGCTGCTGGCGTCGGGGAGCGGAAGTACTGGATGGAATAATGCTGGAGACCATCAACGAAAGGGCAGCAATGCCGGCAGTATCAGCCGCACAGGGACGCACCACCAGCAACGGTGGTGCACAGAGGAGGCGGGCCGGCCGGCCATCGGCGGCAGTACTGGACAAGTCCGGGATCACGGCAGCGGCGCTGGACCTGATCAACCGCAAGGGGTACGACGGACTCACCATGGCCGCCCTGGCCAAACTGCTCGAGGTGGCACCGTCCGCCCTCTACAACCATGTGGCCTCAAAGCAGGACGTGCTGCTGCTGGTGGAGGACCACCTGATGTCCCTGGTGGATGTCTCCGGATTCGCTTCCGGAACCTGGGAGGACGCCGTCCGCGGCTGGGCGTGGAGCTACCGGGACGTCTTTGCCGCCCATACCCCGCTGATCCCCGTGATCGCCGTCCTGCCGGTGACGGATGCGCCGCAGACCCTCGCCATGTACGAAACCGTCAGCAAGGGATTTGCCGACGCCGGCTTCCCCCAGGCGCGCATCGTTCCCGCCATCGTGGCGCTGGAGTCCTTTATCTTTGGCTCCGCGTACGATGTCACGGCGCCGGAAGACATCTTCGAGTCCGGATCGATGGCGGAGTCCACCCCTTATTTCACGGCTGCGGTGCGCAGTTCGTCAGCCGGACAAGGCGCGCCGGCCGGGCAGGAACGGGGCCGCCCGGCCGACACAGCCTTCCACCTTGGGCTCGAGGCCCTGATTGCAGGGCTTGGGGCCATCAGGACGTAGCCGCCGTCATGACCGCGCCCCCTGATCAGGCGGCCTGGTCCACTGCCACCACGATCTTGCCGCGGGTATGGCCTGCCATGTTGAGGCGGAACGCGTCCGCCGCCTGGGCCAGGGGAAACACCTCGGCCACCTCAACATGCAGCTTCCTGTCGTCCACCAGGTCGGCAAGCTCCTGCAGCTCGGCACCGACAGGGCTGACCCACATCCACGTGCCGCCGTGTTCCTCAACGTCGCTGTCGGCAATGGAGGCGTGCCGGCCGCCGTCGGCAAGTACCGCCAGGGTGGCCTCGAGGTTGCCGCCGACGAAATCGGCCACCACCTCCACCCCGTCTGGGCGGAGGGACCTGATCCGGCCGGCAAGGCCCTCACCGTACGCGACGGGATGCGCGCCCAGGGAGCGCAGGAAATCATGGTTCTTTTCCGATGCCGTCGCGATGACATCGGCACCCATGGCCACGGCGATCTGGATACCGAGGGATCCCACGCCGCCGGCACCGCCATGGATCAGCACGGTTTCACCGGACGCCAGGCCCAGCCGGTTCAGGACCTGGTAGGCGGTCAAACCCGCCAACGGCAGCCCGGCAGAGGCGTTCCAGTCAAGGGAGGCAGGCTTCCGGGCCAGGAGCCTTTCGGGGAGGGCAATATATTCGGCAAAGCTGCCGCCGTGGACGTAGTCCTTGCGTCCATAGGCGATCACTTCGTCTCCGGGCTTGAACTGGCGCGAATCGATACCCACGGATTCCACCACGCCCGCCACGTCCCAGCCCGGGACTGCGGGGAACTGCAGGTCCATGGCCGCGTCGAGGTAGCCGGCCATGATCTTCCAGTCGACGGGGTTGACTGCCGCTGCCTTCACTTTAACCAGGACCATGCCGGGCCCAACTTTCGGCACGGGCTGCTCGGTCAGCTCAAGGACGTCGGGACTGCCATATTCGCTGTACGTAATTGCCTTCATTCCTGCATCAACAGCGTTCAGGCCCGCCCCTATTCCGCCTGGGGCAGCAGGAGTGGTGGACCGCACGGATCAAGAGCTACTTGTAATACAAGTTGAAGACTTATAACCTAAGAGAGTGGGCGAAGGAGCCCCGGTCCCGCCCCTAGGAGAATCCATGAGTACCGTCGACCTCATCCGGCACGTCACGCTGTCCACCGCCCGCCTCCCCCTGGCAGTTCCCATCAGTGACGCCAAGGTCTTCACCGGCCGGCAAAAGGCCATGACGGAGGTGGTGTTCCTGTTCGCGGAAATCACCACCGAACTGGGCCACTCCGGGATCGGCTTCAGCTACTCCAAGCGCGCCGGCGGTCCCGCCCAGTACGCGCATGCCAAGGAGGTTGCTGAAGGCCTGATCGGCGAGGACCCGAACGACATCGCCAGGATCTACACCAAGCTCCTCTGGGCCGGCGCCTCCGTCGGCCGCTCGGGCGTCGCCACCCAGGCCCTCGCCGCCGTCGACATCGCGTTGTATGACCTCAAGGCCAAGCGTGCGGGGCTGCCGCTGGCCAAGTTCCTCGGCTCGTACCGTGACTCTGTGCGGACCTACAACACCTCCGGCGGCTTCCTGAACGCCACCCTGGACGAGGTCAAGGCACGCGCCACGCAGTCCATCGAGGAGGGCATCGGCGGCATCAAGATCAAAGTGGGCCTCCCCGACAGCAGGGAGGACCTGCGCCGGGTGGCCGGCATCCGGGAACACATCGGTCCTGACGTGCCCCTTATGGTCGACGCCAACCAGCAGTGGGACCGCGCCACCGCCCTGCGCATGGGCCGCCGGCTGGAGGATTTCGACCTCATCTGGATCGAAGAGCCCCTCGACGCCTACGACTTCGAAGGCCATGCGCACCTCGCGCAGGTCCTGGACACGCCCATTGCCACCGGCGAGATGCTCGCGTCCGTGGCCGAGCACAAGGGCCTCATCGCGGCGAACGGCTGCGACATCATCCAGCCGGACGCCCCGCGCGTGGGCGGCATCACCCAGTTCCTGCGCCTCGCCGCACTGGCGGACGAGCGCGGACTGGGCCTGGCCCCGCACTTCGCCATGGAAATCCACCTGCACCTCGCGGCCGCCTACCCCCGCGAGCCCTGGGTGGAGCATTTCGACTGGCTGGACCCCCTGTTCAACGAACGCCTCGAAACCAAGGACGGCAGGATGATCGTCCCGGACCGTCCCGGCCTTGGTGTCACCCTCAGCGACCAGGCGCGCGCCTGGACCACCGAGAGCGTGGAGTTCGGCGCCCGATCCTGACGCCGTAACCTTGGAACCATGAGCCGGAACCTCACCGCGGACCTCGCCGCCGACCTTCGCACCCGCATTGTCGACGGCGTCATCCAGCCGGGCGAGAAGCTGCCCAGCGAGAATACGCTCATCAATGATTTCGGCGTCAGCAGGACTGTGGTCCGTGCCGCGCTCACCCGGCTGCAGGCCGAGGGGCTGGTGGAAACCGAACGCGGACGCGGCAGCTTCGCCCTCACTCCCCCTGCGGACGGTCCCCCGCCAGTGCCCGGAGGCCGCCCGGTGGCCACCACCGAGGACAGGCTGCACCTGCTGGCCTTCCGGATGGGAGTGGAGACGGAAGCCGCGGCACTGGCGGCGCGGAACCACACGGAGCGGCAGTTGCGTGCGGTAACGGCGGCGCTGGATGCCTTCAGTGAAAGCGCAGACCACCCCGCCCACGCCATGAAGTCGGACTTCGAGTTCCACCGGGCAGTGGCCGCCGCGTCAGGCAATCCCTTTTACTCCGACTGCCTGGCCTCACTGGGGCAGACCATGATTGCCATGCCCCGCACCCGCCTGATGACCGGCGTCGAACACTACGCCCGGGACCATTTCGATCAGGTGGTGCAGGAGCACCGGTCCATCCTGGACGCCATCGCCGACCGTGACGGGGCGGCGGCGGCCGCGGCCATGCGCACCCACCTGGCCAATTCCCGACGCCGGTTCAAGGCTTCGGCGCGCCCGTCCAGCCAGTAGGAGCCGCCTGCGCCGCCGCATTCATAAGCCTGTTCGCGTTTCCGGACCTTGCAGGCAGGGTTTTGCGGACAAGCTCCGGAATCACCGGAAGACACAAAAGAGCCCCGGTCCTAAGACCGGGGCTCTTTGTATTGCGTGCGCGAGGGGGGATTTGAACCCCCACGCCCTTTCGGACACTGGCACCTGAAGCCAGCGCGTCTGCCGTTCCGCCACTCGCGCGCAACTTCTTTCACTCGGCCAGTCCGGTTTCCCGTTCCGCGCCTCGTAAAAGCAGCGAGATCAAGCATAACGGACAGATGCCGCAAATTACCAATTGGCTGCCGGGCGGCCCGCCGCAACCCGTCCAATCGCTTTGTTGGCGGGGGTGAATCAAGGCCCGCGGGGCCTGCCGGGAGCCGCGGAAAACCGGCCCCGGGCGTGGCCCGGCGGCCTGCCCGGCCGAACTTTCGGCGCCGCCCGGCCGTTGTGGATTAAGGTCATTGGCAGGGGTGGCAAGTAGTATCGGATGTAGGAGTGGCCGCTGCCAGCTGTCAGGCCGCGCGGCGGTGAACTGTCCTGCAGGTGCTGGTCAGCAACAACTACTGCCCCGGAACCGGGGGGAAAGGAGAAGAACCATGGGTCTGCTTGACAAGGTTGAACGTGGCATTGAAAAGGCCGTCCGCGGTGTCTTCTCCACCGGTTCCAAGGCGCAGGTCGAACCGGTGGAAATCGCCAGCCGGCTCCGCCGCGAAGTGGACCATAAGGCCCTTACCGTGGCAGCCGGCCGCACGCTGGTCCCCAACGTCTTCGACGTCCAGCTCAGCGACGGCGACTTCGCCCGGGCCCAGGAATGGGGCACCCCGCTGGCGGAGGAACTCTGCGATGTGGTCATCAACCATGTCCGCAGCCAGGGTTACACCCTCCAGGGCCCCGTCCGGATTTCGTTCCGCCGCGATTCCGCGCTGCGCGCCGGCGACTTCGAGATTGCCTCGTCAACCGAAAAGTCCCAGGGTGGAGCTCCCCAGCCCAGGCCCAACGTCCCGGCGGCCCCCAGCCGGCAGCCGGTCAGGCTTCAGCCGGTGCTGGACATCGACGGGCAGCGCTACTCCCTGAACGCCCCCTCCATCGTCCTGGGCCGGTCATCGGAAGCGGACATCCACATCGATGACACCGGCGTATCCCGGCGGCACCTGGAGATCAGGACGGCCAACGGGGTCACCAGCGCAGTGGATTTGGGTTCCACCAACGGCAGCTACGTCAACGGCCAGAAGGTTTCCGGAAGCACCGAACTTACCGACGGCTCCACCATCACGATGGGACGGACAAAGATCATTTTCCGCCTGCTTCCTGCCACCCCGGGTGGCCACGCATGAGCGACCTCACCATCACCGCACTGCGGTTTGGCTTCCTGCTGCTCCTTTGGGTCCTCATCTTCAGCATTGTCTCCGCCATGCGCCGGGACCTCATGGTGGGCCGCAAGGCAGCTGCCGGCGCCCCCACGGCCCGCCAGGTGCGGCGGAATCCCGAGCTCGCCGAGGCGCCGCCACAACCCGTGAAGCAGCAGGCCCGGCAACTGGTGGTGGTCGAAGGACCGCTCAAGGGCAGGACCCTGCCGCTGGCCGCCAGCCCCATCCTGCTGGGCCGTGCCCAGGAAGCCACGCTGGTACTGGAGGACGATTACGCCTCCGGCCGCCACGCCAGGCTCTTCCCGCAGGGCAGCCGCTGGTTCATCGAGGACCTGGGCTCCACCAACGGCACCTACCTGGGCGACCAGCAACTTACCCGTGCCCTGCCCGTCGAGCCAGGGGTACCTGTAAGAATCGGCAAGACGGTCATTGAATTGAGGCCGTAACCGTGGCCGAGGCTGAAACCCCCGCAACCGGCTCCAGTCCGGCGCAGCGGCCCCTCATCATGCGCTTCGCCGCCCGGTCCGACGTCGGCCGGATCCGGTCCAAGAACGATGACTCCGCCTACGCCGGACGGCACCTTGCCGTCGTCGCCGACGGCATGGGCGGCCATGCCGGCGGTGACGTAGCCTCGGCCGCGACCGTCCTGGACATGATCCACCTGGACAGCCCCGAGCATGGCGACGACGCCGGGACCATCCTGGCCGACGAGATCCAGACCGCCAACTCCCTGCTGTCGGAACTGGTGCACATCAACCCGAAACTGGCAGGCATGGGCACCACCGTCACCGCCCTCCTGCTGGCTGACGGCAAGCTGCATTTCGCGCACATCGGCGACTCACGCGCGTACCGGCTGCGCGACGGGGAATTCAAGCAGGTCAGCGTTGACCACACCTTCGTCCAGCGGCTCATCGATGAAGGCCGGCTCCGGCCCGAAGAAGCGGAAACGCACCCGCACAAGAACGTCCTCATGCGTGTCCTCGGCGATGTCGACGCCAGCCCGGAGCTTGACCTGGACACCCTCGACGCCCGGCCGGGTGACCGCTGGCTGCTGTGCTCCGACGGCCTGAACTACGTCGCCGCGCACGCCGTGGAGCGGACCGTCCGCGAAACGCACAACCTGCATGAATGCGCTGACACCCTGGTCGAACTGACCCTTGAGGCCGGTTCCCCGGACAACGTCACCGTGGTCATGGTGGACATCGTGGAGGAAACGCCCGACGACGTCAGCACGGCTGCCGTCGAAATCGTTCCTCCTGTGACGGGCACCAAGCCCGCTGCCGCGGCTGACGCCACGCCCGCCACCACCGCCTCCCCCACCGTTTCCCGGGACGCCACGACATCCGGGGACGGCACCCCAACCGGCCCTGCACCGGGTGAAGAAGGCAAGGATCCGGGCAAGGACGCGCAGAAACCCGCCGACAGCGAAACCGGGAGCGCAGATCCCGCCAAGGACGCAGGCGCCGCGGAGAGCGGCAGCACTGACCCGCATCTGGGGGAACACCTCTCCGCTGAGGTACTGCGCGAAGAGCTGGCTTCCCGCCCGCACGAACTGGTGGGCGCCGCGGCCGCAGCCGCGGAATCGGGCTCCATCCCCACGGTGGCCGGACGCACCGTGGCACGGCGCGCTGCGACGCTCCTGACGCACAAGGCAGAACCAGCCGGCGACGCCGATGATGCCCTGCCGCCACTGCGCCCGCGCCGCTGGCTGGCCTGGTCGGTTGCGGCCGCCGCGCTGGTAGTGGTGGCTGTTGGCCTGTGGCTCGGCTACGCCTGGACCCAGACCCGCTACTACGTGGGGGAATTCGATTCCCGCGTGGCTATTTACAACGGCGTCTCCCAGCGGCTGGGGCCCATCCAGCTGTCCTCCCTTGAAGCGGTCACGGATATCCGGATGGACTCGCTGCCGCCGTTCTCGCAGCAGCGCGTGCGCCAGACGGTGCCTGCCAACGACCTTTACGATGCCCAGCGGATCGTCAAGAACCTGGAGCTCACGGGAACCACCTCGCCGGAAGAGGAGTGCCCCAAGCCTTCGGCCTCCGCCGCCGCCCCGGCCCCTTCACCCAGCCAGCCGCCCGCCAGCGCGGCTGCACCGCCGCCTGCCCCGGACACTGCTGCCCCTTCGCCCCAGCCCTCGGCGGCTTCCCCCACGCCCACCCCCACCATCACCTGCGAGGCGGCCAAATGAGCCAGGTAAGCAACATGCCCAAGCCCCGCCGCAACGTCGAACTGGTGTTGCTGGTACTGGCCCTGGCCGTGGGCATCGGGGCGAACATGCTGGTGGGTGTGGACCAGGAGAAGGCCTTCGACTCGGATTTCTGGTTCCAGTCCAGCCTCCTCGCGGTCGCCGCGCTGGTGTTCCACGGCGTCCTGCGTTTCCGGGCTAAATATGCAGATCCGGTAATACTTCCCATCGTGGTGGCCCTGAACGGTCTGGGCCTTGCCATGATCCACCGTCTCGACGCGCCCGGCGAGGACACCGGAAACAACCAGCTCCGCTGGACGCTGATCGCCATGGCGGTGGCCATGGCGGTGGTCTTCTTCCTGAAGGACCACCGCATCCTGCGCCGCTTCACCTTCATCTCGCTGGCGGCCAGTGCGCTGCTGCTGATCCTGCCGCTCGTTCCGGGTATCAGCGCCGGCGAGATCCTGGGTGCACGGGTGTGGATCCGGTTGGGCCCCATGACGTTCCAGCCAGGTGAAGTCGCCAAAATCACGCTGGCAATTTTCTTCGCCGGGTACCTTTCCTCCAACCGCGACCTCATCCTGCTTGCGGGGCGGAAGATCGGCCCGCTGCAGTTCCCGCGGTTCAAGGACATGGGCCCGATGATCACGGCGTGGCTGGTCAGCATCGGCGTGCTGATCTTCCAGCGGGACCTCGGGTCGTCCGTCCTGTTCTTTGGCCTGTTCATCGTCATGATCTACGTGGCCACCAGCCGGATCAGCTGGGTGGTGATCGGCCTGGCCCTGATCCTGGGCGGCGGGTTCGTGGCTGCCCAGGTGTTCTCCCACGTCCAGCAAAGGGTTTACGGCTGGCTCAATGCCTTCTCCCCGGACGTCTATGAGAACGGCAGCCGGCAGGTCATCGAAGGGCTGTTCGGCATGGCCAACGGCGGCCTCGTGGGTACCGGCCTCGGCCAGGGCCGCCCGGACCTCGTCCCCTTTGCCAACAGCGACATGATCATCGCCTCGCTGGGCGAGGAGCTGGGCCTGATCGGACTGTTCGCCGTCGTCCTGATGTACCTGTTGCTGTTCACCCGCGGGTTCCGGGCCGCCCTCGGCACCCGGGACGCCTTCGGAAAGCTGCTGGCCTGTGGTCTCTCCTTCGCCATCGCCCTGCAGTGCTTTGTGGTGATCGGCGGCGTCACCCGCCTCATCCCGCTGACCGGCCTCACCACTCCCTTCCTTGCCGCCGGCGGATCGTCGCTGCTGGCCAACTGGATCATCGTGGGCCTGCTCCTGCTGATCTCGCACGCGGCCCGCGGCCCGGTGGACACCACGCCGCTGCCACCGGCCGGGGCAGCAGCGGCAACCGGCATTGACACTCCGACCGAGGCGGTGAAGCAGGCATGAACCAGGCAATCCGACATTCATGGGTGGCCGCGGTGGCCATGTTCGCGCTGCTGTTCGGTGCCATCAGCTTTGTCCAGGTGGTGGGCGCGGATGACCTGAAGACCAACCCGCTCAACCAGCGCGCCATCCTGCAGAACTACTGCAACGACCGGGGGGCCATCATCGTCGGCGGGACCCCGGTGGCCGAATCCGCGGAAACAAGCTCGGAAACCTGCAAGTTCCAGCGCACCTACCCGCAGCCGGAGCTCTACGCCGGGATCACCGGGTACTTCTCCAAGAACTACGGCGCCACCGGCCTCGAACAGGCCATGGGCGCGGAACTGGCCGGAAACTCGGACCAGCTGTTCCTGGACCGGGTGGGCCAGCTCTTCCTGGGAAACCAGCCCAAGGGCGCTTCCGTGGAGCTGACCATCGACCCCCAGATCCAGCAGCTGGCATACAGCCTCATTCCGGACGGCCAGCGCGGTTCCATCGTGGTCACCAACCCCAAGACCGGCGCCATCCTGGCCATGGCGTCCAAACCGTCCTACAACCCCAACCTGGTGGCCACCCAGGACGCGGCGGCCGAAGGCGCCAACATGAACGAGCTGGTGAAGGTCCCTGGCATCAACCTGAACCAGAACGTCAGCGGTCCCACCGGCGAGCTCCTCGCGCCCGGATCGGTCTTCAAGCTGGTGGACACGGCCGCTGCCCTCGCTTCGGGTAAGTACAACAAGGACAGTGTCCTGCCCAACCCGGCGGAAATGCCGTTCGACGGCATCCAGTACAAGCTGCCCAACTACGCGGGCGGCAACTGCTACACGCGGGACACTGCCGGCTTCGCCTTTGCGCTGCAGCAGTCGTGCAACACCCCGTTCGCCAGCATCGCCCAGGACCTTGGCCGGGACGCCATCGCCGCCCAATACAAGAAGTTCGGGTTCGGCGAGGACGTCGGCGGCCTGCTGAAGCTCGGCCACGCCCAGGGCAACGGCTTCCCGGACAACCTGGACGCACCCGGGCTGGCCCAGTCCGCGATCGGCCAGAAGGACGTCCGCGTCACGCCGCTGCAGGTCAACATGATGACGAACGCCATCGCCAACGGCGGCGTCCAGATGGCGCCCAGCCTGGTCAAGACGCTCCGTTCGCCGGACCTGCGGGTCATTGATGAGCCGCAGCCGGCACAGCTGAGGACATCCACCACCCCGGAGATCGCCAAGCAGATCACCGAATGGATGACCAGCGTGGTCACTGACGGTATTGCCAAGGGCGCGTCGGTGCCCGGCGTGCAGGTCGCGGGCAAGACCGGCACCGCGGAACTCGGAAACGGGACCAACAACTCGTGGTTTACCGGGTTCGCACCCGCTGACAACCCCAAGGTCAGCGTCACGATCGTCATGGAAGGCGTAGACATCTACGCGGGAGCAAAGCTGACCAGTCCTAATGCGAAGAAGATTTTTGAGGCGGTGTTGAATAAGTGAGGCCTACAACGGGAATCACCCTCGGCGGCAGATTCCAGCTGACCACGCGGATCGCGATTGGCGGCATGGGGGAAGTCTGGAAGGCCAAAGACCTCGTCCTGGGCCGCATCGTCGCCATCAAGGTGCTGAAGGAGGAGTACACGGGGGATCCCGGGTTCCTCCAGCGCTTCCGTGCGGAGGCCCGCCACACCGCCCTCCTGAACCACGTGGGTATTGCCAACGTGTTCGACTACGGCGAAGAGGAAGGCTCCGCCTACCTGGTCATGGAACTGGTTCCGGGCCAGCCGCTGAGCAGCATCATCGAGCACGAACAGGTGCTGTCGCCGGACCGTACGCTCTCGATCATCGCGCAGACCGCCCGCGCGCTGGCCGTCGCGCACGCCCAGGGCCTGGTCCACCGGGACGTCAAGCCGGGGAACCTCCTGATCACTCCCGACGGCAGGGTCAAGGTGACCGACTTCGGCATCGCCCGCCTGGCCGACCAGGTACCGCTCACGCAGACCGGACAGGTCATGGGAACGGCCCAGTACCTTTCACCGGAACAGGCCACCGGGCAGACGGCCACGGGTTCGTCGGATATCTATTCGCTTGGCGTGATTGGGTACGAGTGCCTTACCGGCCACCGGCCCTTCTCCGGCGAGTCCCAGATCGCCATTGCCCTGGCACAGGTCAACGACGCCCCGCCGCCCCTTCCGGACACACTGCCCTCTCCGGTGCGGGCGCTCCTGATGTCCATGCTCGCCAAGGACCCCAAGGAGCGGCCCGCCAACGCCATTAAGCTGGCCGAGGCAGCGGAAGCCATCCGCAACGGCGATATCAGTGCCGCCCGTGCCGCCGTGCCCGGGATGCTCCTGTTCGACGCCGCCACGGGCCCCATCACCGCCCCCGTTGACACAGCCACCGCACCAACCGGTGTCATCGGCCCCCAGCATGATTCCGCCCCGACTGCGACGTCTGCCCTCCCGGTGCTCGGAGCGGGAGCTGTGGGCGCGGCGGCAGGCATGGCCGCCGGCGGCGCAGGCGCGGCTGACGCGAATGTCCCGCAGGGACCGCTTGCCCGCGCGAATGCCCTTGCCGCTGAGCGGAACTGGGACCAGCGGGAGGAGGAAACGTACGACGACGCCCCCTCCGACGAGCCCCGGCGCAAGGGCCGCAGCCCGTGGACGTGGCCCCTGGTGGCCCTGATCCTGTTGCTGTTGTTCGCGCTGGCAGGTTTCCTGCTGAACCAGATGGGTCTCTTCTCGCCGTCCGGCAATCCCACGTCCGGAAGCACCACGAGCAGCGCACCGCCGACGTCGGCGACCCCCACCCGCACCACGCCGTCCGCAACGCCGACGCAGACGCAGAACACGCCCACGCCGACGCCCACCCCCACGCCCACGCAGGAGACGGTCAACGTCATTCCGGCGGCCTACCTGGGCAAGGACTACCGGCAGGTCCAGGCTTCCCTTGCCGGACTGGGGCTTCAGGTGACGGTGTTGCCGCAGGAGAGTACTTCCGCGGCACCCGGAACGGTCCTGGAACTGAACCCGACCGGTACGGTGCCGCAGGGAACGCTCATTACCGTCATCTATGCCACGGCGCCGTCGCCGGCCCCCACCACGGCGGCTCCCAAGCCGACGCCCACCACGTCGTCACCCGTAGCGGGTCCGACGCCCATCTCACCCCTGCCCACCTGCGCGGCCGGCCAGACGGCCGGAACGCCCCCGACCTGCACCCCTTAACCGCCGGGACCGCCAGTGAATGAGTCACCACGCACACCGTTGCACCGGGAGGATAGCCTCCCGGTGGACAACCGGCGCGTCCTGAGCGGCCGGTACGAGCTGGGCAGCCTCATCGGACGTGGCGGCATGGCGGATGTCTACCAGGGGACGGATACCCGCCTGGGCAGGACGGTCGCCATCAAGCTGCTCCGGCCGGACATGGCCAGGGACCCGCAGTTCCAGGCCCGGTTCAAGCGTGAAGCGCAGGCGGTGGCGGCCCTTAACCACCCCTCCATTGTGGCCATCTTCGATACCGGAGAACACCTGGTCCATGACGGCTCCGCCGAGGATGTGCGGGTGCCCTACATTGTGATGGAGTATGTCGAGGGCAAGACCCTGCGCGAACTCATCCGTGCCAAGGACATCACCATCGACCAGGCCATCGACTATTGCCTGGGCGTCCTGGGGGCCCTTGAATACAGCCACAAGGCCGGGATCGTCCACCGGGACATCAAGCCCGCCAACGTCATGTACTGCCAGGGCACCAACAGCGTCAAGGTGATGGACTTCGGAATTGCACGCGCAATTGCCGATTCCTCTGCCACGATGACGCAGACCCAGGCCGTGGTGGGAACAGCCCAGTACCTGTCTCCGGAACAGGCACGCGGGGAAACCGTCGATGCCCGCAGCGACCTCTACTCCGCTGCCTGCCTGCTCTACGAAATGCTGACGGCGCGGCCGCCCTTCATCGGTGACAGCCCGGTGTCCGTGGCCTACCAGCACGTCAGGGAAATTCCGGAGCCGGCCAGCAGCCTCAACCCGCAGGTGTCGCCGGCGCTGGACAGCGTACTGGCCAAGGCCCTGCAAAAGAACCGGGATGACAGGTTCCAGGATGCAGCAGCGTTCCGGCGCGCCCTCAGGGCGGCCAAGGCCGGTGTGCCCGTGCCAGTGGTGGCGGCCTCGGAGGCGCCCACCGATCCGAACGACCACGTGCCCCCGGCATCACCGGCAACCGAGGCGTTCGCCGCAACCGGCGCGGGCTTCCTGGATGACGCCCCCACCGGGCGCCTCGCATCCACCAGCCTCTTCCACGACGGCGGTACGGGCGTTGCGCTGGAACCTGCGGATGAACATGGGAAAGGTGGGTACGGGGCGGACAGCTACGGGACCGGCCCGCTCCCGCTCGGCCTCCCTCCGGAACGGGAGCGGACAAACGGCCAGAAGTCCCGCCGTCGTGCCTGGATTGCCACCCTGGTGATCTTCACCCTGCTGGTCCTGGCGGGCGGCGGCCTGTGGCTGTACCAGACCGTGAACCGCCCCGCGCCGGCCCCGCCCAAAGTGCAGATCCCGGCGGTGGCCTCGATGACGGAGACGGCAGCGCTGCAGGAACTGTACAACGCCGGGCTCCGGCCCAGGATCGCCCGTGCGGCGAATGACACGGTGCCCAAGGGAACGGCCATTGGAACCGATCCGGCCGCGGGCGGTTCATTGGACCCCGGTGCCGAGGTGATCCTCAACGTTTCCGACGGCCCCAGTTCCGTGAAGATCCCGGACAGCCTGCCCGGCAAGACGGAGGCCGCGGCCAGGGACATCCTTCGCCAGGCCGGTCTGGTCGGCGCGCCCTCCACCACCACCGCCAACAGCGCCACGGTACCGGCGGGGATCGTCATCACCTCCACTCCGGCGCCGGGCCAAAGCGTGGCCGTTGGCACCAGCGTGGAGCTGATCGTTTCCACCGGCAAAGTGGCTGTCCCTGAGCTGCGCGGACTCACGCGGGAGGAGGCCGAAGCAGCACTGAAGGAGCTCAGCCTGGTCCCGGCGGTGACGGAAGTGGAGAACTCGCAGGTGGAACCCGGCAGGGTCACGGATCAGGGCGACCCGGTCAACGCCGCGGTGGAGCAGGGCAAGACGGTGGCCATCGTTGTGGCCAAGGCTCCGCCGCCCCCACCGTCCCCTACCGCAACGCCGACGCCGACTGCAACTCCGACGCCGAAGCCCACCAGGAAAGACTGACGGGGCTGGGCCGCCGGGCCACCGGCAACCTCAGGCCCTAGTGCTGGATCAGGGGGCTCAGCTTCGCCGCTTTTGCTGCGGCGCCCTTCATGCCCAACGACTCGAGCCAGTTGCCCAGCATCTGGTAGCCGCCCTCGGTGAGGACCGATTCGGGGTGGAACTGTACGCCGCAGAGCGGGGCAGTGCGGTGCTGCAGGCCCATGATCACGCCGGACGCGGTCTGCGCCGTGACCTCAAGTTCCTCGGGAATCGACTCCCGGACCGCCGCCAGCGAGTGGTACCGGGTGGCCGTGATGGGGGAGGGGAGGCCGGCGAAGACGCTGGTGCCGATGTGCTCCACCTGGGAGGTCTTCCCGTGCATCAGCTCGGGGGCGTGGGTGACCTTGCCGCCGAAGGCCTCCGCCAGCGCCTGGTGCCCCAGGCACACCCCGAACATGGGGACGCTGTTTTCACCGCACCACTTGATCAGTTCGATGCAGACGCCAGCCTCAGCAGGGTTTCCTGGGCCCGGGGAAATCAGGACACCGTCGCGGGTGCCGGCAAGTTCGATCGCCTCGGCCAGGGTGACGTCGTCATTGCGGACAACGGTGGTTTCGGCACCGAGTTCCTGGAGGTAGCCCACCAGGGTGTAGACGAAGCTGTCGTAGTTATCCACTACGAGGATCTTGGTTGTGGTCATGGCTGGTCTGTGGAACCAATCGTCGAGTCGGTGAATTGGGTGAAGTGGGACATCCAGGGGAACAGGAACTGGACCATCAATACCAGGGCAATGAAGATCAATGCCAACGAGATGACGATCCTGAGCCAGAGGGGTCCGGGAAGGTGGCGGAAGATCCAGGCGTACACGGTCAGCTCCTTCCGGTGGCTGCCGCAACCTGCGCCGCGATCTCGGCCGGCGGCCCGGCCGAGGCAGGGCGCCAACTGTCCAGCAGGGCGTAGGCGATGATGCGTTCTTCCGCCCCGAAGCGCGGGTTGCAACTGGTCATGGTCAGGTAGCTCTCGGTGGGCGTGGCGCCGGGCTGTGTGGGGACCGGTTCCAGGACATCGGTGCGGGACGGCATCACGATCTGGTTGTTCCGGAACACGTAGACATAGAAGCCGTCCTTGGTCTGGACGTAGATCTTGTCGCCCGGCACCAGCGTGTGGATGTTGTCCAGGACGGCGCCGTGCGTCTGGCGGTGGCCCGCGACAGCGAAGTTCCCCACTGCCCCCGGCATCGCCGTGTTGGTGTAGTGCCCCAGGCCCAGGGTGTCCAGGACGTCCTGGCTGGTGCCCTGGACGATCGGCCGGGTGTAGGTGGGCCCGAACCGGGGAATGTACATGATGCCGATCGTGCCGGCGTGGCCAGGTGCGGTCCCGACGACGGGCTTGCCGAAATCTTCGCCCGCGGTCGGGGGCGCGGAGGGAACCGTCGCAGCCGGGGCAGGAGCCGCTTTGCCGAGGTCCTGGGCGAACTCCTTGATGACCTGGCTCTGCTTGGCGTCGGACTCGACGTTGGTCCACCAGAGTTGCCAGGCGACAAACAGCAGGAGAATCACGCCGGCGGTAATGAGGAGCTCGCCCAGTACCTGGATGGTGCCGCGCAGCAGGGCACGACGGGGGGCAGGCGCAGTGGCGGGCCCCGCCTTCTCCTGCAATACCACGCGTTCCCCTCCGGGCGTTCGCCCTGGGCACCGGGTGCCCATCAACTGCGGCTAGAATTGGCTGCTAGTAAGAATCCAGATTTGACCAAGATCGCGCAGACCGCTGGAAATTTCCTTCTTGCAGGATACCAAGCCCGGGACGCCGAGCTTGCCCAGTCCGCCAAGGAGAGCCAGTGCCCGAGTCAAAGCCTCGCAAGAAGACTGCCAGCACCGACAAGCCGGCTGCGGCGCAGGCCTACAAGCCCAATCCCGTCTGGTTCAAGCCGGTCATGTTTGGCCTCATGATTATTGGGCTCCTCTGGATCATCACTTTCTACATCAGTGAAGGACGGTTCCCGGTCCAGGCCTGGCAGTCCTGGAACATCGTGGCCGGCTTCGGCATCGCCATCATCGGGTTCCTGATGACCACACGCTGGCGCTCCTAGCGCCCACGGAAACGCTGTTCCAAGGAGAAGCCACTGACTCCCGAGACCGCCGGAGTGATCATCGGCAAGGACGGCCTGGCCAGGCCCGCCTGGGCTGCCACGGATCCGCTCATGCGGAACTATTACGACCACGAATGGGGCCTGCCTGTTACTGACGAGCAGGGACTGTACGAGCGGATCTGCCTGGAAGGTTTCCAGGCCGGTCTTTCCTGGGCCACCATCCTGCGCAAGCGGCCTGCCTTCCGGGATGCCTTCGCCGGTTTCGATCCCGATTCCGTGGCGCTGTTCACGGATGATGACGTCGAACGCCTGATGCTGGATCCCGGAATCGTGCGCAACCGTCTGAAAATAGTTGCCACCATACGGAACGCCAGGGCCACGCTGGAACTGCGGAACGACGGCGGACTGGTGGACTTTGTCTGGGGCTTCCGACCGGCAAGTACCCCGCGGCCCCGGCTGGTCACGGAAATCCCGACACAGTCGGCGGAGTCCATTGCATTGTCCAAGGCGCTGCGCAAACGAGGGTTCTCCTTCGTGGGTCCCACCACCATGTTCGCCCTGATGGAAGCAGTGGGCATTGTGGACACCCACCTGGTGGGAAGCCACCGCCGCGGATCCTCGGGGATCTGGCGGGACTAAGCCCAGCCCGGCAAGTTATCCCCAACTGTTGGCAAGGTTATCCACAGTGTGGAAAATCCTCCCCGGGGGAACGGCCGCACCCCGCCTGCCCTGCCGGGTCACGGCCAGTCAGCTAAACCTGCGGTGCAAATGCCGGTTATTAACAGTGTGGAATACCTGTGGATAACGGGCTCCCGGACGTGGACTGACAGCAGTCGCCGTGGAGGAGGACCTAGGCGCGGTCCCGCCTGACCGGATGGTGGCTGGTGATCGATACCCTGTTGAAGGCGTTCATGGTCACCGCAAGCCAGCTGACGGCCGAAAACTCTTCCGCCGTCAGGCACTCCCGCGCCAGCCCTTCCGCATGGTCCCGGGCCTGCTGCGCCGGAAGTTCGGTGATGCTCTCAGCCAGCGCCAGGGCGGCCCTCTCCTTCTCGGTGAAAAGGGCAGTTTCCCTCCATGCGGGGAGTACCGCCAGCCGCTGGGGGCTTTCCCCCGCCTCGCCGGCACGGCGTACATGGAGGTCCAGGCAGTAGGCACAACCGTTGATTTGGGAGATGCGGACGTTCAGCAGTTCCAGCAGGTTGCGCCCAATGCCGGCCGTTTCCGCAGCTTCCTGCACTTTCAGGCCCAGGCTGCTGATGGCCTTCCACAGGTCCGGGTGCTGTTTGTCCAGGTAAAGGTGCTCGGTGACGCTCACGGGTGTCCCTGTCGGTAGGAGGTTCGGCGGAAAACCATCATAGGCAGGACGAAGCCGGGGCACGGGCTGTTATCCACTTACCAACATCGGAATACCCACAAGTTATCCACAGCTGTGGGTAACCTCGTGGAAATCCGAGGCCACGTGGGGCCTTGGGCCTACTCCCGCGGCGATTTCGGGCGGCCGAACTACAGGTTTGTCACTTATTAACAGTGTTTATAAGCCTGTCGATAACCGGGCAGGCACCTGGGTCAGCGGGGCCGTGGAGCGGTTTTTCGATGCACTTGTCCACAATGTGCGCTGGACCGCGGTGCTTATCCACTTACGCACAGCAATATCCCCACAGGTTATCCACAGCTGTGGAGAAACCGGGCCACCGGTCAAAGCATTGCTGTTCAGGGGGCGGAACGGCGGGCGCTAAGCGATGAACTACAGCTGTGTAAGTTACGCACAGTGTGGATAACACCTGTGGAAAACAAAGCTGCCCCCGGCACCAAGGGTGCCGGGGGCAGCATCAGGGCTGGGAACCAGCGGCTAAAGGGTTACCCTCAGCCAGGTCAGGGCGACCAGCAGCACCACCACGCCGGCCAGGCCCAGGCCCTGGAGAAGGCTTCGGCGGCGGCCGCGCGGCGCATAAGCCAGGACGGCGGCGCAGAGACCGCCGGTGATGAGCCCGCCCAGGTGGGCCTGCCAGGCGATGTGGGGGATCAGGAAGCCGATGACGCCGTTGATGGCGATCAGGATCCACAGTTGGCGGGTATCTCCGCCGCGCTGCCGTTGGACCAGCAGCATGGCACCGAACAGGCCAAAGATTGCCCCCGACGCTCCCACCAGGCCCACGAGGCCCTGTCCGGGCACCAGCAGCGGGTTCAGCAACAGATAGCCCACGGACCCGCCGACAGCGGAGATCAGGTACAGGGCGAGGAACCGGGCGCGGCCCAGCACAGGCTCAAGGGCCTGCCCGAAAATCCACAGCGTGTACATGTTGAGCAGGATGTGCAGCAGCGAGTCCGGGGAATGCAGGAAGGCGGAGGTGAGCATCCGCCACGGCTCAAAGGCACCGTACTGGGGGGCGGCAAAGACGTTGTTATAGGCGAACTGCTTGTAAACCCATTGATCGGGAATCAGCATCTGCAGCGCGTAGACAACCACGCAGGCCGCGATGATCCCGTACGTCACCACAGGTTTGCCGGTGGCAACGGCGCCGCCATAGACGGTCCGTACCTCCGGCGTCGTCCGTTGTACTTCGTTGACGCAGTCAACGCATTGGAATCCGACGGCGGCCGCCCGCTGGCAGTCCGGGCATGCCGGGCGCCCGCAGCGCTGGCAGCGGACGTAGGACGGCCGGTCCGGATGCCGGGGGCAGACCGGGACCTGGGCGGACGGCTCGGCCGACGGAATTCCGTAGCTCATGCTGGAGCGTTACAGCTGTTCGATGTCGATGCTGTTGATGGTGACGTCCTCGACCGGGCGGTCGCCCATGCCGGTGCGGACACCCTCGATCGCGTCAACGACCTTCTTGGATTCCTCGTCAGCCACTTCACCGAAGATGGTGTGCTTGCCCTGGAGCCAGTCCGTGGGAATGGTGGTGATGAAGAACTGTGAACCGTTGGTGCCCTTGCCCATCTGGATGCCGGCGTTGGCCATGGCCAGCTTGTAGGGCTGGTTGAAGTTCAGTTCGGGGTGGATCTCATCGTCGAAGCGGTAGCCGGGGCCACCGGTTCCGCGGCCCAGCGGGTCGCCCGCCTGGATCATGAAGTCCTTGATGATGCGGTGGAAGATGGTTCCGTTGTAGAGCGGCGTGCCGGTCTTCTCCTCGCCGGTCTCCGGGTGCGTCCACGCCTGCTCGCCGGTGGCAAGGCCCGTGAAGTTCTTGACCGTCTTGGGCGCGTGGTTGCCGAAGAGGTTAACCACGATGTCGCCGAGGCTCGTGTGGATGGTTGCTTTTGCAGTTGCGATGGCAGTCATAGGCCCCATTCTCCCATGCCTGCTATGGCCGGCATTGGCTGCGGGCGCAGTTCCGCGCTGGGTGAAATCCCCCTAAAATCCGCAGAGTGAATAGCCCGTGATCATCTGGGCACGTAGGCTAGCGACAGAACCGTCACATTAATCGGGAGGTAGTTGTGAAGAAATCGGATCGTATTGCCCGTGACCTTGAGCAGTCGGTCACCAGTGCGGTGGAAAACGCCAAGGATTGGGCGGCCCCCCGGGTGGAAGCTGCCGTGGACTGGGCGGTTCCCCGCCTCCAGCACAGCCTGGACACCGCATCTCCGAAGATCCAGGAGGGTCTGAAGACCGCGGCCCACAGCCTCGCGGACGGTGTTGCCACGGTCACCCCCCGGATCCAGGACGGCCTGGCCCAGCTGGCCCCCAGGATCAACGACGTCGTGGACAACGCCTCCCCGAAGCTGCACGAAGCCCTGGACAAGGCCACGCCCGTTGTCCTGAACGCCCGTGACCGCGTTGTCGTGGAGTACCTGCCCAAGTTGTCGGACCAGATCGGCGTGGCCTCCGGTGCCGTGCACCGCACGCTGGAAAACACCCCGGCACGGGTGGATGCCGTCGCGCAGAAGCTGGGCGACGTTGGACTCATCCACGCCATCCAGGAACAGGCACAGGCAACCGGCACGCAGTTGAAGGCAGCCGCGGCGGGAGCAAGCCGGGCCGTGGATGCGCAGCTGGCACAGCCGGAGAAGCCGAAGAAGCGTGGCTGGCTGGTCTTCGGTGTGATTGCCGCCGCGGTGGCCGCCGGCGTTGCCGCCTGGAAAGCCTCCAAGCCGGTCGAGGACCCCTGGAAGACCCCCTCACCGGTCACCCCGACTCCTGCCCCCGTTCCGGCAACCACCGTCAGCGACGTCAAGGACAGCACCGCCGACGCCGCCGATAAGGGTGCAGCCGCTGCCGGATCCGCCGCAAGTGCAGCCGCCTCGACGGCCGCGGATGCAGCGGAAGCCGTGAAGGAGACGTCCGCGGACGCCGCTGAGAAGGCAAAGCACGTGGCGGAGGACTCCGCGGAAGGTGCGGACACCGCCAAGGATGAGAAGGGCACCAGCCAGGCCTAGGATTCCACCAGCACAGGGAGGGCCCCGCGGTAGGCGGGGCCCTTTTTTGTGCGCCGTGTTTTGTCCCTGGTACTGCCCGCGGCAGGACAAGGCCCTGATGCTAGATTTGAAGTGATGCCAGCCAACCAATCCTCTGGGGATACTGTGAATGACGCCGCCGCCGTAGAGCTCCGCGTGTCCATCGTGATCCCTGCGTACAACGAGGAGAGCGTCATCCGGCAGTGCCTGATAGCTGCCATCTACCAGTCCGTTCCGGCCCACGAAATCATCGTGGTGGACAACCTCTCCAAAGACCGGACCGCTGACATCGTCCGCCAGATGCAGCTGGAGTATCCGGAGAGCCCCATCATCCTCCTGAGCCAGGACCGGGAGCAGGGATTGATCCCCACCCGCAACTTCGGGCTCAACAGCGCCACCGGGGACATCCTGGGCCGCATCGACGCGGACTCCATCGTGGAACCGGACTGGGTGGAACAGGTGCAAAAGGCCTTTGCGGATCCGGCCGTCCAGGCTGCCACCGGTCCCGTGGTCTACTACGACATGCCGATGCGCCGTTTTGGCCTCAAGGCGGACGACAAGATGCGCCAGCTCATGCTGAAGCTTGCCAAGCACCAGTACCATTTCCTGTTCGGTTCCAACATGGCCCTGCGCGCCTCCGCCTGGGAAACCATCCGCTCAGAGACCTGCCGGGACGAAAAGGACGAGATGCACGAGGACATCGACCTGTCCCTGCACCTGGCCGACCACGAACTTCCCGTGCGCTACTGGCCGCAGATGGTGTCCGGCATGTCGGCACGGCGGCTGGAAGATTCGCCCCGCGACTACCGCTACTACGTGACCCGTTTCGACCGGACCTACAAGGCCCACAACGTACGGAAGATGGCGCTGAAGGCGCCCATGGTGGTTTTCTTCTCGGTGTATTTCCCAGCCAAGCTCCTTCGGGCTATCCATACCGTCAACACGGCACAGCCCGTGCGGCGGGGTGGCCAGTAGGCCAGTCCGTCCCAGGGAGTCCTTCCGGGCTAGTCCGTCCCCAGCTCCGCGAGCCGTTCCGACGGCGGCTCCTCCCCGGGCGGAAGCGTCCGGCTTCCCGTCAGCCTGCGCCCGTTTCTCTGGCCCAGGACCACCACGGCGAGCCCAGCCAGGATGAGGCCGAGTCCCGCGTAGGTTCCGGCCGGCAGGGTCTCGTGCAGGAAGACGGCGGCCAGCAGCGCTGCGCCGGGGATTTCCAGCAGGATGATCATGGACACGATCAGCGGGCTCATGGTGGCCAACAGGTGGTTGAACGCGGTGTGTCCCACGAGTTGGGCGCACACGGTGATCGCAGCGATCCCCAGCCACCCGGCGGGCTCGAACCCGGCCAGCGGCTGGCCGGCAGCTAGGGCCAGCACCGCCACCAGGGCCGCGCACATCCCGTAGCACAGGGTGGTGTAGGTCCCCGTGGTCATGCTTTGCCGCGCCTTCCCACCAGCAAGTGTGTACAACCCCGCCAGTGCGCCGCCGGCCACGGCCAGCAGGTCCCCCGTAAGGGCCCGCGGCGAGGTTCCCATGTCGAATCCGGTGATCGCCACTACGCCGCCGAAGGCGATCCCCAGGCCGGCCAGGACCTGCCAGCGGTGGCGGGTGCCGCGGATGAGCTGGAAAACAGCAATCCAGGCCGACTGCAGGCAAACAAGCGCTGTGGCTGCTGCCACGGAGGTGAGTTGGAGGGAAGTGATAAAGCAGGCGAAGTGCAGGGCAAGCGCGACGGCGGCCAGCAGCGACCAGCGGAATTCCCGACGGGTGATCCTGCGGAATTGGGCCGGGTCCCGGACCAGGGTGGGAGAGGCCATGACCGCGGCGCCGATGGCGTTGCGCCAGAAAGCGATGGCCAGGGCACTGACACTGGTGGCCCCAAGCGTGGCCGCGATCAGCGGCCCGGAAGATGCGACGCCCAGGACCCCCAGGGCCGCGAAGAAGAAGTTCAATCCACACCCCTGATACGGGCCCCCGGCGGAAGAGGCAAACGAAAAGTCCCGGCCAGCACACGTGCTGACCGGGACTCTCTCATGGTGGAGGCACGGGGACTCGAACCCCGAACCCCCTGCTTGCAAAGCAGGTGCGCTACCAATTGCGCCATGCCCCCATAAGAAGCAACCCGTCCATCATACCCTAGAACCAGGGAGCCTTTGACCGGCTCCCGGCGCGGGCCCCGGGCTAGTCCACCTTGTCGGTTGACTTGCTCCAGACTGTCTTCCGGGCTTCGGATTCCTGTGCTTTGCGGTAGACCAGGACGCTTGCGATTGCCGCTGCCAATACAAGCAACTTCTTCACATGCTCCCCGTTCCGATCCGGCGGCGGGTGAAACCGTACCGAACCTCCGTTTGAAACCTGCACAGGTTCCGTGGGCGTACCAGGACTTGAACCTGGGACCTCTTCGTTATCAGCGAAGCGCTCTAACCGCCTGAGCTATACGCCCCGATCCCTCATCGGGCCGAGACATGACTTTACAGCACACCCCGGCCCGATCTCAAATCGGGCGTTTCCGCCGGCCCGGGGCCGGCGGAAACGGCCTCCTAATCGTCGGTGAGGGTAACGCCAATGCCGCCCACGAGGGTGGCAGAGATGTTGTAGAGGACTGCCGAGAGCATGGAGAGGGCCGTCAGCAGGACCACGTTGACCACGGCGATGATGGTGGCGAAGGAGGCCACCTGTCCCAGCGACGCCACCTTCTTCAGTTCAAAGCCGCCGCTTTCAGAACCGGCCAGCGTTCCGAGCAGGCTGTCCACCTGGTCGAAGATGCCGGTCAGGTCGAGGACGGTCCACAGGACAATGGCCGCCACCACCGTGACGATGCCCAGCGCAACGGAGAGCAGGAATGCCATCTTCAGGACGGACCAGGGGTCCACCTTGCTGATCAGCAGCCGGGCACGCCGGACTTTGGCCTTGGGTGCGGGCTTCACCAGCCCGGGACCGCCCTGGCCGGGGCCCTGCGTCGGACGCTGGCCCGCCGGACCCGGGCGCTGCCCCGGCTGGCCGGGCTGGCCCTGGAGCGGCCGCTGGCCGGGCTGCGCCGGGCGGTCACCCTGCTGCGGACGCTGGCCGGGAACGGCAGGACGCTGTCCCGGCGCGCCGGGAGGAGCCGCCGGGCGCTGCTGCGGACGTACGGGGGCGTTCACGCGGGGTGCCGCTGAAGGCCGGTTCCCGTCGGGAACAGTACTGTTCGGCTTGGGAAATGAGTCGGAATTACTCACTCGTTACCTCCGTGTTGTCTTCGTTCGGCTCAGCGTCGCCCGAGGCGTCCTCTGACTCAACGGCCGGTGATTCTTCTGCCAATGCTGGCACGGCGGATTCCCCAGCGGTCCCGCCATCTCCAGCCAACGTTACGTCATCGCCGGCGGATTCCTCGTCCTCGAGACCGCGTTCGCTGTTGCGCGCCACCTCGATGATCCGGTCATTCTTGTCCGGCTTGGCGAAGATGACGCCCATGGTGTCACGGCCCTTCGCCGGCACCCCGGCAACGGAGGAGCGGACAACCTTGCCGCCCTCCATGACCACCAGGACTTCGTCCTCTTCCTGGACAATAAGGGCACCCACAAGGTGGCCGCGCTCCTCCTGGTACTTGCCCACCTTGATGCCAAGGCCGCCGCGGCCCTGCAGGCGGTACTCCTCCACCGCCGTGCGCTTGGCGTAGCCGCCCTCGGTCACGATGAACACGAACGAACCATCCGTGACCACGTCAGCGGCCAGCAGTTCGTCGTCTTCGCGGAACTTCATGCCGGTGACACCGGAGGTGGCCCGGCCCATGGGGCGCAGCGCGTCATCGGTGGCCGTGAAGCGGATCGACTGGCCCTTCCGGGATACCAGGAAGAGGTCGTCGGATTCCGAGACGAGCTGGGCGGAGACCAGTTCATCGCCGTCGCGCAGGTTGATGGCGATCACGCCGGCGGAGCGGTTGGTGTCGTAATCCTCCAGCCTGGTCTTCTTGACCAGTCCCCTCTTGGTGGCCAGCACCAGGTACGGGGCCTGCTGGTAGTCCCTCAGGTCCAGGACCTGGGCAATGTGTTCATCGGGCTGGAATGCCAGCAGGTTGGCGACGTGTTGTCCCTTGGCGTCGCGGCCTGCCTCCATCAGCTCGTAGGCCTTGGCCCGGTAGACGCGTCCCAGGTTGGTGAAGAACAACAGCCAGTGGTGCGTGGTGGTCACGAAGAAGTGCTCCACCACGTCGTCGCCGCGCAGCTGGGCACCCTTGATGCCCTTGCCGCCGCGCTGCTGTGACCGGTAGTTGTCGCTGCGGGTGCGCTTGACGTAGCCGCCGCGGGTGATGGTGACCACCATCTCCTCTTCGGGGATGAGGTCTTCCATGGACATGTCGCCGTCGTAGCCCATAAGGATGCGGGTGCGCCGGTCGTCGCCGTGCTTTTCCACGATCTCGCCCAGCTCGGAGCTGATGATTCCGCGCTGGCGCTCCTCGGAGCCGAGGATTTCCTTGTATTCGGTGATCAGGGCTTCGAGTTCTGCGTGCTTTTCCTGGATCCGCTGGCGTTCCAGCGCGGCCAGGCGGCGCAGCTGCATGTCGAGGATGGCCCGTGCCTGGATTTCATCGATATCCAGCAGTTCCATCAGCCCGTCGCGCGCGGCCTCGGTGGTGCTGGAGGCCCGGATGAGCGCGATGACCTCGTCCAGCATGTCCAGGGCCTTCAGGAGGGCCCGCAGGATGTGGGCTTCTTCCTCGGCCTTGCGCAGGCGGTACCGGGTGCGGCGGGCGATGACGTCCATCTGGTGCGTCACCCAGTGGCGGATAAAGGCGTCCAGGCTCAGCGTCCGGGGCACACCGTCCACGATGGCCAGCATGTTCGCCGAGAAGTTGCTCTGCAGTTCGGTGTGCTTGTAGAGGTTGTTGAGGACCACCTTCGGGACGGCATCGCGCTTGAGCACGATGACCAGTCGCTGGCCCGTGCGGCCTGAGGTCTCGTCGCGGAGATCGGCGATGCCCTGGATCTTGCCGTCCTTGACCAGTTCGGCGATCTTGATGGCCAGGTTGTCCGGGTTGGCCTGGTACGGAAGCTCCGTGACCACCAGGCAGGTGCGGCCCTGCAGCTCCTCCACGGCAACCACTGCGCGCATGGTGACGGACCCGCGGCCGGTCCGGTAGGCGTCCTCGATGCCCTTGTGGCCCAGGATGGTGGCACCGGTGGGGAAATCGGGTCCCTTGATCCGCACCAGCAGTTCCTCGAGCAGTTCCTCGCGGCTGGCGCCCGGGTTGGCCAGGTACCACTGGACGCCGTCGGCCACTTCCCGCAGGTTGTGCGGCGGGATGTTGGTGGCCATGCCCACGGCGATGCCGGAGGAGCCGTTGACCAGCAGGTTGGGGAACCGGGACGGCAGGATGGTGGGTTCCTGGTTCTTGCCGTCGTAGTTGTCCTGGAAATCGACTGTTTCCTCGTCGATGTCGCGGACCATTTCCATGGCCAGGGGGGCCATCTTGGTTTCGGTGTACCGGGGCGCAGCCGCGCCGTCGTTGCCCGGTGAACCGAAGTTGCCCTGGCCGAGCGCCAGGGGGTAGCGCATGGTCCAGTCCTGGATCAGGCGCACCAGGGCGTCGTAGATCGCGGTATCGCCGTGCGGATGGTACTGGCCCATGACCTCGCCCACCACGCGGGCACACTTGTTGAAGGAACGGTCGGGGCGGTAGCCGCCGTCGAACATCGCGTACAGCACCCGGCGGTGGACGGGCTTGAGGCCGTCCCGGACGTCGGGGAGGGCGCGGCCGACGATGACGGCCATGGCGTAGTCCAGGTAGGAGCGCTGCATTTCCGTTTGCAGGTCCACTTGTTCGACGCGGTCGATCAGCACATCGCCCTCAAGAACGATGTCCGGAGTTCCTTCCTCAGGAGCGGAATTCTCGGGTGTTTCGTCGCTCATTCTTTATTTTCCGTTTCAGGTATATGTCTGGTTCCGAATACTTTGGAGCGGGTCCTTAGATGTCCAGGAACCTGACGTCCTTGGCGTTCTGCTGGATGAAGTTGCGGCGTGACTCAACGTCCTCGCCCATCAGGACGGAGAAGATCTGATCGGCGGCCAGGGCATCGTCCATCGTGACCTGCAGCAGGGTGCGGCGGTCCGGATCCATGGTGGTGTCCCACAGTTCCGTGTAGTCCATTTCGCCCAGGCCCTTGTAGCGCTGGATGCCGTTGTCCTTCGGGATACGACGGCCGGCGGCCTGGCCTGCCACGAGCTTGGCATCGCGTTCGCGGTCGCTGTAGACGTAGTCGTGCGGAGCGTTCGACCATTTGATGCGGTACAGCGGCGGCTGTGCGAGGTAGACGTAGCCGTTCTCAATGAGCGGCCGCATGTAGCGGAACAGCAGGGTCATCAGCAGCGTGGTGATGTGCTGGCCGTCCACGTCGGCGTCTGCCATGAGGACAATCTTGTGGTAGCGCAGCTTGGCCAGGTCAAAATCTTCGCCGATGCCGGTTCCGAAGGCCGTGATCATGGACTGGACTTCCGCGTTCCCCAGGGCCTTGTCCAGGCGGGCGCGCTCCACGTTCAGGATTTTCCCGCGCAGGGGCAGGATGGCCTGCGTCTCCGGGTTGCGGCCGCGTTTGGCGGAACCACCGGCGGAGTCACCCTCCACGATGTAGACCTCGCACTTTTCCGGGTTCTTCGATGAGCAGTCGGAAAGCTTTCCGGGCATGCCGAAGGACTCCAGCGGGCTCTTGCGCCGGGCGTTGTCGCGGGCTTTGCGCGCAGCCATCCTGGCCTGCGCGGCCGAGATCGCCTTGCGGATCACGTCCCGGGCGGGCCCGGGGTTGCGCTCAAGCCAGTCACCCAGACCGTCCGTGACCACCCGCTGGACGAAGCCCTTCACCTCGGAGTTGCCGAGTTTGGTCTTGGTCTGGCCTTCGAACTGTGGCTCGGCGAGCTTGACGGAGATGACGGCCGTCAGGCCCTCGCGGATGTCGTCACCCGTGAGGTTGTCGTCCTTCTCCTTGATGATGCCTTTCTCCCGGGCGTACCGGTTGATAAGGGACGTCAGGGCAGCGCGGAAACCTTCTTCGTGGGTGCCGCCCTCGTGGGTGTTGATGGTGTTGGCGTAGGTGTGCACGCTCTCGGAGTAGGCGCTGGTCCACTGCATGGCCATTTCCAGCGCGATGCGCCGCTCCGTGTCCTCGGTTTCGAAGGCGATGACGTCCTCGTGGACCACCTCCACCTTCTTGCCCGAGTTCAGGTGCTTGACGTAGTCCAGCAGGCCTTCGTCGTACTGGTACACCACGGTGCGGTGTTCGGCGCTGACTTCGCCCTCGGTGCTGAGGTCGTCGAGGTCCAGGTCGCCGTCGTTGTTGTCAACAGCTGCCTCACGCTCGTCGGTCAGGGTGATGCGCAGGCCCTTGTTCAGGAACGCCATCTGCTGGAAGCGGGCACGCAGCGTTTCGAAGTCGAACTCGGTGGTTTCGAAGATCGCCGGATCCGGGTAGAAGGTCTGGCTGGTGCCGGTGGCATCCGTCTCCTCGCCCTTAACCAGGCTGCCCTGCGGCTTGCCGCCGTCGGCAAAGGACATCCGCCAGACATGGCCCTGCCGGCGCACTTCCGTGTCCACGCGGCTGGACAGGGCGTTGACCACTGAGATGCCCACACCGTGCAGGCCGCCGGACACGGCGTAACCGCCGCCGCCGAACTTGCCGCCGGCGTGCAGGATGGTCATGACTACTTCGACCGTGGGCTTGTGTTCGGTGGGGTGCATGTCCACCGGGATGCCGCGGCCGTCGTCCACCACTTTGACGCCGCCGTCGGCCTGCAGGACTACTTCGATGTGGCTGCAGTAGCCCGCCAGTGCCTCATCCACCGAGTTGTCCACCACTTCGTAGACCAGGTGGTGCAGACCGCGGGGGCCAGTGGAACCGATGTACATGCCGGGGCGCTTGCGGACAGCTTCAAGGCCTTCAAGGACGGTGATGTCGCTGGCGCCGTATTCGCGGGGGGTGACGGCCTCGGCGGGGGTATCAGGGGTGGGGCCATCCTCGACTGCGTTTTCTGCTGCCAGAATATCTGTATTGTCGTTAGCCACAGGCGCTGTCGACTCCTCTGTTCTCGATGGTGGCCGGCCGGTTCCTCTTCCCAGGGAAAAGCCACCCGCCAACAGGCACAAACTTATGGCGCCGGTGACTTGCTGACGGTCGGTGGTCCACACTCCATGCGGAAACGCGCGGAGAACGGACCCAGTCAACGTCTCACCCGCGCCCAGTTATCTGCGTCAATTCTACCGCGAACACCCCCAGAACCCCGCATTCCAGGCCCGTGCGCAGCAGCGAACATGGCTGTGCGAGGCTCTTGGCCCGGCCTAGGGCGGCTTCGCGGTGGGCCCTCCGGGTGCCTATACACGCTCCGGGGCTTTCAGCGCTCTACACGCCGTTCGGCCGAGTTTCAAGAGCCGGCGCCCGGGCTATCCGTACGTGTCCCGTGGCCCACGGCCGTTGACGCTGCGTCCACCCTTGCGCCAGCTCGGTGCCGACGGACCCAAAACCTGGATGCTGGTGACCACTCCATCTCCCAGTTCCCGGCGGAATTTCTCCAGCAGGCTGGTGCTCAAAAGCCTCAGCTGGGTGGCCCAGGCCGTGGAATCGCAACGTACATGCAGGGTGGTGTCGGTGAAACTCTCAGGCGTGCAGTGGGCGGAGATTTCCGGCCCCACCAGCGTGGCCCACTCGGCCATGACGGAACCCACCGCGACGGGCGAGGTCCAGCCCCGTTCCGCCACAAGCCGACCGACGACCTTTCCCAGGCCCAGCGGATCCCTGCCGGTCGCATGGAACTGGCTAAATCCACGGGTGTCGCGGATGCTGCCTTTGGTCTTTTGCGAGCCGGGCCGTGCCACTTTCCGGCGCACCTCCCCACGCGCGGCGGCGGCCTCGCGCATCCGGTTGAGGGCGGCCTGCGCGGCATCGATGTGGTCGGGCTCGCGGCCGGGCTGAAGCCCGCCGCCCTGCTCACTGCTCATCGATACCTCCCGGGATGACTTTCACCCGCCGCCCGGACAGCTCCTCCGGAATATCGGCGTCGACGGCGGCGGTCACCAGGACCTGTTCCGCGCCGGAGACTATTGCCGCCAGTTTACGCCTGCGCTGGACGTCCAGTTCGGCAAAGACGTCGTCCAGGATGAGGATGGGCGCGGACCCCCCGGTCCGGGCGTCGTCGAGCATGACGTAGTAGGAGGCGAGCCGGAGCGAGAGGCACATGGACCAGGTTTCCCCGTGCGAGGCATAACCTTTCGCGGGTGCCTGGCCCAGCACCAGTTCCAGCTCATCACGGTGCGGCCCGACGAGGGATATGCCCCGTTCCAGTTCCTTCTTCCGGGATTCAGCGAATGCCTTGACGTAGCGGTCCGTCAGTTGGTCCACCGACAACAGGCGCAAATCATCCTCCACGGCGGAAGCACCGCCATCCGCGGGGCGCTGCCCTGGGCCGGGGACGCCGTCGTCGTCCATCTGGTTCTGAAGGGTTGACCGGTAGGTGGCGTCAGCGGGTTTGGACGCGTCGGTGAGCTGCGCATATGCCCGGGCAAGGTGCGGACGGAGCCGTTCCACCAGCTCCAACCGGGCGTGCAGCAGCTCGGCCCCGGCGCGCGCCATGTGCTGGTCCCATACATCCAGGGTCGATTCGTGCGCCGCTGTGAACCGTCCCGACCGGGCCGACTTCAACAAGGCGTTGCGCTGCTTGAGGACGCGGTCGTAGTCGCTGCGGGTGGCGGCATGGTGCGGGATAAGGCTGGCCAGCAGCTCGTCCAGGAACCGGCGGCGGTTGGAGGGGTCGCCCTTGACCAGGGACAGGTCCTCCGGAGCGAAAAGGACAGTCTGGCAGATACCCAGCAGGTCGCGTGCGCGCACCGGGTTGCTGCGGTTGATGCGGCCACGGTTGGCCCGGCCCGCGTTGATTTCGAGTTCCAGGACTGTTGTCTGGCTGCCGCGGACAAGCCGGGCCCGGACCAGCGCCCGCTCGGTTCCGAACCGCAGCAGTGGGGCATCCGAACTGACCCGGTGCGAACTGAGGGTGGCCAGGTAGCCGATCGCTTCCATCAGGTTGGTCTTGCCGATGCCGTTGGACCCCACCAGGACGGTCACACCCGGGCCCAGTGCGAGGTCCACCTGGGCGTAGCTGCGGAAGTCGGTCAGGGAGAGGTGTTCCAGATACACGTGGTTGTCGACAATTCTGGGGACGCTGCCGGTCCCCGCTGGTACTACTTGGCGGGACGGGTTGCGTGGCCACCGAACTGGTGGCGCAGCGCGGACACCATCTTCATGGCCGGCGAAGTGTCTTCGCGCGACGCGAAACGGGCGAAGAGCGCGGCCGTGATCGCCGGAGCCGGAACCGCGTTGGCGATTGCTTCCTCCACGGTCCACCGGCCCTCGCCGGAATCCTCCACGTAGTCGTCGATGGACGCGAGCCCCGGGTCCTCGTCGAGTGCCTTGACCATCAGGTCCAGCAGCCACGAGCGCACGACGGTGCCTTTTTGCCAGGCCCGGAAGGTGCCCGGAAGGTCGGTGACGATTTCTTTGGCTGCGAGCAGTTCATACCCTTCGGCGTACGCCTGCATCAGGCCGTACTCGATGCCGTTGTGCACCATCTTGGCGTAGTGGCCGGCACCGACGCCGCCTACATGGACGAAGCTGTCGGCGCGTTCGCCCTCGGGGCGGAGCGCATCAAAGACCGGCAGGGCACGCTCAATGTCCGCGGCGTCACCGCCGGCCATCAGGCCATAGCCGTTCTGCAGGCCCCACACTCCGCCGGATACGCCGCAGTCGGCGAAACGGATGCCCTTGGCAGCCAGGAGTTCGCCGTGCTTCTGGTCTTCGGTGAACCGTGAGTTGCCGCCGTCGATCACCAGGTCGCCCGGCTCCAGCTTGTCGCTGAGCTCAGTGATCACGGCATCGGTGATGGCGCCGGAGGGAACCATTACCCAGATGATCCTGGGGGCAGGAACAGCGGCGATCAGTTCCTCGACGCTGGCGGCGTCGGTGACGTCGGGGTTCCGGTCATAGCCGGTGACTTCCACGCCGCCCTTGCGCAGGCGATCACGCATGTTGAATCCCATTTTGCCGAGGCCGATCAGTCCAATGTGCATCGTGGAACTCTTTTCTGCGCTAGTGGGGAACGGGGTTGGCGGTGGGAACTAGTTGGGAAGCCGGACCGGCATGACGAGGTAGCGGTAGTCGTCCTGGTCCTCGCCGTCCGCGTCCGCCTGGGCTGTGATCATGGCGGGTTTCGGGGCCGTGGTGAAGGAGAAGCGGACGAATTTCGTCTCGATGACGCTCAGGCCTTCGATCAGGTAATGCGGGTTGAACGCCACCGTGATGTCATCACCTGACAGCTGGGCTTCGAGCTCCTCCGACGCCTGGGCGTCCTCGCCGGTGCCGGCGTCCAGGTTCAGCAGGCCGTTGGTGAAGGCGAGCCGAACGGGGGTGTTGCGTTCGGCCACGAGGGACACGCGGCGCACCGCTTCGACCAGTTCCTGGGTCTGGACGGTGGCGTGGATGGGGGTGGATTCGGGGAAGAGCGACCGGATCTTGGGGTAGTCGCCGTCCACCAGCAGGGACGTGGTGGTGCGTCCCCCGCTTTCGAAGCCGATGAGGCGGCTGTCGTCGTCGGACAGGGCCAGGTTGATGTCGCCGCTGTTGCCAAGGGTCTTGGCTACCTCGTTGAGGGTTTTTGCCTTGACCAGGGCGCTGGTGGAAATGCCCGGGGTGACCGGTTTCCACGGTACTTCGCGCATGGCGAGCCGGTAGCGGTCGGTGGCAAGCAGGGTGATCAGGTCATCCTCGATCTCCATGCGGACACCGGTGAGGATGGGGAGGGTGTCATCCTTGCTTGCCGCGATGATGACCTGGGAAACAGCCTGGGCAAAGGCGTCGCCGGGCACCGTTCCGCTGATGGCGGGCAACGCAGGCAGCGGAGGATATTCGGCTTCCGGCATGGTAGCCAGGTGGAAGCTGCTTCGACGGCAGGTGAGCGTGACTTTGTTGCCGTCGGTTTCGACGTCCACCGGTGCAGAGGGCAGGCTCCGGCAAATGTCTGCCAGCAGGCGCCCGGAAACCAGGATGGTGCCCTCGTCTCTGATGTCCGCCGCGATGTTCAGCCGCGCGGATGTTTCGTAGTCGAAGCTCGAGAGGCTGACGGTACCGGCTTCAGCTTTCAACAGGAGGCCGGAGAGGACGGGCACGGGCGGCCGCGGAGACAACGAGCGGGCTGTCCAGGTGACGGCTTCTGCCAGGACGTCCCGATCGACTCTGAACTTCACGGAAGGGTGCCGCCTTTCATTACTGCTGCCATGTAGACCCGGGAATTCCGTACGGAAACTCCGGAAGAAGTTGGACGCACCCGGGGTGGTGCATGGTCCGTGGAGTTCGAAACCACACGAAAACCCAGGGATGGGAGCGCTGCTGACAGCTTAGCCGGAAGATCCGGGATTAACCCATCCCCGGGACCGGCCCCATCCCGTCCGGGGGCCGGCAGGCCCCGTCGCGAGGGAGTGCGGATCGATCTTGTTGTTTGAGGGATTTCAATTTTTTGGGATTCGTAGTGTTAATAACTGCTGTGGAAACTGTGGATAACCCTCTCCTGTCCCACGGATCCGCGGTTAAGCCCTGTTCATGGAGTGTGCGTTACCTGGGTTTTAAACAGGGTGTGGATGGGGACAACGCCAAGGCCGGTTTTTGACGATCCACAGACGGCTTAAGGGTTTTAAGCCCATTAACCGCGCTTGTCCCCTTAACTATCCACAGGCTTATCCACATGCCCCTGTTAATAAGGTATAGAGCGCGGGGTGCAGTGTGGATTCAGGAGTCCCGCTGCTGCTGCTTGATCCGGTTGGTCAGTTCGGTCACCTGGTTGTAGATCACACGGCGCTCGGCCATCAGCTCACGGATCTTCCGGTCTGCGTGGATAACGGTGGTGTGGTCCCGGCCGCCAAGTTCCTGCCCGATCTTGGGCAAGGACATGTCGGTCAGTTCCCGGCAGAGGTACATGGCGATCTGGCGGGCGGTGACCAGGGTCCGGGTACGGGACTTGCTGCAGAGCTCCTCCATGCTGAGCTTGAAGTAGTCAGCCGTCTGCTGGAGGATCTGGGCGGACGTGATCTCCTGGGCGCCGTCGTCCGTAATCAGGTCCTTGAGGACCATTTCTGCCAGCGCCACGTCCACGGGCTGCCGGTTGAGGCTGGCGAAGGCCGTGACGCGGATCAGGGCGCCTTCAAGTTCGCGGATGTTGCTGGAGATCTTCGAGGCGATGTACTCCAGGGCGTCATCCGGTGCCGACAGTCCCTCGCTGAGCGCTTTCTTGCGGAGGATGGCAATACGGGTCTCGAGTTCCGGCGGCTGGATGTCAGTGAGCAGGCCCCACTCGAAGCGAGACTTCATCCGGTCCTCGAACCCTGCCAGCAGCTTTGGCGGCTGGTCCGAGGTGATGACCACCTGCTTGTTGTTGTTGTGCAGCGAGTTGAACGTGTGGAAGAACTCCTCCAGCGTCCGGTCCTTGCCGGCCAGGAACTGGATGTCGTCGATCAGCAGGACGTCAACGTTGCGGTACGTGGTCTTGAAGCTGGCGCCTTCATCGTCGCGGATTGAGTTGATGAAGTCGTTGGTGAATTCCTCGGAGTTGACGTAGCGGACACGGATCCCGCTGTACAGCCGGCGTGCGTAGTGGCCGATCGCATGCAGGAGGTGGGTCTTGCCCAGTCCGGAATCGCCGTAGATGAACAGCGGGTTGTAGGCCTTTGCCGGAGCTTCGGCCACCGCGACGGCGGCGGCATGGGCAAAACGGTTCGAGGAGCCGATGACGAAGGTATCGAAAACGTACTTCGGGTTCAGCCGGCCAAATTCATGGGACGTGCTGGGCAGCATGGGCTGCGGCTTTTGCTCGATGAGCTGGTCCGGTGCATAAGCAGGCTCGACGACGGGCTCGGGCTCTTCGTGGATGGGCACCAGGTCGGTGTCGACGTCGATGGCGCACCGGATGTCCTCGGAGAAGACGTTGTGCAGGGCATCGTCCAGGGCATCCTTCACCTGCGTCTGCAGCACTTCGCGGGTGAGCTCGTTGGGAACGGCTACCAGGAGCGTGGATCCGATGAGGCCCTGGGCCTGGGCGAGGATGACAAAGCCCCGCTGGCGCGGCGATACGCGGTGGTCCTGTTCCAGCAGGCTGACCACCCGGCGCCAGGAACTTCCGACAGTATTGGCGTGGTTGGCTTCGTCTACTGTCATCAATCGGTTCCCTCAAAACTTGCTATGCCTGCATTGCCTGGCAGCCCAAGTCCGGGACCAGGGTGCTGGCCCAACTTAATCCACAGGGTTATGCACAGTCCGTGGATAATCGGCTACTGGGACACTCTAGGGGATGAAAAGCCCAGAAGATAGCTGGCCTGTTGGCTGTGGATAATTACACGGTTGTGGTTCTGAAAGCACCCCTGTGAGCCACTTCATCCACAGGCTGTTGGGGATACTTAGGCACAGCTGGGGACAGCTGCGCGAGGGCCGTCCGGTTTGACTCGGGGCAGCGGATTGCCCTAACGTTGTGAAGTCCTTTGTGTCCGCTTTTTGGCCCCATCTGAACTCTCCAGGCAGTACGCCTGGGAAGCCGGGGCAGGCGTGCATATACAAAACTTAGCGTCGGCCAGTTCTTCCCCATTACTGATCGGGTGGGCGCACCTTTGATCCACTGGAGTAACTAACGTGAGCAAGCGGACTTTTCAGCCGAATAACCGCCGTCGAGCCAAGAAGCACGGCTTCCGCCTTCGTATGCGTACCCGTGCCGGCCGTGCCATCCTGGCAGCCCGTCGTGGCAAGGGCCGCACCGAACTGTCGGCCTAAATAACTGGCTTGTCGGTAGACATCCCTTTGCGAGTTTAAGGTGCTGGCCGCCCGCAACCGCCTGAGGACCTCAACCGATTTTTCAACAACTGTACGTTCCGGTGTCCGCAATGGGCGCCGGAACGTAGTGTTATATGCGGCAGCCATTGCTGCCGACGAACCCAGCCGGATCGGGTTCATTGTTTCCAAGAGTGTAGGGAACGCCGTGGTCAGGAACCTCGTTAAGAGGAGACTGAGAGAAGCAGGTGCTGCCTCGCTGCGCGAGCACGGTACGGGACTGGCCATTGTGGTGCGGGCGCTTCCTGCGTCCGCGTCCGCCAGCTGGGACCAACTGCTGTCGGACTATAACGCTGCACTGGAATCTACGCTGACCCGGCTCGCCGGCCGCACCCCACGGGTGGCGGCCAAAGGTTCGGCCGGTACAACACAGGAGGGGACAACGCGTGCCTAACGCCACCGCCGTCGTCGCCCGTTTCCGCAACGTACCTGCCGCCGTCGGGAGGTTCCTTTGGAACCTGCCCCGCAACATCCTCATTCTCCTGCTGATGGCCTACCGCAAGGTGGTTTCGCCCTTGTACGGCCAGGTCTGCAGGTTTTTCCCTTCATGCTCGGCCTATGCCCTTGAAGCAGTGACCGTGCACGGGGCCGTCAAGGGAAGCTGGCTCGCGCTCCGGCGCCTTGCCCACTGCCACCCATGGAACGCCGGCGGAGTGGACCACGTCCCCGCCGGCCGCCGGGAATGGCCTGCAGGCCAGACCCCCACAATTGTTGTGCTGAACAATCCGGACCGGTACCTGGTTGCTCGGACTGATGAAGAAGGCCGCAGTGCGGCCTGACGAATAGGGATAAGTATGGACTTCTTTGGAACAATCATGGCCCCGTTCAAGTGGCTGGTTTCCATCATCATGATTGGATTCCACGATGGCTTGAGCGCCATCGGGATGCCCGCCGCCAACGGCTGGACCTGGACTTTGTCCATCATCGGGCTGGTGCTGGTGATCCGTGCCGCCCTGATCCCGGTGTTCGTCAAGCAGATTAAGGCCCAGCGGGGCATGCAGCTGCTGCAGCCCGACCTGAAGAAGCTCCAGGACAAGTACAAGGGCAAGACCGACCAGCTGTCCCGCCAGGCCATGGCGCAGGAACAGATGGCCATGTACAAGAAGCACGGCACCAACCCGTTCTCGGCCTGCCTGCCCATGCTGATCCAGATGCCGTTCTTCTTCGCCCTGTTCCAGGTCCTCTCCGGCATCTCGGCCGCCAAGGACCAGGGGGCCGGCATTGGGGCCATGAGCCATGAGCAGGTTGTGGAATTCGACGCGTCCAGCATCTTTGGCGCCCCGCTGTCTGCGGCCCTGCTGCATGGCGGTTCCGGCAATGTCGCCGTGGTGGTGCTTTCGATCGTGATGATCCTGGCCATGACGGCTTCGCAGTTCATCACCCAGAAGCAGATCATGGCCAAGAACATGTCCGAAGAGGCCATGGCCAGCCCGTTCATGCGCCAGCAGAAGATGATGCTGTACATCCTGCCCATCGTCTTCGGTGTGGGCGGAATCAACTTCCCCATTGGTGTCCTGATCTACTGGACCACCACCAACCTCTGGACCATGGGCCAGCAGTTCTTCGTCATCCGCCGCATGCCGACGCCGGGATCCCCCGCAGCAAAGGCCCTCGCCGAACGCCGTGCCGCCAAGGGCCTGCCGGCACTGTCCGTCCTCAGCGGCAAGCGGGATGACGCAGCCGACGCCGCCGCGGCTGCCGCAGTTGAGATCAAGGGACAGCGCGTCCAGCCCCAGCGCAAGAACAGGAAGAAGAAGTAATGTCAGCCGAGAGCACCGAACACGCCTTTTCTGAAGAGCTCGAAGATCAGGACGCTCCCGTGAATGAGGACGCCTCCCCTGCCGCCAAGGCTTCCGCTGCCAGCCGCCTCGAGGAAGAGGGCGATGTGGCCGCGGATTACCTGGAGGAGCTGCTGGACATTGCCGACATCGACGGCGATATCGACATTGAGGTCCGCAATGGCCGGACCTACATCTCCATCGTTGCCGATGAGGAAGCCGAAGGGCTTGATGGCCTGGTGGGCGAAGACGGCGAGGTCCTTGAGGCCCTCCAGGAACTCACCCGGCTGGCAGTCCTGTCTGCCACGGAGAACCGCTCCCGGCTGGTGCTGGACATCAACGGGTACCGCCAGGAACGCACCGGACATCTGCAGAAGATCGCCGAGGACGCCGCGGCATCCGTCAAGGAGACCGGCAAGTCCGTGGCCCTGGAGCCCATGAGTGCCTACGAACGGAAGATCGTGCACGACGCCGTCGCGGACCTTGGCCTGGTCAGCGAGTCCGAGGGCGAAGGCGCCGGACGCCACATTGTTGTTTCCGCCGACTAGAGATTGCTGGCCCTATAACCATGGTTGACATCACGGCAGCAGAGCTTCGCGCTGCTGAGAAGATCTTCGGCGACCGCCTGGAACTGGCCAAGCGCTACGTGGAGCACCTTGCCACGTCCGGGACGGAACGCGGCCTGATTGGTCCGCGCGAGGTTCCCCGGCTCTGGAGCCGCCACGTGCTCAATTGTGCCGTCATCGAAAGCGAGATCCCGCAGGGAAGCCACGTCGCGGACGTCGGCAGCGGTGCGGGCCTGCCGGGCCTGTGCCTGGCCATCGCCCGTCCCGACCTTGAACTGACGCTCATCGAGCCGCTCGAACGACGGGTCATCTGGCTCCAGGAAGTGGTGGATGACCTTGGACTGGACAACGTCACGGTGATGCGTACTCGGGCTGAGCTTGCTGTGGGACAGGTGGAGGCCGACGTCGTCACGGCCCGGGCAGTCTCTGCCCTGACCAATCTTGCCGGCCTCACCATCCCGCTTCTGGGCGGCCACGGCGAAGTTGTTGCCATCAAGGGCCGCAGCGCCGGCGAGGAAATCGAGAAGGCGGCCAAGACCATCCGAAAGCTGGGAGGCGTCGAGACCACGGTGCTGACGGTTGGCGACAGCCTCCTTGAGGAGCCCACCACGGTGGTCCGCATCGTGGTGAACAAGTCCCAAAAGAAGTCCTGACCCCGGACCCGCTGACGGCTGTCAGCAGGCCGGAGCGGTTAGGCTAGACACGGCAGCAAAATTGGCTGAACGAGAGTGAGTGTGCCCCAGTGACCAGTAGTGAAGCCTCCGCACAACGGATCCCGCCGTTTGTGTCTTTGGGGTCGGCACGTTCTGTCGCTGGATCCGGGTTGGCCGGTCCGGCCATGGTTCCTGGACGGGGCGCCAATCACCCCAAAACGGTTGCTGGCCCTAGCGTCAGTAACGCAGTTTCACGTGAAACAACCTCTTCCGGTCGGTCAAACGTGATTGATGCGATCGATGATTCAAGCCCGATCGCGCGGGAGCTGGCGCATGAGACAAAGCGCCGGGAGCGCCTCATGGGCCGCCAATTGCCCCGGCCCGATAAGACCCGGATCTTCACTGTTTCCAACCAGAAGGGCGGGGTGGGGAAGACCACCACCACGGTGAATATTGCCGCCGCCCTGGCAGCTGCCGGCCTGAACGTCATGGTCATTGATATCGATCCGCAGGGGAACGCTTCAACAGCGTTGGGCATTGAACACCATGCCGACGTGGACAGTATTTATGATGTGCTGATCAACGACGTCCCGCTGGCCGACGTCGTGGCTCCCTGCCCCGACATCGGAAAGCTTATCTGTGCTCCGGCCACCATCCATCTTGCCGGTGCGGAGATTGAGCTGGTATCACTCGTTGCCCGCGAGCAGCGGCTTCGCCGCGCCATCGACGTTTATGCGAAGGCACGCGAGAAAAACGGCGAGGAACGCCTGGACTACGTCTTCATCGACTGCCCGCCCAGCCTTGGCCTGCTGACAGTGAACGCCTTCTGTGCCGCCAGCGAGGTACTCATTCCCATCCAGTGTGAGTACTACGCGCTGGAAGGCCTGAGCCAGCTGCTGAAAAACATCGAGATGATCCAGAAGCACCTGAATGCTGACCTCGTTGTTTCCACTATCCTCCTGACCATGTACGACGGCCGCACCAACTTGGCGGCCCAGGTCGCCGCCGAGGTGCGCCAGCACTTCCCGGAACAAGTGCTCTCTGCCGTGGTTCCACGCTCGGTCCGGATTTCCGAAGCTCCCAGCTACCAGCAGACCGTCATGACCTATGACCCGTCATCAAGTGGTGCACTGTCCTACCTGGAAGCCGCCGCTGAAATAGCGGAACGCTAGAATCTTCAATACCGCAACGCATGGAGTCAGGCTGGTCCTGGCTCTACCACTGGAGGGATTTACCCATGAGCGAGAAGCGACGGGGCCTAGGCCGCGGTCTTGGCGCGTTGATTCCAAGTTCTGCCGCAGCCGGTGGGTCTGCCAACGGTGGGACGGTCTCCCGGCCTGTGGATCTGTTCTTCCCGGAGGGCCGGCGGAAGACGGACGCTGCGGAAGAACCTGCCGTGGCACATACTGCACCTGCGCAGGGTAAAGAAGCCGGTGCCGCCGAGGCGCGGGAAATGGCCCCCAAGGCGGCAACCTCAAAGCCTGCATCAGGGAAGGCAAGTGAGGACAAGAAATCCACTCCTGCGGCCCCTGCAAAGAAGGCTCCTGCCAGGAAGACTCCTGCAGCCAACTCCAAGACGGCGTCCGAGGCCTTCCCCGATGTTGTAGACATTCCGGAGGTCGGGCCGGGTGCAGCACCAGGAGCCCAAAGCGAAACGGCCGATGACGTCGCAGCAGCTGCCCCTGGAGAAACCACCGGTGATTCCGGCGTGGAACTGGTGGAAGTCCCCGGCGCGCGTTTTGCGGAAATTCCCGTCGCGGATATTCATCCCAACCGGAAACAGCCCCGGAATGTCTTCGATGAAGACGATATGGCCGAGCTGGTGCACTCCGTCCGCGAAATCGGTGTCCTCCAGCCCATTGTGGTCCGGACATCAACTGAATCCGGTAGTGAACCTTACGAACTCGTTATGGGTGAGCGCAGGTGGCGTGCCGTTCAGGCAGCCGGGCTGGATACCATCCCCGCTATCATCCGCGATACCACGGATGACGACCTGCTCCGGGACGCACTGCTTGAGAACCTTCACCGCAGCCAACTGAACCCCTTGGAAGAAGCTGCTGCGTACCAGCAACTGCTGGAGGACTTCGGAACCACCCATGAGCAGTTGGCGGACCGTATCGGCCGCTCCCGTCCTCAGGTGTCCAACACCCTGCGCCTGCTGAAGCTGCCGCCGCTGGTCCAGCGCCGTGTAGCTGCTGGAGTACTGTCTGCGGGCCACGCCAGGGCGCTTCTTGCCCTTCCTGACGCTGCTGCCATGGAACGCCTTGCACAGAGGATCGTAGCTGAGGGAATGTCCGTTCGCGCCACCGAGGAAGCAGTAACTCTTTACCAGGACCCTGCCAAGCCGGCGAAGAACAACATTCCGCGCCCCGGCGCCCGGCACGAGCGCCTGGATTACCTTGCTTCTTCCCTTTCTGACCGCTTGGACACCAACGTGAAGATCTCCCTTGGTGTCCGTAAAGGCAAGGTCAGCATCGAGTTCGCGAGTGTTGAGGACTTGAACCGGATTATGGACGTACTGGCCCCTGGCTCAACCAATTGATTCTTCAGCTCCCCCAGGCCCCCTTCTAAGCGAAGGGGGCCTTTTCTTTGCAATGAACGACGATTGGCCCGTTCAGTCAGATCTCTTGGGTGTTCTGATCGGCCCTGATGGGCCTCACCGGCACTATGCGTCCGGCCGCGGTCCCTCAACTTGTCCCAGTTCCTGTTTCGTACTTGCATCCTCAGCGCCACAGCGCCGATGTCGTGGCGGTTCTCATCCAGTGTGACAATCGTGATTCGCCGCTGTTGTGCGGCTGCTGGGAAGATTTCCGCCGTCTTCTTGTGAGGTCAGTCTGGCAATGGGTGGTTGTCCGGGATTAGATTGTTGGCCGTTTCACGTGAAACACCCTGATAGTTGCGGTTTGGATCGTACGACTGCGGAGCGCGGAGACGCTCAACCTCTCGCGACATTTTTGTCCGCCCTCGGCCTCAGCCCTCATAAAAGATGGCCTTCTGATGTAGTTTCGACAGGCAGTCGTTATCTCACATCCGGATCCAGCACGCCTGAAAACGGCTGCGGTGGTACTGCGCACGGTGCCCTCGTTCGTGAATTGGCTTCTTTACGTCGCCCCTTTTGTGCGGTGTATTCAGGGCGTCTGTGATCAAGGAAAGTGGTGTGTGGTTGTCCTGCTGGAGCGAAAGATGAGTTGCGGGACCATCCCGTTGAAGACACAAGAATGTGGAAACCGGCGAGCGGTCAATGCCCGGCCCTATGGGCGTCCAAAGGTGTGGACTACTGGCTATCGCGCTCCCCCCAAGAGTGATGATCCGTTTCGCCGTCATTCTGGGACCTATTATCGGCCCATGAGACGTGCGATGAGGCATGGCGATTTCAGTGACCCAGGTCTTCCCCTGGCTGGCAGGGTCCCTCTCACCTCACACTAAGGTGTTTCCACTCGGTGCCAATCCGAGCGTCTGGTGTTGTTTACCTGGAGCTGCCAACAATGCTGATTGGCGCCTGAGCGTGGTTCACGAATCTGTTTCCCGCGCGGCAGGAGTTCTGAGATCATACTTTGGACGGCCTCGCTTGATGCGACGTGTTTCACGTGAAACACGTCGCCAACCCCAGTGCTTGGAACCACACTTGGCAGAGACCGCGACTGGCAGACACCGCGGCGTGTCACGTGAAACGCGTCCCAAGTAACTGGGCGAACACGCACTCACAACAGATGTGTTTCACGTGAAACAAGTGCTTTTGCTGCCTGGACCGCCGTACTGGGTGACGGGCCGTATGAGATCTGATGGTGCTAATACCCCAGGACTGTGAGGAATTGGTCGCCACCTACGCGTGCTGCTTTTCCTTCTCAAGGAGACGCCAGCAGGGGGATGCAAGCGGGCACTATAAGAAGCGAGCTGCAGTACGATCCACCGTATTGCGCGTGAAGGTCAAGAGTAAGGGCTGAGTAGGGGGTAGGTCCGCCAGTCTCTCTCTTGACCCATGCAGTTCCACCGGCGTCGAGGCCGTGGGTCGAAGCAGCGGTCGATGCCAGGCATTCCATTGGGGTGGGATATGTCCGTGCCGCTGACTCCAAGCCTGCGCCGCTCTCTTCAAGCAATTGCTCAAAGCGGGACGCTGGCCACTCGGTCCTCCCCCGCGGTGCTCAGCCTGGCGGCAGTTGCTCCCTTGTTCCTCCTACCGCTAGGGGGACTGTCGCCAGAGTCGGACCACTGATACTTCCGCCCAGCAAGGGGATGACCAGATCGCCTGCCGTGGAGCACTCGCGGTTGCGCATGCGCAAGGCCGGCCTTCACCCGAGCAGGTGCAGGGTCCTACGCTCGTCTGTTCCACATGGCCTTCCCGGCCGCAGAAACCAGTGTCGGTCCCCCGAGCCCAGGCGGAACGCTTTGAACCGTGCATGTCTGATCTAGCTGTCGGAGCCTGGGATATGGCTGACGATCTACCTGGGACGGCTCCTGCCAGGGCCCGTCTTCGAGGGTCCGCAATATCGGGTACCTCGGGCCGGTGGTGCGCTTCGGATGACCTGAATGTTGTGGATCACCATCCACAGGCACAGCTGTTCACCGGTGGATATAGCTGTGGATAACTTTGTGGATAGAGCTGCGCGATGCGTGCCGTCTGCTGGTTCGGTGAGCTTGACACGTGTCTGGATAAGAGCCAGCGCGGCCACGGGTCCACTGCGTAGGGGCGGCTCTTTGACGTTGTTTCACGTGAAACGCCGGCAGTCACGCGAGGCAGGCCCAGAATATGGCCTATGATCACCCGTATTTAGTCACCTTAGCGCTTCTTTGCCACGCGGCGAGCTCCACTTGGCATCTTGATCCCGCGGACAGCAGGGAACCGGCCCCTGTTGTCCCTAGTACCGCGCCAACTCCCTCCACTCGTCCGCAGCTTGACGTACACCTCCGGCCCTGTGGATAACGCTGTGGATACCAAGGCACCACCATGTGGATAACTGTGTGGACAAGTAGGATGACGCCTGACTGCCTTATGAGAGCGTGGGGAACATCGGTTACCGATCCGCCCCCGCTCTGGTCCCTTCACAGACCGAACTGGAGTCGGTTTTGGCGTCCTCACTTGGGTCGCTATCCGGAAGATCATTCAATAGTCCGGCCGCGCCGTTCCGCCGACGCAGCAGGCTCGGCGGGCACCTCGCAGGTCTGGTGTACCGCGCTAGGACAGGAACAGACACCCCTCGAGCTTCGGGTTATGGGCGCACGTGCCCCACGCGCCAGTCCCTGGTAGGAGGACGTCGGATCCCTGATGCAGGACGTTTCCACCTTATGCTTACCTCCACCGACCGTTCGTGGCTGGTATCGAAGGCTGCGGCTAGGAACTCATGCCGCACCTCCATGTATCGCCAAGCATTCCTCGTTTCTCCGGAATGTTTCACGTGAAACGAGCCAATCACATTCTTCAGTAATTTTTTGGAAAACCAGGTGCGCCGCCTGCAACCTATGTGCATGTCCCCGTCGCACAGCTCGGGGTGGTTATCTGCAAAGTCTCGAGGACTGCAGCTAAACAGAGCGCATTGGGTAACGAATATGTAGAAGCTGAAGGGCAAACCAGCGCGCTGCTGCGATGCGCCGGAGCCCGCAGAACCCTAGGCTGAATTCCGGCCGCCGCGCGCAAAGGCCGTATCTGGAGATGGGATGTCAGGGGTCTGGGTGTAACTGGCCGAGCGAGCCCCAGGGGCGGCTGCCAGCTGCCGAACCCTGACACAGGCCTGCAAGACTCCTGGCCTTCGCCGCAGGATGTACGTCATCGGGAACGGGTCTGCTCGCTAGTACTTAGTACCGGCGGCATCAGCTTGCTTCGCCTCGGCTTCCCAGATGAAACTGCAAAGTATCTCTGGGGCAGATGGCGCTAGACCGTCTAAGGCACGCACGCTCGGATAGTGGTCCTAGGACACACCTGTGTGTGCAACGGGAATGATTGGCGTAAGACAGAGCGGAGATCCGGCTCAACGATGTTCACAGTGCGCTCACGCTGCAGGCGACAGAAAGTGCGGACTACCCGCCCGGTAGATTCGTTACGTCAGCTTCACACCGCTCCGACGGGTCCCCGTACGGTGCCTCAGGGTTTGCTTGCTCCTGATCAAAGCCTGGGCTGGAAGGTGAAGGAGCAATCGAGTCCTGCCACTTCTGTTTCGAGCATCGACCGTAACCTATTTCATAGAACCACGGCATGGTTTCACGTGAAACGGACTTGTGGCAGACCATCTGTTCGCCCAGCCCTCTGCGGATGCAGGGAATTCAGCCGTATCGGCCACCAGCGCACGGGTATCAAATCGGGTCATCTGCTGATGGCAAGTTCCATCGGCAGTGAAACGTCTAGGAACTACTGTGGAGATGCGCGAGTGGATCGGTGCGGGGGTACGAGTGCACTCAAGGGCACGCGTGCGTGGGCCTGGAGTAGCTGGAGAAGGAAAGCCCCTACTTCTGACCAAACGGTGCAGGCCGGGGATTTTGTGAAGCTGTTCCCCCATCGAGGAGTGAGAGCTGGGACCGGCACTCGTTCTCGTGACCAGCATTCGATCACGAGCAGAAATCACAGCGAAACGCTGGCCCTCGTCGCCGTGTACGCGGGGTTCCGTCCCGAGATCCAGCACAACGTTTCACGTGAAACACGACCAACAGCAGGCGTAGCGGCGGCAACATGCGCTCCCCTTCCCAGGCCAACAGCCGCCCGTAACGGCAGCGCCCACTGTCACCGGTCATCGCAAACGAAAAATGGCCACCGCCCGAAGGCGATGGCCATTTCAAAAAGATAGGCGCGCTTTAGGACGCGTATCAGGAAAGGACGTCGGAGAATTCCTTCTCAAAGAACTGCTTCGGCTTCGCACCGATGACGGTGCTCTTCACCTCGCCGCCCTGGAAGAGGTAAACAGCAGGAATGGAAGTAATTCCGTATTCAGCAGCGATTGCCGGGTTGTCGTCAACGTTGACCTTGACGACGTCGACTTTTTCGCTGTACTCAACTGAAATCTCATCCAGGATGGGTCCCAGCTTGCGGCAGGGACCACACCATTCAGCCCAGAAATCAACAATTACCGGCTTCTCAGATGAGAGTACATCGGTACCGAAACTTGCATCGGTTACATCTTTGGCGTTGCTCATAGCCTTATCTCTTTCTCTTCGGATACAGGGGGCAGACTATTCCGGCAGGTCGGCCAGATAGTGTTCAACATCGATGGCCGCGACGCAGCCGGAACCGGATGCGGTGATGGCCTGGCGGTAGGTGGGGTCCACAACATCGCCGGCGGCAAAGACGCCAGGAACGCTTGTCCTCGAGCTTCTCCCCTCCACCGCGATGGTTCCTTCCGGCGTTAGCTCGAGGACGTCCTTCACCAGGTCGGTACGGGGATCGTTGCCGATGGCGACAAAGACGCCGGTCACGGCCAGGTCAGACACCGAACCATCCAGCAGGTTCTTTACCCGCAAACCCGTGACTTTGTCCTCGCCGAGAACATCCTCCACCGCGCTGTTCCACACAAAGTTGATCTTCTCGTGTGCCAGTGCCCGGTCGGCCATGATCTTTGAGGCCCGCAGCGAATCGCGCCGGTGGACCACTGTCACAGACTTGGCGAACTTCGTGAGGAACAGGGCCTCCTCCATCGCGGAGTCGCCGCCACCAATGACGGCGATGTCCTGGTCCTTGAAAAAGAAACCGTCGCAGGTTGCACACCAGCTCACGCCATGGCCTGACAGCCGCTTCTCATTCGGCAAACCGAGTTCCCGGTAAGCGGAACCGGTGGAGAGGATGACAGCCTTGGCCCTGAAGCTCTCCCCCGTGCCGATGGTGACGGTTTTGACCGGGCCCTGCAGATCCAGCGCGGTGACATCCTCAAACTGGATTTCCGTGCCGAAGCGTGCGGCCTGCTTCTCGAAGTTTTCCATCAGGTCCGGTCCCATGATTCCGTCCGGGAATCCGGGATAGTTCTCTACGTCGGTGGTGTTCATAAGTTCACCGCCGGCGGTGACAGATCCTGCCAAGAGCAAAGGGTTGAGGTTAGCCCTGGCGGTGTAGACGGCCGCCGTATAACCCGCGGGGCCTGAGCCCACAATGATCACGTCGCGTACGTCGGACGCCGTCTTTTCTTCGATGGTCACTGGACCGTGAACCTCTTCCTTGTTCGACTCGCCTCCGTGTAGAGGCCGGCCACATGGCACAACTGTGTCCGCGTGCTGAATATTCCAGCGCCCGGACGGGGTGAACCTGCAGGCAGGACAGAGGACCAGCCGCTGCGGACGCTCATCCCAGAGTACATTCCGGGCGCCGCAGCATTGACTCCGGCGGTAACACGCGCAACGGGAAGGGTTGGCTTACTGGACCTTGATCTCGGCGAGCCGGATGCCGTAACCGTAGCGGGTCTTCGGAGCCGCCAGCTTGGGCAGCGAATTGATCGAGACAATCACGTACTGGGCCTGGACCGGTTCAGCGAGGGGCACGTTCAAGTCGGTGGACGTGAAGCTGTTGGTTCCCACGGTCTTGGCACCATCCAGCGACGGACGGTCGTTGGTGTAGACCGTAATGTTGCCGCCGGATCCTCCCAGCTGGGAGAGCGTGATGGAGGAGATGGTGGCCTTGTTCTTCAGTTTTACAACCAGGGGGACACCCTGCGGTGCCAGGCCGCCCCAGTTCTCCGTGGCGAATTCCATGTCGGACCAGTAGCTGGCCGCGTTGCCGTCGTATGCCTTTACCAGGTCACCGTCGAAGGTGGCTGCGAAGTCGAAGTTCCCCTGCCGGCTGATGCTCTCAATCGACGGCGGGACAACCGGCGGGGCCGAAGGTGCCGCCTGGCTTGCAGACCCGGAGGGCTGCGGCGCGGTGGTGCTGGCGGGGGCAGACGACTTTGCCTGCGGTTCCGAAGTGAAGAGGCTTCCGAGGTTGGTGACGGCGAAAATGAGGCCTGCGATCAGCACCACGGCGAGGAGCCCGCCCACCAGCCAACGCATGGATCGGGGCTGGTCCCGGGATTTGTCGTCGTCATCGTCGTAGTCGTCGCGGTCCGCGAAGGAAACTCCGGCAGCGGCGGGAGCAGCCGCCCGGGCGAAGAGGGCGGACTTGCCCTTCAGCGGTGTGGACTTCTCCGGGGAGTCATCCGCGTCGTCGTACTGGTCATGCTGCCCGGACTGGGCATAGTCATCGTTGGACCAGAGAGAAACCTTTGGTGTTCCCTGGTCAACGGAGGGCTGGGCCTGCGTGGCAGCGGCCGCGGTATCGTTCGGGCCGGTGTCCGCCTCCGCCGAACTTGCCCGGGCGGTCTGGGGACGGCTATCGGCGACAGGTTGCGCGGCCGTGGCGTCGTGATCGATTCGGGAGGCGCCAGCGCCGGCACCGGTACCAGCGGAAGAAGCGCCGGCAGCAGAAGCTCCCGCGGCTGCGGCAGCACCGGCAGCCCCCGCCGCGGCTGCGCCGTTGCGGCCGGTGGAAGCGGGTTGCTGGGTGGCTGGCCGGACAGGAGGCCGAGGCGGCACAGCCGGTGCTGAACGGTAGGGATCCACCTGGCTGGGGTGGGAATCGGCGTAATTGATGTAGCCGGCCTCGACGTGGTCCTCTTCGTCGTACGGCTCGGGCTCATGCGAACGGGGCTGGCCAAAGATCTCGCTGCCCAGGGTGTCGGTGAAGAACGGTTCGACGTAGGGCGGATTGGGCGCCACGACCAGGTCCAGCAGGTCGGCGGCGGCTGTGTGGTTGGTGATGAGGTAGGTGGCATCCTCGGTGACGCCGAGGTCCAGGACCTGCATGGTGCCCGGACGCTCGCCGGTGGCCACTTCGCGGGCACTCTGCGCCACCTGCTCCGTGTTCTCCGGTCCGGCGACCAGGATGCTGACCGGGCGGTTGAGGACCTGATCCACCCCGTCCAGCACCAGATCGTGGTCATGCGAGGCCAACACTGTGGCGGTGACCTTGTAGCGGCCGCCCAGTACTGATCCGACATCGATCGGGTTGGACACGTGTTCCTCCTAGACTGTCCGGGATTGCCGGCTCAATGACGCAACCGCCATTCAGGCCCGGCGCATGGGCCAACCTGAATGCAACTACCCCTGTACCTGTTCGATCCTAGCCGATCCGGCCCGGACGGCCGTGGAGAAGACGGGCGCCGGAGGCCGTGCGTATCACTTTTTTCGCGGCCGGCGGCTCTTGAAATACGGGTTCTCCCCGGCCTTGCCCTGGTACGTGCGCCGGCCCGGAAGGGGAATCTCCTCGCTCAGCAGGCCCCCGCGCGCTGTACTTGGCTGGTCCTCGGCCGGCAGGTAGTCGCTGTCAGCACCTTGTTGCGTGCCGCCGTCGTACGTTTCAGGACGGCGGGCGCCGCGGTCCGGGTCCGGCCCGGCACGGAACGAGACGGCATCGAATTCCCCGGAGATCCGGGGTATGAGGCCGGTGTCAACGGACGTGGTGGCACGCTCCGGACGGCGCCCGGGCTCAGCCCCGGTTCCACCGGCGGCAGGGGACGACGGCGTGTCCCCGGCGTCCGGGGCAGGGGTCAGGCCGCCGCGCCCAAACCTGCCCAGCAGGGGCCGCAGCATGTCGCTGAGCTCAGAGACCCGGAAGAGCCTGAGCAGGAAGAAGTAGACCAGCAGCATGACCGGCCCCACCACGACCACCGTCACGAGTGCCTGGAGGCGGCCGCTCCAGGCGAAACCGTCCGGGGTGTAGCTGCCCATCAGCCACAGGGCGCCGGCCCCCGCAATCGCCGAGCCCAGGGCGGCGTAGCCCATCCGGATGTACGAATTGGCGATCCGTGGGCCGTCGAGGTGCCCCAGCATGCGGCGCAGGAAGAACGCACTGATGACCACCGAAAGGATGTTGCCCACCATGTACAGAACGGCAATGGCGTAGATGATCTGGCCTACCGGCAGGAATTGGATGGCGAAGGCGCCGGCCACGTACACCACGGCGAGCAGCAGCTGGACATAGAACGGGGTTCGGGCGTCCTCGTTGGCGTAAAACACGCGGGACATCATGAAGTTGGCACTCATGAAGGGCGTGCTGAGCGCCAGGATGGTGAGCGTCTGGGCCAGCATGACGCCGTCCTGGCGCAGGCCGCCCGAGAAGAACATGCCCAGCGGACCTGCCAGGGCAAACAGCGCCAAAGCGCCAAACACGGTGGCCACGGCCATGGTCCTGAGCCCATGCGAGAGGGCATCGCGCAGTTCCGCGCGGTTGCCGTCCTGGGACGCCCTGGTCATGCGGTTGAAGAGCACAGTGGCCAGGGAAAGGGCAATGATCGAGTGCGGCAGCAGGTACAGCTGGCTGGCCACCTCGAGGACCGCGTTGCCGGGAAGGGTGGAGGCGGACGGGTCCCCCGCCTCCTTCAACCTGATCCGTTCGGCGCCGGGGATGGTGGCGATGCGCATGACGTACAGGAAGGCCAGCTGTCCGACGGCGGCCGTCAACAGGGTCCAGATGCTCAGCCGGGCAGCGTGGCCCAGTCCCACACCTCGCCAGCCGAACCGCGGACGGAGGCCGAGCTTCAGCCGGAAGACCGGCACCAGCAGGATGGCGGTCTGGGACAGCACGCCAATGGTGGAGAACCCGGCCACCAGGAGCGTCTGGGTGGAACCCCAGTTGTCCAGGGTGTGCGGGCTGAACTCGTTCGTGCCGAAGATCCAGATGAACATCCCCAGGCCGGCGATGGCCACCACGTTGTTCAGGATGGGCGCCCACATGGCAGGACCGAACGCGCCGTTGGCATTCAGGACCTGGGTGAGCAGGGCGTAGAGGCCATAGAAGAAGATCTGCGGCAGGCACCAGAACGCAAAGGTGACCGCGAGGGCCTTCTGCTGCGGCGAATAGCCCTGCGTGGTCAGCTCGATCACTCCGGGAGCGGCCAGCGTGACCAGCGCGGTCAGGCCAAACAGGAGCAGGACGGCCAGCGTCAGCAGCCTGCTGATGTAGTCCGCTCCCCTGTCCGGAGCTTTGCTGGCCTTGATGATCTGCGGAACCAGCACGGCATTGAACACCCCGCCGGCCACCAGCAGGAAGATCAGGTTGGGCAGGTTGTTGGCATTGATGAACGTGTCATTGACCGTTGAACCCAGGCCCAGGGCGGTGCCGAGCATCCACGTCTTGCCAAAGCCCAGGAAGCGCGACACCAGCGTTCCGGCGGCCATGATGGCGCTGGAACGGGTTTCGCTGACGCCGGAGGCCGCGGGCTGGGCGACGTCCGGGGCCGCCGGCTCGGGGGGCACACCGTCGGGTGCGGCATCATCGGGCCGGCCGGACCGGTCGGAAGGAAAGTTGGTAGCTGACATCGACTTCATCGTCTCACCCGGCAGCGGTTAACACCGCAACCACGACGGCGGCGGCCGGGCCTAGAGGTGTCCGGGCAGGACCTCGCGGGCGAGGTCGGCGATCCGGCGTTCGTTGGGGAAGGACAGCTTCCGGGCCAGCTCCCGGATGGGCACCCAGGCCACATCCACGGCTTCCTGGTCGGGATCGTTCTCGATGGTGAGCTCGCCGCCGGTGGCGCGCAGGAGGTAGTGGTGCACGGTCTTGTGGACGCGGTGGCCGCTGACGGTGAACCAGTAATCGATGCTGCCAAGCGGTGCCAGGATGGTGCCCTCGATGCCGGTTTCCTCGGCGATTTCGCGGACCGCGGCCTCTTCGTTGTTTTCCTTGCCCTCAGGGTGGCCCTTCGGCAGGCACCACTCGAGCCGTCCGCCCCGGTTAAGGCGGGCAATGATCGCAACCCGCAACCCGGCGTCGGACGTATCCACCACAACGCCGCCGGCAGAAACTTCCTCAACCGTGGGCAGCGACGCCGGTGCCGACTGCTGGGCAGGGGCGACGTGCGCACCGATTGCCGACGGCAATGGTGCGTTTGTCCTCCTGCCTGGAGCGCTCGGTACTGGATGGGCCATGGAGTCCACTCTAACGACTGTTGCCCTGCTGTGATGACCGGAACATGACACCAACATGGACGGGATATGACGTACTTTCCGGCGGGTAAGGCCAATCAGCGCCGATCGTGACGCATTTTTGGACTGCCGCGCCGCTGGTTTCTGCCAAGCTTAAGGAACTATGTCGCACGCACATCACAAGATTGATTCCCACACTGTCGACTTCAAGGTGGACCCGGTGGTCCTGGAGCTCGGGCAGCGTTTCGTGGACGCCGGCCACGAGTTGTCCCTGGTGGGCGGACCGGTGCGCGACCTCTTCCTTGGCCGGACCTCCCCCGACCTCGACTTCACCACTGACGCCACGCCTGACCAGACCGTGGCGCTGATCAAGAAGTGGGCGGACAACTTTTGGGAGATCGGGCGTGCCTTCGGCACGATCGGCATGCGCAAGGCCGGCTTCCAGATCGAGATCACCACGTACCGGGCCGAGGCCTACGACCCCGACTCCCGCAAGCCGGTGGTGGCGTTCGGCACATCACTGACCGATGACCTGCTGCGGCGCGACTTCACCATCAATGCCATGGCGCTGAAACTGCCCTCGATGGAGCTCGTGGACCCGTTCGGCGGGGTCCGGGACCTGCACGCCTCCGTGCTGGCAACGCCCGGCGCCCCGGAATCATCCTTCTCCGACGACCCGCTGCGCATGATGCGTGCGGCCAGGTTTGCCGCGCAGCTGGGGGTGTCGGTGCGGGCGGACGTCCGGGAGGCCATGGAGAGGATGGCGGACCGGATCAAAATCATCTCCGCCGAGCGGGTCCGGGATGAACTGGTCAAACTGGTCTGCGGTGCGCGGCCCCGCAGCGGCGTGGACCTGCTGGTGGAAACGGGACTGGCCGAACACGTGCTGCCCGAGGTGTCCGCCCTCCGGCTGGAGTCCGACGAGCACCACCGGCACAAGGACGTCTACCAGCATTCCCTGCAGGTCCTTGAGCAGGCGGCGGAACTGGAGACGGACGCGGCGGGCCCAGTGCCGGGGCCCGACTTCGTGCTCCGCTTCGCTGCCTTGATGCACGACGTCGGGAAGCCGGCTACGCGCCGCTTCGAACCGGGCGGTGCGGTGAGCTTCCGGCACCACGACATGGTGGGTGCCAAGCTGACGGCCAAGCGCATGAAGGCGCTCCGGTTCGACAATGACACCACCAAGGCCGTGGCCCGCCTGGTGGAGCTCCACATGCGCTTCTACGGTTACGGTGACGCGGGCTGGAGCGATTCCGCCGTCCGCCGGTACGTCACCGACGCCGGTCCCCTGCTGGAACGCCTGCACCGGCTCACCCGCTCGGACGTCACCACCCGGAACCAGCGCAAGGCCGAACGCCTGGCCTTCGCCTACGACGATCTGGAAGCCCGCATCGCCGCGCTGCGTGAACAGGAATCGCTGGACGCCGTGCGTCCGGACCTGGACGGATCGAGGATCATGGACCTGCTGGGCCTCAAGCCGGGGCCCGTGGTGGGCCGCGCGTACAAGTTCCTCCTGAACGAACGGATGGAGCACGGGCCGCTGCCCACGGCGGAAGCGGAGGCGCGCCTGCTCCGCTGGTGGGCCGAACAGCCTGAAGCAACACCCGCCGGACCTGCCGCCGAAGCCCCTGCCGCCGTCGTCGAACCTTCCCCTGTTGAGGAGTCCAAGTGACCAGTCCCGCCTTTGCCCCGCGCCCCCAGCTCTGGATCCTCCGCCACGGCGAGACTGAGTGGTCCAAGAGCGGGCAGTACACCGGCCTCACCGACCTCCCGCTGACTGTGGAGGGCGAGCAGCAGGCCGTGGAGGCCCGCAAGGTGCTGGACGGCGTCGACTTCGACCTTGTGCTCACCTCGCCGCTGCGGCGCGCCCGCCGCACGGCCGAACTCGCCGGCTTCCCCGATGCCCGGCACGAACCGCTCGCGGTGGAGTGGAATTACGGAGATTACGAGGGCATCAGCTCTGACCTGATCCGCAAGGACAACCCGGACTACCTGATCTGGACCCACGGGGTGCCCAACGGCGAAACCCTCGACGAGGTGGCGGCCAGGGCGGACAAGATCATCGGCCGGATCCTGGAATCGGGGATGGACAATGTGCTGATCGTGGCACATGGGCACTTTTCCCGGATCCTCACCGCCCGCTGGCTGGAACTGCCCGCCACGGAGGGCCGGCACTTCGTTTTGGGTACGGCCAAGGTCTGCACTCTTGGGTGGGATAAAAAGACGCCAGCTATTGTCCGCTGGGGCCTGTAAAACCTATTTATAGGAAACTTTTATCTTCTTTCCCTGAATTGCTGGATTCCCACAGTTTCCTGCGGTACCTTTATTCCTGACACCACGGCGATCTGCCTGGGTCGATGACCGCATTGCAATCCACGCAGCGGACAGCAGAAAAGGAGGTTGGGAAAATGATGACTTTGACTGGCGAATGGAATACGCCCATCACTGCGTTCCCGGCCTTTGCTGATGACGCGCGCGTGGCTTCGGTCCATGACGGTTCCCGCCGGGCGGCTGCCTTCCCGGGCTGGCTGCGCGGCTAAGCGGCACCAGTCTCCGGCAATCGGCACCCTCTGGGTCCAGCGCCTGGACTGCGCCTGCATTGACCGTCCGCACCGGTAGCGGCACCCGCGTCGGCCCCTGGCCAGCTCCGCACCTGCCTGCCCGCGTCACTGCCGTGTCCAGCCGGCGGCATAGCCTTCCCCGGGCCCTCCCACCTGCTTTTCATGTGGAGGCTCCGTATCCAGCTGTGCCGTTCGACGCCGGCGCCCCGCGTTCAGCAGCAAGCGGCAATCGGTAAGGTTGCGCTTTTCCGCGCAATTTCCCTAATTCCCGTTTGTGGAATTCCCACACCCTAATTCGCGCATTCCTGCCCACGGATTCAGGGCTAATCCGGCATGCGCTTTTCCGTGCCCAAATACCAAGGAAGGAGGTGGCTCCCTTGATGCAAAAAATCATGGGACTTCTGTCCCGCCAACTGCAGCGCCGCAGTTCCTTCAACAGTGAACTGCTGGAACAGCACCGGAACGATGTCTTCGTGCTGATGCACCAACAGCTTGGCGGCCTGCGCTGACGGCCGGTCCCGATCCTGCGGTCCGTTCCCGTGGGACGGGCCGGCTGTAAGCTCGATGCCATGCACGAGACCCAGCCGCCGGAAGACGGACGACGGCCCCGAATCGTGGTGCCCAGCCGCAGCGATACCCTGCTGCGGAATTTCACCGAACTGGTCGGTGGCCCATTGGGGGCCAGGACGGATCCCGGCGTGGTCTCCCCCGGCATGTTCACCGTTGAGCGCGTGCTGATCCTGCTCACGGCACTGGCAGCACTCGTGGGCATCCTGCTGAAGGGATACTGCCGGGCCAACGGCTGGGAAACGCCCACCCAGTTCTACGCCACCTGCTACTCGGATTTCCCCGAACTGTTCCGCAACCGCGGCCTGGCATCGGGAATCTTTCCCGTCCTTGGCAGCGGCAGCCAGTTCGAGTACCCGGTCCTCATCGGTTTGATTGCAGGGGTGACGGCCTGGCTGGTGCCGGGTGGGGATGCTGATGCCCGGGCCCTTGCCTACTTCGACATCAACACCGTGCTGCTGGCGGCAGTTGCCATGGTGGCTGTGCTGATGACTGCGCGGATGCCCGGACGGCGTCCCTGGGATGCCGCCATGGTGGCCGTGGCCCCGGGGATCATACTTGCCGGAAGCATCAACTGGGACCTTTGGGCTGCGTGCCTGCTGGCCGTGGGCATGTACCTTTTTGCCCGGCAGCGGCTGGTTGCCGCCGGAGTCCTGATCGGCCTGGCAACCGCCACCAAGCTGTATCCCGTGCTGGTCCTCGGGGCCATCCTGCTGCTTGCCGTGCGCACGGGACGGTGGCGCCCCCTGCTGGTGACCGGGGGCAGCGCGGCCGCTGCCTGGGTGCTGGTCAACCTGCCCTTTGCCGCCGCCAACCCGTCCGGGTGGGCCTTCTTTTTCCAGTACAGCGCTGAACGCGGCGCCGGCTACAGCTCGGCCTGGTTCGCCTACAACCTGGTGGCCGGCAGGCTGGGGTGGGCCGGGTTGGGGGCGGACGCCGTCAGCTGGTTGTCCGGTGGCTTGTTCGTGGCGGCATGTGCCGGCATCGCCGCCGTGGCCCTGACCGCTCCCCGCCGGCCCCGCCTGGCGCAGCTCGCTTTCCTGGTGGTTGCGGCCTTCATCCTTACCAGCAAGGTCTACTCGCCGCAGTATGTGGTGTGGCTGATCCCGCTGCTTGCCCTGGCCAGGCCCCGATGGCGGGATTTCCTCGTCTGGCAAGGCATCGAAGCCCTGCATTGGGCTGCTATCTGGATGTACCTTGGACAGGTGACCAGCGCAGGTTCCTCCCAGCACAACCTGGACATGCCCTACTACGTCCTGGCCGTGGCCGCACACATGGCCGCGGTGGCCTATCTCATGGCCCGCGTTGCCCGTGATATCTACGACCCTGCCTTTGACCCCATCCGCCGCCACCATCTTGACGACCCCCACGGCGGACCCTTTGCAGGTGCACCGGACCGGGTCCGGCTAAAGCCTTGGCGGCGCCCCGCATCCCTGATCCCGAAAGCCAGGTCCAATGCCTGATGTGGCGGTAGTAGGTTCCGGACCCAATGGACTTGCGGCCGCGGTGGTCATGGCACGGGCAGGCCTCTCAGTGGAAGTCTTCGAGGCCGCAGCAACCATCGGCGGCGGAACACGCACCTCCGAGCTGATGCAGCCCGGGCACTTCCACGACGTTTGCTCGGCAGTCCACCCCATGGCCCTGGCATCCCCGTTCTTCCGCGCCTTCGAGCTCCCCCGCCGGGTGGACCTGGTGACCCCGGAAGTGTCCTTCGGTTCCCCGCTGGACGGCGGCCGTGCAGCACTGGCCTTCAGGTCACTGGAGCGGACGGCGGCTGAACTGGGCCAGGACGGGCCGGCTTACCGGCGGTTGATGGAACCGCTGGTGCGGCACATCGACGACGTCATGGATTTCACCCAGAACCAGCTCCTGCGGATCCCGCGGAATCCCCTGGCGGCGGCGGTGTACGGGCTGCGCACCCTCGAACAGGGGACCGGACTGTGGAACGCAAGGTTCAAGGAGGAACTTGCGCCTGCACTCCTCAGCGGAGTGGCCGCCCACGCCGTGTCCCATTTGCCCTCCCTGGCGGCATCCGGGGCCGGTCTCATGCTCGGCGCCTTGGGGCACGCCGCCGGCTGGCCCATCCCCCGCGGCGGCTCTGCCACGATCGCGGCGGCACTCGCGGACGACATCCGCGCCCACGGCGGGGTCATCCACACGGAAACCCCGGTAGACCGGCTGGAGGGGCTGCCGGCCACCCGCGCCACACTGCTGGACGTTGCGCCCAAGGGCCTGCTGGACATGGCAGGGGAATCCCTTCCCGGCCATTACCGGCGCGCACTGGAGCGTTTCCGCTACGGCAACGGCTCCTGCAAGGTGGATTTCATCCTGTCCGGGCCAGTGCCATGGCAGGGCCAGGGACTTTCCGACGCCGGCACCGTCCACGTGGGCGGCACGCGGGCGGAGCTGGCACGCTCCGAAAACGAGGTCAGCGCCGGCCGCCACCCTGACCGGCCCTACGTTCTTGTCGCCCAGCCTTCGCGCTACGACTCCAGCCGTGCACCCCAAGGCCGGCACACGCTCTGGACCTACTGCCATGTCCCCGCGGGCTCGAGCAGGGACATGACCAACGAGGTTGCGGCGCAGCTCGAACGCTTCGCACCGGGTTTCCGCGACCTTGTGGTGGACTCACATGCCGTCACGGCAGCGGAGTTGGCGCAGTACAACCGCAACTACATCGGAGGCGATTTCAGCGCCGGCATCATGGACGTCCGGGGCCTTATCCAGAAGCCCGTGGTGTCCCCCGTGCCGTGGCGGACTCCGCTGCTGGGCGTCTACCTGTGTTCTTCGTCCACGCCGCCGGGCCCCGGAGTGACGGGCATGCCGGGGCTGCACGCTGCTACGTACGCCCTGAAGGACGTCTTCAAGCTCCCGGTCCCGGACCTGGGACTGGACTAGGCGGTACCACCCCGCCCTGCTTCTCCCGCCTGCCGCCCCGGAGCCGGGATGGCGCTGCAGGTGCCCGGGCCGGGGGATAATGGCGCCATGGGGAACACAACAAAATTTTCGCTTGCCATAGCTGTGCTCATTCTTGGAACCTCGCTGGTGGCCTGCGATGACGGAAAGTCCGGGGCGGAAGCCGCAGCACAGCAGCTGGCAGGCGCCGTCTCGGCACTGGACGTAGGTTCCGTGGCATTTGAGGGCAAGGACGCCGCCGCGGCCAACGACCAGCTGCACCAGGTCTTCGCCGGCCTTGATCCGCAAAAGCCCCAGGTTGAGGCGGGCAGCCTCACCCTGGACGGGGACAAAGCCTCGGCCCCCTTGAACTACACCTGGAAGTTCGGCGACGCCGAATGGAAGTACACCATCGCGGCGAACTTCAGGAAGTCCGGTGACAAATGGCTCACCGTCTGGGACCCGGCCATGCTGGCGCCCGGGCTCGCGGACAGTGAAATCGTCACCAAAGGATCCCAGTCACCCCAGCGCGCCGACATCCTCGGCGCCGGAGACGTCCCGCTGGTGACTTACCGCCCCGTGGTCAACGTCGGAATAGACAAACCCCAGCTGGGCGGAGCCGACCCCGCCGATTCGGCAGGCAAATTGGCCGCGCTGGTGGGCGTGGACCCGGCAGGCTACGTTCAGCAGGTCAAGGCAGCCGGTGCCCAGGCCTTTGTATCTGCGATCACGCTGCGCCAGGAAGGCCGCACCATCACCGATGAGCAGATCCAGGCCATCCCTGGCGCGCGCGGCATACCGGCATCCATTCCGCTCGCCCCGTCGCGGACATTTGCCCGTGCAGTGCTCGGATCCGTGGGGGAAGCCACCGCCGAGCAGATCGACGCCTCCAACGGTGTGCTGGCCGCCGGCGATGTCACCGGCATCGGCGGCCTGCAGCAGCAGTATGACAAACAGCTGCGCGGATCGGACGCCGTCGTCATCCGGGCACAGCGCGCCGACCTCACCCGCGAACAGATCCAGTCCGCAGGCACGGACCCCCGGCGCGTCCTCTTCCAGGTGGAACCCAAACCCGGAACACCCCTGAAGACCACGCTGGATCCACGGCTGCAGACCCTGGCGGAGAGCACCCTGGAGGGCGTGGGCCCGGCCTCAGCCATCGTGGCCATCAGGCCCTCCACCGGCGCTGTGCTGGCAGCAGCATCCGGACCTGGCAGCAACGGGTACAACACGGCCATGCTGGGGCAGTACGCGCCCGGTTCCATCTTCAAAATGGTGGATTCGCTGGCGATGTTCCGCAACGGCATGACGCCCGACTCGACCGTCCAGTGCACCCCAACGCTCACCGTGGACGGCCGGACCTTCAAGAACTCGGAAGGCTATCCGGAATCCTCCCTGGGAGCGGTCACCCTGCGGGATGCCTTCGCGCACTCCTGCAACACCGCATTCATCTCGCAGCGGGACGCCGTATCGCAGGCCCAGCTCGAAGCTGCCGCCACTTCCATGGGCGTGGCTGTGGAAGCGCCCAAACTCGGGGCCGAAGCCTTCCTGGGCTCCGTCCCGGGCAAGGCCGAAGGGACCGAACACGCAGCATCCATGATCGGCCAGGGCAAGGTGCTCCTCTCCCCGCTGGCCGCGGCCATCATGGCCGGCTCCGTAGCCAAGGGTGCGCCGGTCTCGGCGCAGCTGGTCCTTAATCCCGACGCCGGAGCTCCCGCCGCCGGGACCACCGCGGGATCCACGGCTCCAGCAGCCGAACCCTCAGCCACCGCCACTGCCGAAGCCCCATCGACGGCGTCGGACAAGCCCATCACCGCGGCGGAGGCGGCGTCGCTGGCAGACATGATGCGCGCCGTAGTGACCTCCGGACACGCGGGCTTCCTGTCCAGCGTCCCCGGGGCGCCGGTGGGCGCCAAGACCGGAACCGCCGAGTTCGGTACCGAAAATCCGCCCAAGACGCACGCCTGGATCGTGGCCGTGCACGGCGACCTCGCCGTTGCCGTCTTCGTGGAGGACGGTGGCCTCGGTGCCACCACTTCCGGACCGCTGCTGAAGCAGTTCCTCACCGCCGCCGGGTAGGTACGGGCATGGGAGGATTGACGTCGTGGCCCATATTGACGTTTCCGGCATCGACTACTTCCTCTCCGACGGCACCCAGCTCCTGAACGGCGTGACCTTCAAGGTTCCGGACGGCACCAAGACCGCCCTGATCGGGCCCAACGGGACTGGCAAGACCACCCTGTTCCGGATCATTGCAGGGGACCTGGTCCCGGACGAGGGCGTTGTTGGGCGTTCGGGCACCATGGGCATCATGCGCCAGTTCGTGGGCCAGGTCCGGGATGATTCCAGTGTCCGGGACCTCCTGGTTTCCGCCGCTCCCCCGGCATTGGCCGCCGCTGCCCGCGAGGTCGCCGAGGCCGAGCTGGCCATGATGGAGCACGACGACGAACCCACCCAGATGCGGTATGCCCAGGCCATCGTGGACTGGGGGGACGCCGGCGGGTACGACGTCGAAACCGTGTGGGACGAGGTCTGCATGGCAGCGCTGGGACTCCCCTACGACCGCGCACAGCACCGGCCGGCGTCGAGCCTTTCGGGCGGGGAGCAAAAGCGCCTGGTGCTGGAGGCACTGTTTGCCGGCCCTGACGACCTGCTGCTGTTGGACGAGCCGGACAACTACCTGGACGTGCCGGGCAAGCGCTGGCTCGAGGAGAAGCTGAATGAGTCGAAAAAGACAGTCTTCTTCATCAGCCACGACCGGGAACTGCTGAACAACGCCGCCGGCCGCATCGTCACGCTGGAGCCTGGGATCAATGGAGCCGCGGCCTGGATCCACGGCGGCGGTTTCGGTTCCTACGTGGAGGCGCGGGCGGACCGGAACGCGCGCTTCGAGGAACTGCGCAAGCGCTGGGACGAGGAGCACATCAAGCTCAAGGAACTCGTCAACATGTACAAGAACAAGGCCGCGTTCCGCTCGGACATGGCCAACCGCTACCACGCCGCACAGACCCGGTTGGCCAAGTTCCTTGAGGCAGGACCCCCGGAGGCGTTGCCCATCGAACAGAACGTGCAGATGCGGCTCAAGGGCGGCCGCACGGCAAAACGTGCCATCGTGGCGGAGCGGCTGGAGCTGACCGGGCTCATGAAGCCGTTTTCCACCGAGGTGTGGTTCGGTGACCGCGTGGGCGTGCTCGGCTCCAATGGGTCCGGCAAATCCCACTTCCTGCGGCTGCTCGCCACCGGCGGCACGGACCCCGAACGTGAACACCTGCCCGTATCGGATGTGGACATAGCGGAGGTGCCGCACGAGGGAACCGTCAAGCTCGGCGCCCGGATCCGCCCTGGGTTCTTTGCCCAGACCCACGTCCGTCCCGACCTGCTGGGAAAGACGCTGCTGGAAATCCTGCACCGCGGCGATGAACACCGGTCCGGACTGGGCCGGGAAGCCGCCGCAGGAGCCCTGGACAGTTACGGCCTTGCCGGGCAGTCGGAACAAAAGTATGAATCCCTGTCCGGTGGACAGCAGGCACGGTTCCAGATCCTCCTGCTCCAGCTCAGTGGCGCCACGCTGCTCCTGCTGGACGAGCCCACGGACAACCTGGACCTGCATTCCGCGGAAGCGCTGGAGCGGGCCATCGACCACTTCGAGGGAACGGTCCTTGCGGTGACCCACGACCGTTGGTTTGCGCGCACCTTCGACCGGTTCCTCGTCTTTGGCTCCGACGGGAAGGTGTACGAATCGGCGGAGCCGGTCTGGGACGAGCAGCGGGTTCAGCGGGCCCGCTGACAGCTGATCAAGTAATGATCAAATGATCAATACTTGATATCGTTTGCTCATGAAGACGGATGAGCGGCACCGGACTATCGCCGAGATCCTGCGGCGCCAGTCGGGCGCCACTGTGGAAGAGCTGATGCAGGCCTGCGCCGCCTCCGGCGCCACCATCCGCCGCGACCTCGAGATACTCGCAGGCCACGGCGTCCTCCGCCGGGTCCACGGCGGTGCCAGGAGCCTGATCGGCCAAGGGCAGAACCCCGGTTACGGCCAGCGCGAGCTGGAGGAGCGTGACGCAAAGGCCCGTATCGCCGCCGCCGTCGCCGGCCTGGTGGCGGACCGGGAACACGTCTGGCTGGACAGCGGAAGCACAGCGACGGAGGTAGCCAGGGCCTTATCCGGCCGCGAATTGACGCTGATGCCCATGTCCCTGCAGGCGCTCAATGCTGCTGCCCAGGGCGACGGCACCGGAGGCCCGCGGCCGTCCCTGCTGCTGCCCGGCGGCAGCGTCATGCCCGGTGAGTTCTCCTTCCGGGGACCCCTCGCCGAATCGAACATCAGGTCCCTCCGCTTCGACACCGCCATTGTCACGCCCTGCGCCATGGACTTCCAGGACGGCCTGCTGGCCCACGACCTGGACGATGCCGCGGTCAAACGTGCGGGCCTGCAGTCCGCCGGCCGCGTTGTGGTGGCGGCCTCCGCAGCCAAATGGCATGCGACTGCCCGGGTGCTCGTCGCCGGCCTGGACCGGGTGGACACCATCGTCACGGACAGGCAACTCAGTGGGCACGACAAAGCTGAACTCGACAAATTTTCTGTGGAAGTAGTGAACGTATGAGCATCAACACTGGTACAGACGAGCACGCGGGGCTGAACGCCGCTGCCACCGCCACGTTCGTGGTTTTTGGCATCAACGGGCTTGTCTTTGCCAGTTGGGCCGCCCGCATCCCCGCTGTCACCCAGACCCTCCAGATCACCTCCGGCCAAATGGGCACGCTGCTGCTGTGCACTGCCGTCGGCTCCCTCCTTGCCCTTCCCACGGCCGGCCTGGTCGTTGGGAGGATCGGCACCGCCAATACGGTCCGGTCTGCCGGAATGCTGGCTGCCGCTGCCGGCGTCGGCATCGCCCTTTCCCTTTCGGCTGTATCGATTCCCGGGACGGCGGTGTCCCTGTTCTTCTTCGGCATCGGCATCGGGCTATGGGACGTGGCGCAGAACATTGAAGGCGCCGATGTGGAACACAAGCTTCGGCGCACCATCATGCCGCAGTTCCATGCGGCCTTCAGCGGCGGAGCGTTCGTGGGCGCCTTGGTCGGCGCCGGACTGTCCACCCTGGGCGTGGACCTTCCCGTGCACCTGCTGGTCATCGCCGGCGTCGTTGTGCTGGTGGCCCTCACTGCCCCCCGCTATTTCCTTCCCCACCTGTCAACCGCGCCGGCTGCAGGGGAGCCGAAGCCCGCCAAGGGGCCGTCCGCCTGGCGCGATGGCAGGACGCTGCTCATCGGCGTGGTGGTGCTGGGGGCAACCCTGACGGAAGGAGCGGGCAACGACTGGATTGCGAAGGCTTCCGTGGACGGGCTCGGTACATCCGAGTCCACCGGGGCACTCATGTTCGCCCTGTTCGTCCTGGCCATGACGGCAATGCGGTTCCTCGGCGGCCGGGTGATCGACAAGTACGGCCGCGTCGTGGTGCTCCGGGCCAGCATGGCAGCAGCTGCGGCCGGCCTTGGTCTCTTTGTGCTGGCACCCAATATCTGGCTCGCCGGCGTAGGTGCCGCGCTGTGGGGCGTGGGGGCGGCCCTTGCCTTTCCTATGGGCATGTCCGCAGCATCGGATGATCCCCGCCACTCGGCGGCGCGCGTTTCCGTTGTATCCACTTTGGGGTATATATCGTTTCTTGCGGGGCCGCCACTGCTGGGGTACCTGGGTGATCTCATCGGCATCCACACCGCCCTGCTGGCAATCATGTTTCCCATCGTGGTTGCGCTGCTGCTGGCCGGTGCGGCCCGGCCCCTCAGTGTTGCCCCCGAAACGCCCAGCCGGGAGCCTGCAACCCAGGAACCCGCAAACAGGGAGTCGCGGCCCGGCGGGAACTAAGCCCGGGGATAGGGTGAACACATGCAAAGCATGAAGCCCCGGGGCAGGAGCTGGATCAGCCGGGTTGATAGATACCTCTTACGGCATGTTTCGAACCTTCCAGGCGGCAACCACGACACGTTTTTCCGGCGGCTTTCCGCCTCCGCCAACAACGGCAAGCTCTGGATGGGGACTGCCGCTGTGCTGGCGTTGTTTCCCGGAAAGACGCGCAGGGCGGCCCTCCACGGCCTGATTGCCCAAGGTGTGGCATCCGCGGTCACCAATGTGGTCTTCAAGACCCTGCTCCCCCGTACCCGGCCGTTGCCGGAACACCTGCCGGTCTTCCGGTTCGTGCACCCGCAGCCCACAAGTTCGTCCATGCCGTCCGGGCACTCGGCGTCCGCCGTGGCGTTCGCGGTGGGGGTGGGACTGGTGCGTCCCGCGCTCGGGCTTGCCGTTGCCCCGGCCGCGGCCGGGGTTGCCTACTCCCGGGTGCACACCGGTGCGCATTGGCCAACCGATGTTCTGTTCGGCTCGGCCATCGGGGCCGGCGCCGCGCTCGTGACCCGTCACTGGTGGCCCGTACGCCCGCCTATCCCGCAGACAACGCGGGCGTGGACAACAGCCCCTGCGGTGCCAGGCGGGGAGGGGCTCAGCATCGTGGTCAACACCCTGGGCGGCTCCTTCAAAGAAGAAACGGCTGCCGCACTCCAGGAAGTATTTCCCAAAGCGCATATAAATACCGTCCAGCCTGATGAGGACCTGGTGGCGCGCATCAAGGCGACCGCCGACCATCCCGGAACCCGGGCCCTCGGTGTGTGGGGAGGTGACGGGACCGTCGGCGCAGCGGCCGCGGCCGCCGTCGAACGTTCCATGCCCCTCCTGGTCCTCCCCGGCGGGACCCTCAACCATTTTGCCCGGGATGCCGGAACGGGGAGCCTGAAGGATGCCGCGGAGGCTGCAAACGAAGGCGAAGCCGCCCTGGCGGACATCGGACTTGTCACGGTGGAACGGGGGCTGGCCGGAGCTCCGGAAGTCGCGGAACTGGCAATGCTCAACACTTCCAGCATCGGCATCTACCCGAACTTCGTCAGGCGGCGGGAACACCTGCAACCCGCGCTGGGCAAGCCACTGGCCGGCGTCGTCGCCATGTTCCGGACCTTTGCCGCAGGAACCCCCATCACCCTGAACGTGGACGGCGTCCGGCACAAGGTGTGGATCGCGTACCTGGGCCGGGGCCGCTATTACCCCCGCGACCATGCTCCCCTGATCCGGCCCGTAATGGACGACGGCGTACTTGATGTCCGCCTCATCACCGCTGACGAATCCTTTGCCCGGCTCCGGTTGCTGTGGGCCGTCCTCACCGGAACGGTTGCCACCTCCCGGATCACCCATCTCCGCGAGGCCAGGGAGGTCAGGATCGACGCCGGCGGCGCACCCATGGCGCTGGCAGTCGACGGGGAAGCCTTGGCCGGCGTCCGCAGTGTCTCCTACACGGTCCGGCCGCACGCACTGACGTATTACTCCCCGCGCCGCTGACCCGCCGGACCTTGGGGACGGGGCACCCGCGGAAATACCCTGATTCTCCCCTGAATCATCCCTGAGACGGGCGAAAAGCCGTTGCCGGCTCGATAGCGTGGGAAGGGTATTCCACCGACCTGTTTTTCCACCATTCCAACGTGTGCAGCCGCGCGCTGCCGTCCAAAGGACCATTCATGATCGAGGCAAACGGACTGTCCAAGGTCTACGGCACCAAGACCGCCGTGGCCGGTGTCAGTTTCACCGTCCGGGCAGGGCAAGTCACGGGTTTCCTGGGCCCCAACGGGGCCGGCAAGTCAACCACCATGCGCATGATCATGGGACTCGACCGGCCGACGGCGGGATCCGTCACCGTGAACGGCCTGCCCTACGTCCGGCACAAGGCACCCCTGCGCGAGGTGGGTGCCCTGCTCGAGGCCAAGGCCGTGCACACCAGCCGCAGCGCCTACAACCACCTGCTGGCCATGGCCGCCACCCACGGCATCCCCAAAACCCGGGTGCACGAGGTCATCGAGATGACGGGACTGGAAGCGGTGGCGCGCAAGAAGGCGGGCGGCTTCTCACTGGGCATGGGACAGCGGCTCGGCATTGCTGCGGCCCTGCTGGGAGATCCGCAGACCCTCATCCTCGATGAACCGGTCAACGGCCTGGACCCGGAGGGCGTGGTCTGGGTCCGGAACCTGGTGCGGTACCTCGCCGGGCAGGGCCGGACGGTATTCCTCTCCAGCCACCTGATGAGCGAGATGGCACAGACGGCTGACCATTTGATCGTCATCGGGCGGGGCAAGGTGATTGCCGATGCGCCGATCCACGACATCATCAGCGGCCAGGGCCGGTCCCGGGTCCGGGTGCGCACCGACGAACCGGAACGGCTCCGCCAGCTGCTGGCCACACGGGGTGCAACCATCGAGGTTCCCGACCGCGAACTTCTCGAGGTGACGGGCCTGGAGCCCAGGGCCATTGCCGCGGCAGCACTTGAAAACCACGTCATGGTCTACGAGCTCACCCCGCTCGTGGCCAGCCTCGAGGAGGCCTATATGGAACTGACCAAGGACGACGTCGAATACCACTCCCTGCCCGCCGCGGAGGTAACCAAGTAATGAGCTCCCTGACCACCGAATCAACGTCCTCCCCCGAACCTGCCTCCGCCCCGGGCCCACGCAATCCCCGCGGCGCACGTTCCCTGGCCGGCCCCACGTTTTTCCGGGTCCTCAACTCGGAAATCATCAAGTTCCGCAGCCTCCTGTCCACGCTGATACTGCTCGCCTCCACCGCCGCTGTGATGGTCGGGTTCGGCGCACTGTCTGCCTGGGGAACGGGCCAGTTCGCGGATGCCGCCACCCGGGATCCGCAGGCCGCTGCCCGGATGGCATCCCAGGGCGGCGACCTTGCCATCAGCGTGCCCACCTCGGGCATCGCCTTCGCCCAGCTGATCCTGGGGTCCCTTGGCGTCCTGCTGATGAGTTCCGAATTCACCACGGGCATGGCCCGGTCCACCTTTGCGGCCGTGCCCAAGCGTCTTCCCGCCTTCGCAGCCAAGCTGGTGGTGGTGATGGTGACGTCCTTCGTGGTGACCGCCGTATCCACCTGGGTGGCCGGCCTCGCTGCCGTACCCATCCTGGACAACTACGGCCTCGCCCTGGACCTGGGCAGCTCACAGTCGGTCAAGCTGCTCCTGGTCAACAGCATCTACGTGGCAGCCGTGGCCGCCATCGGCATGGCCCTGGGCACGCTGCTGCGCAACTCGGCCGGCGGCATCATGAGCCTGGTGGGCATCTTCTTCGTGGCCCCCATCGCGTTCCAGCTCATCCCCGGGGATTTCTTCAAGGAAGCCCGCAAGTACCTTCCCGGCAACACCGTCGAACCCCTGACGGCCGCCCAGCACGTCCCGGACACCCTGGAAGCGTGGCAGGCCGGGCTGGTCCTTGGCGGCTGGGTGGTGGTGCCCGTGCTGCTCGCCGCCATCCTGCTGAAACGGCGCGACGTATAGGTCCAGCACGTCGGGGAGCCATGTGGCCAGGCCGGGCACGTGGCTCGCCGCGTGGTTTCAGGCACATTACAAATATGCCTGACAGGCAACTTTCATTGCCTCTGATGGTCTCTGCTTGGAGTGCCGTCCTGTTCGCCGCAACCAGGTCTGTTGGACTGCACAAAGCAGGGCGCATAATGGCGGACCTAGGGTGAAACGACGATGTGGTGCATCACACGGTCCGCCGGTGGTCGCCAAGGCACGTCGCTCAACCTCTGCTATTTCCCCAACAGGACGGCGCTTCCATGCATGCTGACCAGCAACTTTCAAAGTCCCTGAAACCCAGGCACCTTTCCATGATCGCCATCGCCGGCGTCATTGGGGCGGGCCTCTTTGTCGGCTCGGGGGCGGCAATCCAGCAGGCCGGCCCGGGCATCCTCATCGCGTACGCAGCCGCCGGCCTGGTGGTCATCCTGGTGATGCGGATGCTGGGCGAGATGGCCGCGGCCAACCCGGAAACGGGATCCTTCTCCACCTATGCGGACAAGGCACTGGGGCGCTGGGCAGGGTTCAGCATCGGCTGGCTCTACGCCTGGTTCTGGATCATCGTCCTGGGCATTGAAGCCACCGCCGGTGCTGCCATCATGCACCGCTGGGTGCCGGGCATCGACCAGTGGGTCTGGGCACTGGTCCTCATGGTGCTGCTGACGCTGACCAACCTGGGTTCGGTCAAGTCCTACGGCGAGTTCGAGTTCTGGTTCGCATCCATCAAGGTGGCGGCGATCGTCCTCTTCCTCATCTTCGGCGCCGCCGCCATCCTGGGCCTCATCCCCGGCGTTCCGGCGCCCGGCCTGAGCAACCTGGTCAACAACGGCGGGTTCATGCCCAACGGTCCCGGCGCTGTCCTGGCCGGCATCCTGGTGGTTGTCTTCTCCTTCTTCGGCGCCGAGATCGCCACCATCGCAGCCGGCGAATCCGAAAACCCGGTCGACGCCGTCAAGAAGGCCGTGAAATCCACCGTCTGGCGCATCCTCGTCTTCTACATCGGCTCCATCGCCGTGGTGGTCACCCTGCTTCCGTGGAACTCGGCCTCCGTAGCCAAGAGCCCCTACGTGGCCGTCATCGAACTGTTCGGCATCCCCGGCGCCGGAACCATCATGGACGTCGTGGTCCTGACCTCCGTGCTCTCCTGCCTCAACTCCGGCCTGTACACCGCAAGCCGCATGCTCTTCTCGCTCTCCACCCGCGGTGACGCACCCCGCTCCTGGACCCGCATCTCCCGCCGCGGCGTCCCGGCCGCAGCCGTGCTCGCCTCCACGGTGGTCGGCTTCATCACCGTGGGCCTGAACTACATCGCCCCGGACACCGTGTTCCTCTTCCTGGTGAACACTTCGGGTGCGATCGCCCTGTTCGTCTGGCTGGTCATCTCCGCCTCCCAGCTGGTCCTGCGCCGCCGCATGGGCGCCGCGGCCAAGGACCTGCAGCTGAAGATGTGGCTCTTCCCGTACCTCACCTGGGCCGCCATCATCAGCATCGTGGCGCTCCTGATCGGTATGGTCATCGTGGAGTCCACCCGGGAGTCCCTGCTGCTGTCCCTGGCGCTGGCCGCCGTGGTGGTCGCGATGGGCGTGCTGCGCTACCGCCGGAAGGGTGCTGCAGCCGCCCGCCAGGAGGTGCCGGCCACGGAGGCTGCACCGGCACCCGCGGAGTAGGGCCGGCGCTAGACTCGGGACCATGCCTTTGCCTTCCTCTGCCGCAGACCACATCCAGGACCTTGGCGCCTATGTCAGCGCGTCGCCGTCGAGCTTCCACGCCGCCCACGAGGGCGGCCGGCGGCTGGAGGAAGCGGGCTTCACCCGCCTGGATGAGCTGCAGCCGTGGGAAGGCGGGCCCGGATCCTTCTTCATCATCCGCGACGGCGCCCTGATCGCGTGGGTGGTCCCGGACGGCGCGGGACCAACCACGGGGTTCAATATCCTCGGCGCCCACACCGATTCGCCCACGTTCAAACTCAAGCCGAAGCCCACCACCGGCGCGCACGGCTGGCTGCAGGCCGGGGTGGAAATCTACGGCGGGCCCCTGCTGAACTCCTGGCTGGACCGCGAGCTGCGGCTCGCGGGCCGGCTGGTGATGCTCGACGGCACGGAACACCTCACGGCGACCGGCCCCATGCTGCGCTTCCCCCAGCTGGCCATCCACCTGGACCGGGCCGTGAATGAGGGACTCACGCTGGACAAGCAACGCCACATGAACCCCGTGTGGGGCCTCGGGAACCCCGCCGAATCGGACCTGCTGGGCGTCCTGGCGTCCGCGGTCGCCGGTGCGTCCGTCGACCCGGGGCAGATCGGCGGGTACGACGTCGTTATGGCAGACACGCAGGCACCGGCGGTTTTCGGGGGCAAGGGGGAGCTCTTCGCATCAGGGCGGCTGGACAACCTTTCGGCCACGCACGCCGGGCTGGCGGCACTGGCCGCCCATTCCGGATCCGCGCCGGCCGGTGGCCCCATTGCGGTGCTCGCCGCGTTCGACCACGAGGAAATCGGCTCCAACTCACGCTCGGGTGCGTGCGGTCCCCTCCTTGAGGACGTGCTGGTGCGCATCTCCGACGGCCTGGGTGCCACGGCGGGCCAGCGGCGGCAGGCCCTGTCGGCGTCGTTCTGCCTCTCTGCCGACGCCGGGCACGCCGTGCACCCCAACTATCCCGAGCGGCACGACCCCGCCAACCACCCGGTGCTGAACGGTGGCCCCCTCCTGAAGATCAACGCCAACCAGCGCTACGCCACCGACGCCCCCGGAGCCGCATTCTGGGCCCGCCTTTGCCGGGAAGCAGGCGTGCCGTTCCAGGAGTTCGTTTCCAACAACGTGGTGCCCTGCGGCTCCACCATCGGTCCGCTGACGGCCACCCGGCTGGGGATCCGGACCGTGGACGTGGGCGTGCCGCTGCTCTCCATGCACTCAGCCCGCGAGCTGTGCGGCGTGGAAGACCCCCTGCGCCTGGCCGCCGTGGCGGAGCTGTTCTTCGGCACTGCCGCGTAGCGGGCTCCGGCCCGTTCAGGAGGCGTCGTCCAGGCTGAAGACGCCGCCGTCGACCTCGCGCGCCGGAACCCCTACCCAGGTTTGTCCGTCCGCCGCATTGCTCAGGACAGCGGCACCCATTCCCACGGTGGCGTAAGCCCCCACCGAGATATGCTCCCGGACGCTCGAATTCATGCCGAGGGAGGCGGCCCGGCCAATGCGGACTCCGCCGCCCAGGGAAACACCCGCGGCAAAGGTGGCAAAATCTGCCACGTCGACGTCGTACCTGAAGCTCACCGAGGGCATCGCCACCACATGGCAGCCCAGGGTAACGGACGCTGTAAGCACCACGTTCCGGAGCAGGATGCTTCCCCTCCCCACATGGCATCCCTCCGGGTACTGCACGGTGGGGTCGATCGCCGTGGCATAACGGGTTTCCCCCAGGCCGAGCACACCCAGGCGCTGTACCGTGGCTTCCCGGGCAGTGGGGGACTCGAGGCAGACGAGCATCAGGGCATGGGGATACTTCTTGGCGTCTTCGATCTTGCCCAGGACAGGGGCGCCGTCCACCGTAACACCCGCCAGTTCCCGGTCATCATCGAGCAGGCCCACCACGTCGTACTGGCCGCTGCCGCGGACCATTGCCAGCACTTCCCGGGCAAGGCCCGTGGCACTGACGAGGATGAGCTCGCTCATGCACCCGCCCTGCCCGCCGGTACTGCTGCCATGGCTGTCCCTTTCCGCGTCATCCGGTGCCCCAGCCTGCTGCAAAATTAGCGGTCCGCCTCCGGGTTTGGCGATGCCGCACAGGCGTTTCGCCTGCCCTGCAGGGGAAAAGTGCGGGAACTGCGGTTACCTGCGGTGCCCGGCCATGCAGCCTACAAAACGGGCAGGACGTAGGGCTCGGGTGCCTTGGTTCCCTTGCCCGCAGCAAGGGCGGTCAGCTGTGCCCGGGACTCGACGCCGAGCTTGCGGTAGATGGCGGTAAGGCGGACTTCCACCGTACGCACGGAAACGTACAGGGTCCCGGCGATTTCCTTGTTGCGCATGCCGCGCGCCACCATCCTGGCGAGGGCGCGCTCATGCTCCGACAGCAGCAGCAGGGCCGGATTGCCCTGCGGGCTGGCAGGTTCCATCCGCTCGTCCAGCAGGAGCGAATCCAGGTGCTGGGTCCACGCATCCGCCCCTGCCTCGTCGAACAACACTTTGGCCCGGAGCAGCGCATCGCGCGCATCACGCAGCCTGCCGAAGGCGTGCAGCCGCTCGGAATAGCACATCAGCGTCCTGGCCCGTTCCAGCGTGTGCGGGCTTCTGCCTTCGAGTGCCTCGCGGAACAGCTGCAGCGACTGTTCACCGTCCGCAAGCATGGCGCGGCTCCTTGCCACGGCCATCGCAAGCCACGGAGAACGCAGCCCCGCGGAGCGGGCCTCAAGGTGAAGGAGCGCCTGGGTGGCTTCCTGGTGGCGGCCCAGGCGGATGAGAGCTTCCACCAGGTCCGGCCCGGAGCGCAGGAGGGTGGGGTTGCCAAACCGGCTGCCTGTCTCGGCGGCCCTGGACAGCTGCGCGACCGACTCCGCCAGGTCACCGCGCAGCAGCGCGAAATGGCCCTGGCAGGCAGCAAGCTGTGCCGTGAGCGCCGGGTGGTCTTCCCCGCCGGCATACCGGAGCGCCTCTGCGGCCGCGACACGCGCCTGCCCTTCGTCACCAACGGAGTGGGCGCGCCAGACCCGGAACAGGTGCCGCATCCCGCGGTGGTACTGCAGGTCCGGTTCCGACAGTTCCAGGTCATCGATCAGCCGGACCGCCCTGCGGTCGTTCCCGGCACGGATCTCGTTGTCGACTGCCAGGATGGCTGCGGCGTGCTGCCAGATGGCGGAGCCCGGTCCGCTGGAATTGCGGAGCAGGGCGAAGGCTTCCCGGGCGCCGTCGTAGCGCTCCGCGTAGGTGAGGGCCCGGGCAGACACTAGGAGACCCTGGGCACGGGCGGCGCCGCGGTGTCCATCCTTGCGGGCCGGGTCGGCCGTGCCACCGCCGATGACATCCATCAACAGCCCGGCCTGCCGGGCCATGGCCCCGTGCTGGGCGGCTGCGGAGCCGTCGCCGGCCAGGCGCAGCACGTCCGCTGATGCCTGCAGTACCTCCGAGGCTACCTGCAGCTCCCACCGTTCGGCGTAGTAACAGGCGCCGGTTGCCAGCAGCCCGGCCGAGTATTCGGGATCATGCCGGCCGAACTCCTTCACGAGGCGAAGCAGTGCGCTGGACCGCACCGCAGCGCCCTGGGCGAACTGGATCTCGAAGTCCAAGCCGGCCAGCCGCAGGATCAGCGCTGGATCGGGGGTTAGCCGCTGCGCCCACTCCAGGTAGCGGCGGGCGTAGGCAAATTCGCCGCGGCTGAACAGCAGCTCCGCTATGCCGGCAAGCTCTGCCGCGGTTCCGGCGTGGTCGGCATCGATCGCCAGGGCCCGCTCGACATACTCCAGCGCCATCGGCACTTCACCCTCCCCGGCCAGGTCCCTGGCGTGCCGCAGCAGCTGGAGCGGCATCTGGGGCCGGGCCTCGGTGAAACTCAGGTGCCAGGTCCGGGCGTGGGGGGCGTTGCCGTCTGCTGCCGCCGCCATTTCCCGGTGCCCGGCGAGGCGTTCAGCGGGCGCCATGGACCGGAAAATATATTCCCGAAGGAGTTGGTCCACGATGCCGACATGGGGTCCTGACCGTTTCACCAGGCCGGCAGCCAGCAGCCCGTCCACCCACGTCCATGCACCACCGCACGTCCTGGAGATGGCAGAGATGTCGGTGTGGCGGGAGAGTGCCAGGAGGTCCAGGACATGGCGGGGACCGGGTGACAGCATCGCCACCTGCGCCGCGAACCCTGCGTCAAAGCTGCCGCTGGCCGGCAGCGGGAAGGGCAGCGCGGAACGGCCTCCGGCGTGCTTTTCCACAAGCTGGGCGTGAAGTTCGACGGCGGCAAGCGGGTTTCCGCCGGCAGCCGCGGCAACCGCCTGGGCCGCCGCCGTCGTGATCCGCCTGGGTGCCATGCTTTCAAGCATCCTGACGGTGTCGCTGAAGCTGAGCGGGCCCAGCCTCAGGGTGGGCAGGCCGCCGAAGGGGCCGCCGGGATGGTCGTTCCGCAGGCCGGCGAACAGGACCGTGTCCGTGCCTGCCAGCCGCCGGGCCAGGAACCCGATGACCGCCTGGCTGGCGGGATCCATCCGGTCGGCGTCGTCGATCACGATGACGGTGCGGGGTGACAGCCGCTGCCGCAGGCCGGTGAGCAGCATGCCGGCGGCCGCCGGCAGGTCCTGGGCGTCTTTGCCGGGGAGGCTGCCGGCGATCCGGTTGAGGACGGGATCGTCCATCTCGTTCAGGAGCGCTGTCAGCCCGGACAGCGGCCAGCCTGATTCCGCTGCGGCGGCGTGCAGGACAATGCTCCGGTTGTTGGAGAGGGTGGGGATCGCGGACAGGAGGGCGGTCTTGCCCACGCCCTGGGGGCCGGCCACCGCCAGTGCTGTGTCCTTGGGCCCGCGGATGACGGACAGGATGCGGTCCAGTTCCTTGCGGCGGCCTACAAGCGGCATGGCGTCCCCAATCATCGACGAAGGAGACCGCTTCCAGCAATGGCGATACGCGGCCTTGCGCCGCTCCCCAGTGCAGGCGTCGACCGGTAAGGATTGAATATAGCGCGCAATGCGGCACTTTCACTACCGGAAATTGATACTTTTCCGGCTTGGGGGGTGCCGGCAGCCGGAAATCACTATTTTCCGGAAAACCATCCCCTATACCTAAAACCGCTGAAAGAACGCATCCCCTATACCTAATACCGGCCGGCGCGGGTAATCCCTGTACTTGCCTTGGCACGGGATTGAGGCGGCCAAAAGTGAGTACTTACTACTGGTGACAGTTGCAAGGCACTCTCAATAGGCTTTCGTCACGGCCAGAGTCAAAGGCTAAGTGAGCTGGGGCCCGAGACCAGACCCATGACCGGATAAGCATTAAAGCCGTGCTCGGCTTCAAACCGTGCGGCTCTTTGATAACTAATCCGCAACGTCATGAAGTGGTGAGGTATTTGTCCATTTCCATCCAGCTCCCAATTACTTTCGCGATGCCGGCGGTCGAGTCGGCCAAGGCATCGATCAGCGTCGTTATCCCCACTTTGAACGAAGCCAGGAATATTCCGTGGGTCCTTCGCCGAATGCCGTCCTACGTCGATGAAGTCATCATCGTGGACGGCCGCTCCACCGACAACACGGTGGGTGTGGCACAGGCCATCCGTGATGACCTGGTGATCGTCAACGAACAGCGCAAGGGCAAAGGCGTGGCGCTCCGGTCGGGGTTCGCCGCGGCCACCGGCGACATCATTGTCATGCTGGACGCGGACGGCAGCATGGACCCGCAGGAGATCGGCTGGTTCGTTTCCCCGCTGCAGCACGACTACGACTTCGTCAAGGGTTCACGCCACGTCACCGGCGGAGGTTCAGAGGACCTCACGCGCCTGCGGCGGGCCGGCAACCGCGCGCTCACCAAGCTGGCCAACGCGGTCCTGCACAGCAACTATTCCGATCTTTGCTACGGCTATATCGCTTTCCGGCGCGAATGCCTGGAAATCCTGCAGCTGGAATCTGACGGGTTCGAGATTGAAACCGAACTGATTGTCCGGGCTGCCCGCGCCGGTCTTCGGATCGCGGAGGTTCCCAGTATCGAGCTGGACCGGATTTCCGGAAATTCGAACCTGCAGACATTCCGCGACGGCTGGCGGGTGCTGCGCAAAATGGCGCATGAGTGCACCATGTGGGAAGCGCCAACGGCGGGTGCCCGGCCGGAGGCCCTTCGGCGGGTCAAGTATGCCTACGCCAATATCAGTGTCCCGCGGACTCCCACGGATCCGCAGACAATCCTTTCACTCGTCAAGGGGGTTTAGCATGCTGGACCGGATGAACGACCATTTGAGCGTTTCGATCGTGATTTGTGCCTACACGGAACGGCGCTGGGATCTTCTCCTTGACGTGATTGAGTCCGTCCGGGCACAAACGCTCGCGCCGCAGGAGATCATTGTGGTCGTGGACCACAACGAGGACCTCTACGGCAGGCTGCAGGAAATCGTCGATGACGTGACCGTCGTGGAGAGCGTGGGACCGCGCGGTCTCTCAGGCGCCCGCAACACCGGCGTGGCCCTGGCGGATTCGGACATCGTCGCTTTCCTTGACGATGATGCAGTGGCGGCGCCGGACTGGCTGGAACGCCTGGTGGTTCTTTATGACGACCCCGATGTCCTCGCGGTCGGTGGCCGCGTCGAGCCCGTGTGGGACCAGGGCCGGCCAGGCTACTTCGGCGAGGAACTCGACTGGATCGTCGGCTGCAGCCACCGCGGACTGCCGACGGTTGCCTCCGAGGTCCGCAATGTCATTGGCGCGAACATGTCGTTCCGGCTCGAAGTCCTTCGGCAGGTGGGAGGCTTCAACCTTGCCCTTGGCAGGCAGGGAAGCATACCCCTTGGCTGCGAGGAGACCGAAGTGTGCATCCGCTCCACCATGGGTGCACCGGGGTCGCGGATCGTCTACGAGCCGGCTGCCCTGGTCCGCCACCATGTGCCGGCAGACCGGGGAACCATGCGCTACATGCTCTCGCGGTCCTGGTCGGAGGGAATCTCCAAGGCACAGGTCAGCCACATCGTGGGCCAGAAGCGGGCGCTCGGACCCGAGCGGCGGTATGTCCGCAGCACGTTGCCGCGTGCCGTGTTTTCCGGACTCCGGGAGTGGGGCAGGGGAGAGAATCCCCAGGGACTGGGCCGGGCCGGGTCTGTCCTGGCGGTATTGGCCTTCACGTCCGCCGGTTACCTGCGGGGACGGCAGTTGGCGCACGCCTCCACGACGGAGCTGAACAAGGCAGCTCCCCATGGAGCGGCTTGGCGGGAAGTGCAGTAAGGGCCTGTGAACCAGCAGTAGGCCTCCGTCCCCTGGGGATGGAGGCCTACTGCTGTGATGTTTGCTGCTGCATTGCCCACAGAAGAAGTTGCTGTGGGCCGCCTTAGGGCCGCCAGTAACGCAGGCCGCCGCTGGTGGTGCCGTCGTCGGCCACGTCGATCAGGGCGTAGGGGAAATCCTGGCGGTCGGCCTGGTCGGGTCCGGGCCCGCGCACGTCCGATGACCAGGTGCCGGTGTTGATGTAGCGGGTGGGGGAGGAGCCGAGCGGCACGTCGAGGGCACGGTGGGTGTGGCCGGAGATGTACCACGGGACTTCCGAACCGTGCGTCTTCAGGATCTGTGCGGACCGGGCGGCCGCCGGGGGAGCGGCCGCGCCGCGGGTATTGGGTGCAGCCGCCCGCAGCACCATTCGGGCCGCGGCGGCCGGAATAGCCGATACCGTCCGGAACCGGGATACACGTGCCAGCTTTCGCACGGCCACCCGGTCGAGTGCCAGCCGCGAGGACTCGGTGCTGAGCAGCTGGTCGTAGGCGGGCCTGCGCATGCGGCTTTCCGCCCGCTCGGAGGCAAGGCATGCCCGGGCAACGGCCCTGGCCCGCCCCAGGCGTGACCGTGAGGGATGCGCGTGCAGGGCGGCAAGGGGAGGAAGGTCCAGGTCATCGGTGCCGTTGATTGCCGTCCGCAGGACCTCGGGTATGCGGTGCAGCGGGTGGTGCAGATGGCCGTGCTCGGCCAGGAGCACGTTGGGGACATACAGGAGCCACGGGTGCACCTGGACCCGGGTGGGATCGGCCGGCGAGAGCAGGCCGGCCAGGCGTTCGGCCACAACGGGCCGGGCCAGCTCCACGTCATGGTTGCCGGTTACGAAGTGCAGCTGCACGCCGTGTGCTGCGCACGCCTGCAGGGTCTGGAAGGTGTCCGGGTGGCCGGCCCGGATGGCTTCGAGCCGCGCCAGGCTTTCCTGCCCGGTCAGGGCCGCAAGCTCGAATGTGTCGCCGAGCAGCACGAGGTGCTGTTGTGGTCCGGAACCTGCGAGGACGGTGCGGTGCAGGAAATCGGTGAGCATGCTGCCGGTGCGTCGTGGATCGTTGTCCGACGCGTCGAGGTGGAGGTCGCTGACCAGCAGCCATCGCGCCGCACCGCTCACGTGAGCAGTCCCAGCACGCGGGGAAAGAGGAGGACCAGGAACAACACCCACATGACGGCGACAACGGCCTTCATGTTCACTGTCGATCCGAGGATGGTGGAATGGACCGGCGTCCCGCTGTTCGGTCCGGCATGGCGGACCTCGAGCGCGACGAGGGTGACGAGCAGGACGGCGGCCGCGAGCAGCCCGGCAATATCGATCATGCTGCGGCCTCCTGCCGTGCGCGTGCCAGGCACGCAAGGATAGTGATGACGGCCATGGCGACGACGCAGGCCTGCCATGACCAGACGGTGAGGTAGAACATTGCCGTGGACACCGCGGTGAGGGTGGCAAAGCCGAGGGCCAGGACGAGCAGGGCCACGAGCGCCAGGTCGGTCACCGGCGTGAGCCGGGTCATTGCCTGCCCCGGGAGCAGCACCAGGACCGCCGCTGCCGAGAGCGCCTGGAGCGGCGTCGGCAGGCCGATCAGCATGACCAGGGACAGCACCGCGGCGGCGATCGCCAGTGACAGCGTTGGCCGGCTCACTCCACGCCAGTTCATGGCCCCACCCGGTAGACGCGCGCGTCGCTGTTACTGAACACGAGGTTTACTCCGTCCTGGTCGCTGAGCCAGTTTTCCAGCTCATCAAAGCCTTGCGTGGTGGTTTGGCCCTGCACTATCAGGCTCGATTCCGATGAGCGCAGCAGCACCAGGTATCCGCCCGCCACGTTATGCCGGGCGTAAGCGTAGATGAGGGGACCGCATGTCCCTGCCGTCAAGTCGGAGGGGCAGAGGTCCTCGATGGTCCGGTACCGGTGGCCCAGGTAATCCTGGTTGCGCCAGGGAGTTGGGTGGGCAGCCGAGATGATGGCTGCACCGTCCGGTGCGAGGTGGTCCACCGTGTTGACCGCGTCGATCTCAGCGTTGGTGAAGACATCGTACTGAGCGTTTCCGAACCGGCCGGTGACCGTCATGCCGGCCATCAGGAAGAAGGTCAGCACGAATGCTCCGGCAGCCAGGCGCGAGGGCCGATTAACCCCCATCCCCCTTCCCTCCGCCGGGAGCAGGACCGAGCACGCCTGCAGGGCAACGAACGGAAGGGCGAACAGGGAAATACGGATCAGCATCTCCCCGCCATAGGACTGCGCGGGGAAGAGCAGCAAGGGGGTGACAGCGAGGAGGAGCACGCGGATGTCGAGGTGTCCCCGGCGCCAGTCGCGGAACATGCCGATGGCAGCCAGGGTCCAGAGCAGGAGGGTCAGGGCCATCCGGATCTGCACCACCAGCACATGTCCTGCCGTCCCGTTCGTGCGGTCCACGACGTTCGCTTCAATGGCGGTCTGGAGGCCCGCGTCTGCCAGGGGCGGATGGCCGGCAAGGTAGGTGCTGGCGGGGTAGGCGAGCCAGAGGACCAGCACGACGCCGGCAATCAGCGCGAGCCGTCCCGGCCAGACGCGTCCGGCCAGGGTCAGGGCGGTCAGGGCAATGAGCACCATGAACGGCGTCAGCTGGTGGCTCGCGGAAATGACCACGATCAGCAGGAGCGTTATGGCCAGTGCGCTCACGCGGTGGCCGGGCCGGGAATCGGCGGGAGTGCGGGCGCGCCACCACGCCGTGAGGTTGGCCCGGCGGAAGCCGCCGAAATGGGGGGCGTTGGCGGCCAGGGGGCCAAGGACCAGGGCGATGACGACGAGGTACAGGAAGAAGCCGAAGGCCTGTGGTGAGAGGTAGTCCTGGTCCTGCCAGTTGCCGAGGCAGAAGAGCCACAGCACCAGCCACCGCCGGCGCGGATCCTTCGTCAGGTACCGCGTCACCACTGCTACGGCCACCAGCCACAGTGCCACGTTAAAGACGGGTGCCCAGAGGGCAACGCTCACCGGGTTCAGGCCCGAGGCCCCGAGGACGGTTGCCACCAGGGCGAAGAAGCCTGGCCAGTTGAAGTACGCATCGATGTTGGGGTCGATGCCCACGTTGTGCGAGAGGGCGTCGGCGATGCCCAGGTGGCGGAAGGCGACTTCGCCCCGCGGTACATCCGTGACGAAGGCTGCGGTGCCGAAGAGCACCAGCACCTGCACCGCGACCAGCCACACCATGACGGGGCTGCGTGCCGGGCCGGCCGCGTCTCCCCGCAGTGCCACCACGAAGGTGACGTTCAGGATCAGGACGGCTGCCCAGAACGGGTAGGGCAGCACCCCGATGAGCCCCAGGTCGCTGTTGACGGGCAGGGCCACCGTTGATGCGGACCAGGCCGCAAGGGCGAGTGCGAAAGCGCCCGCCACTGCGCACCAGACATCACGGGCCTTCCACTTTGCCAGCGGAGGGATGGTCTCCTTGAGCGTGCTGGTCATGTTGCCTCCTTTTTCACGCGGCGGAGAATGGCGAGAAGCCGGAGGCCGATCGCGACGGCCCCGACGGAGAGCACCACCAGCCACGCGAGGGCCATGGCGCTGGAGCCCTGTGCGGCGGCCACCAATGCCGAGATGCAGAGGGCGGCGCCGAGGACCACGCCGACCGCGATTGCCTCGGTATAGAGTCCGAGGACCCTGCACACGGAGTTGTAGGCCTGCAGCACGGCGTAGGCCACCAGCCCGGCGGCCAGCAGCCGGAGGGCCACGGTGGACGCGTTGGCGTACCTGTCTCCCAGAAGATGGAGCAACGGGTGCGCGAAGACGATGAGGACGACGGCGGCGAGGCTTCCGATGACAAGCGACCAGCGGAAACTCGCCCAGGTGGTTGCGGCCAGGCGCCCCGGCTCACGGACTCCTTCAGAGAACTGCACGATGCCGATCAGCATGGGGGCTGTGTAGGCGGCCCAGGCCATCATCCATGCCGGGTACCAGTACGCAGCGACCTCCGGCGACACCAGGTGCGCCAGCAGGAGCGGCAGCACCAGTCCGGGCGCACGTTCGGTGAGGGTAAGGAGCTGGTTGGGGATGCCAAGCATCAGCAGCGGGCGCCCGCGGGCGGGGTGGAGGGACGGCCTGGGCCGGTAACCGACCAGCCTGCGCAACTGGATGAAGCCGATCAGGCAGGAAACAGCAGACCCCAGGGTCCAGCAGGCCATGAGCACGTCGGCGCCGGCGCCGTGCGCCTGCCAGGCCACGAGGGCTGTCGCAAACAGCGGCACCAGGCCGCCCACCGTATACCGCAGCGTGGCGCTGCTGCCCCGTCCCAACGCCACGAGTGCCTGGTCCAGCACAGTACACATGGTCCCGGTGACGGCGGCCATGATGAACATGAGCCAGAAAAGGACCGTCAGCGAACCGGTGTCCGGCGATACGACCGTTTCCAGGACGAGATAGCCCAGGGCCAGCACGGTGCCCGCCACCCCAACGATGCCAAAGGCGGTGTCGAGCACCCGGGCCGGAGCCTCCCCCCTGCCGACGGAGACGATGACCGCTGATCCTGTACCCAGCACTGCAAGCTGGGTACAGATCATCACCGCGGAAACCGCCGCCGTGGTGAGCCCTACCTCCCGGTCAAACGTGGCGTGGGCGGCAATGATCCAGAAGGCGAAGCCCGTACCGGTCTGGGCGGCTTTGGCGATGACGAGGCCGATGGAACTGCGCAGGGGGGAGTGCCGGACGACGGTTGAGGCATCCGATGGGGCGATTTCCCGTTCAGCCGTCACGACCTAAACCCCTCGCCATACCCGCGTAGTTGTACCAGCAGAAGGCGATGTAATAGCGCAGCCATTTGGGTTGTCCGGCAGCGAGGCTCAACGCACTGCCCCGGACTGCCGCTGCGGCGGGCAGGAGGGCAAGGCGGGCACCGCGCCAGCCGTGCTTGCGGACCATCTTGCCAAGCCCCGTTCCGTCCATGAGGAACTGGTCCAGTGCGAAGTCGAAGTCGTCGGCGGCGAACCGGTGCTCAACGAAGACGCGCTGGGACACGCCGGTCTTCATCCCCGACTGCCTCATCCGCCAGCGAAGTTCGATGTCTTCCCCCGACTTGAACGTGTCGTCGAATCCCAGGGCCAGCATGAGGTCCCTGTCGACCAGCGTCGCCACCAGGCCAAACCAGTTGCGGCTGCGGCCCGTGCGGTGGTGGTGCGCCAGGGCCTGGCCCCAATAACCCGGTCCTGCGACGCTCTCCAGTCCCGCCTGGAGGGCATCGTAACCGTCCTCCATCAGTTCGATGAGCAGGTCCGCGACCCCCGTGGCCCCGAAGACGACGTCGGCATCCACCAGCAGGACCCAGCGGGTCCTGCTGCTGCGGACGCCGAGGGTCCGGGCCCAGGGCAGGCCCCGCCCCTCGTCACTCAGGACGCGGGCACCTGCCGCGCGGGCGATGTCGACGGTTTTGTCAGTGGAAAGTCCATCCACCACGATGATTTCGGCGACACCGGACTGGCGCAGGGAGTCGAGGCAGCCCGGGAGCAGGTGTTCGGCGTTCCGGGCCGGAACAACTGCTGTGATGTCTGCTGTGCTGTGGCCCATCGTGTCCACCCCCTCACACCTGCTCGTCGAGGACCGACGGCAGCAGCTCATCAAGGTGCCGGACGATGTCATCCGACGCCTGGTCCGCAGAGTAGGCGGCGGGTACCTGCAGCAGGTGGCAGGGGCGCCCGTCGAGCGCTTTGCTCAACACGAGGCCTTTCGCCGCGAAGTGCTCCCGCCACGGGACGACCGAGGTGGCCGCCAGGCCCGTCACGACCCGCTGCGAGAAGCCGGCCATTTCGATGTGGAAGTTGCCGATCATCCGGTCGACCATCCAGTCGGTGGTCCGTTCCAGCGCCCTGGTCTGCGCACCGTCATAGCGTTCGACGTAGATGGCCGCGGCGAGCGGGGCTTTGGTGGTTACTTTCCGGCCCGGGAACGCAGCCTCAGGGGTGACCATGCGGTGTTCGGGGGACCAGCGCCGGGAGAAGTCTGCCAGCCGCGGATAGCGGATGACGTAAGGGTGGACCACAGTGGTGAGGCGTCCGACAGTCCCGGAAAGTTGGGAAGGGACGAGGGGCTTGCGGGCGCCCTCGAACAGGTGCGGATAGATGTCGCGGTGGTGCGGCTTGATGAACATCGGCTTCGCATAACCGAGAAGGGTGGCGTCCTCGGCGAGGAACGCCCAGTCGTCTCCCATGAAGGACCAGCCCTCACGCCGCATCAGTTTGGCGGCGGTGCTCGTCTTGCCGGTTCCGCCGGCTGCGGGAAGCGCGATTGCATGGCCCCGGTATGCCATGGTTGCCGCGTGGATCATTGCTGCTCCCCGGGCGATCATGGCCGCATCAAGGACAGGTACCACGGACGTCAGCAGCTCGCCCGGCCCGTGGATGCGCCAATTGTCTCCGTCCCGTACCACCTGGACCCGATCGGCCTGGAAACGCACGCTGTTGTCTGTGTACGCCAGCTCATGCTCCACGTGGCCTGCATCCGGCATGGCTTCCGGTTGGTCGTCGACGATGATCTCGGCCTGCCGCTCCGTATCCGAGGCAAAGCATGCCAGCATGCTCTGAAGCTGCCTCGCTGCCGGGGCATTCGCGTCGACGCTGATGGTGACGCGGCCGTGAATGTCGAAGTGCAGAGCCTTCGTCCGCCTGGTGCTCATAGTCCTCCCCTGTCTGATTGGTGTCGGCCGTGGAGCCCGGCCCGGGTCCCGATCCGTCAGTGCCCCTAGGCGAATCCGGAAACCCCGGCCGTGACGCCGCCGGCAGAATCGAGCGTAGGGTAGGCGGCCCGGGTAAACACCGGTAGTGTGTACTCGCTTTTGTCCCGGCTCCTACGTGGGGAAATACGTGGTGACGCGGGAGGCAGGGGTGGCGGGACAGCCGTTAGTCCGGCGTTAGGTACATTGGGGGTTTTGGCCGTCCGGGCGGCGGGTAGGGAGGGTGCCTTTCCTAGCCGGCCGGGGCGTAAACGCGCACCCAGTCCACCCGCATCTCGCCTGAGCCGTTGGAACTGCCGTCCGGGAACCAGTCCAGTTGCAGTGTCTGGTGCATGGGACCAGGGGGATGGTGTGTGGGGTCGTTGTCCTCAAACCACTTCACGCCGTCGATGTAGCCCACGATGCCCCGCGGGGACCAGTCCACGGCATAGTTGTGGAACTCGGTGAGGTCCAGGGCCTGTGAGACGGAGGTCTTCGAGTTCGAACAGCCGTAGTGGTGGAAGAAATTGACGACGCTCCAGTCCCCGGTTGTCTCCGCATAATCGACTTCGCCGTCGCACGGCCAATTTCCGCTTTCGGGCCACAGGATTGCCACCATGTGGTACTCGTCGTCGCCGGAGCCGGCTGCCCGGACTTCCCAGCGCCCGTACTCCTGGCTGCCGAACTTGGCGGACATGCCGGCTGTGGTCCCGTCGTTGGTGCCCGAAATAACCAGCTTTGAACCGTCCACGGTGGCCTGCCGTGGACTTCGAACACCGTTCCCGGCGTGTCCGGCACTGTCGTACACGGACCACTTTGCGGGGTCCGGTGCGCCGGCATAGTTGAACTCGTCCCCGCCAATCGGCGCGCCCCACTGCAGCCTGGCCGCGGCCGAAGCCTGCCCGGCCGCGTCCGTTGGGGTGGAGCACCCAGCCAACAGCATTGCCGCCCCAAGGGCGATCACGTGTCTGCGCACACGTCAGATGATAGGGCTGCCGGGGCAGATTGGGCACCCTATCTTCAGTCGGGCGGCCCGGAGGTCCGGGTTTTCCACATAGCCGTGTGCCGGTGCGCTAAGAGGGGGACCATGCACCTAGCCTTGAGTCAAGCGCGAATCGCCTAACAGGGCCAAATGCACTAAGATAGTGAAGTCTGTGCTTGTCCTGCCTCCGTTCCGGCGGCAAGGCATGGCGCGGAATCGCAAATGAACCTCCTGTTACGGAAATCCCGTAACCGCTTAGCCCAAAGGAGGTGGGTTCACATATGCGTCCTTACGAATTGATGGTAATCATCGACCCCGAGGTCGAAGAGCGTACCGTTGAGCCGTCGCTTCAGAAGTTCCTGAACGTCATCACCAACGATGGTGGAACCATCGAAAAGGTTGACATCTGGGGCCGTCGCCGTCTGGCTTACGACATCAAGAAGAAGTCCGAAGGTATCTACGCCGTGGTGAACTTCACCGCCAAGCCGGAAACCGCCAAGGAACTTGACCGCCAGCTGTCTCTTAACGAGACCATCATGCGCACCAAGATCACCCGCCCCGAAGAGCAGAAGGTTGTCGCTGAGTAATTCAGCTGCATCTTTCATTCTTTACCCCGCAGGAAACGCACTCTTCACCCAGGATCGAACAAGGAGGCAGTAGATGGCAGGCGAGACCACCATTACGGTCATCGGTAATCTCACCAATGACCCGGAACTGCGGTTCACACCGTCCGGTTCGGCGGTAGCGAACTTCACCATCGCTTCCACCCCGCGTACCTTTGATCGCCAGTCCAATGAGTGGAAGGACGGGGAGACCCTGTTCCTCCGCGCCGCGGTCTGGCGTGAAGCAGCCGAAAACGTTGCCGAGTCCCTGACCAAGGGCATGCGCGTCATCGTCACCGGCCGCCTGAAGAGCCGCTCCTACGAAACAAAAGAAGGCGAAAAGCGCACCGTTATCGAGCTTGAGGTCGACGAGATCGGCCCGAGCCTGCGCTACGCCAATGCCAAGGTAAACCGCACCCAGCGCTCCGGCGGTCAGGGCGGCGGTTTTGGCGGCGGCAACAGCGGCGGTGGCTTCGGCGGAGGCAACTCTGGTGGAAACCAGGGCGGCAACTCCGGCGGAGGGTGGGGCGGCGGCAACCAGCAGGCTGCACAGGACGATCCCTGGGCTACGCCCGGAGTGTCCAACGCAGGCGGCTGGGGCAACGGCCCCGATTCCGAACCTCCCTTCTAAACACCCACTAAAGGCCCGACGCCGGGACCGCCAAGGTGCCGAAAGGCACCTGAGGCAGCTGCCGCCGTCGGACCACCACCATCCCGTGGATCAATATCCACGGGCTCCCTAGAATAGGAGCTCCACGATGGCTAAGGCTGAACTCCGTAAGCCCAAACCAAAGTCCAACCCCTTGAAGGCCGCTGACATCACCGTCATCGACTACAAGGACGTAGCATTGCTGCGCAAGTTCATCTCCGACCGCGGCAAGATCCGCGCCCGTCGCGTCACTGGCGTTACGGTGCAGGAACAGCGCAAGATCGCCCAGGCAATCAAGAACGCCCGCGAAGTTGCTCTGCTGCCTTACTCCGGCGCTGGCCGCGGCTAAGGAAGGGATTAACTAACATGGCAAAGCTCATTCTGACCCACGAAGTAACCGGTCTCGGTGCTGCCGGCGATGTTGTCGAGGTCAAGGACGGTTACGCACGTAACTACCTGCTGCCCCGCAACTTCGCCCTGACCTGGTCGAAGGGTGGCGAGAAGCAGGTTGAGTCCATCAAGGCTGCCCGCGCTGCCCGCGAGCACGCTTCCCTGGAAGATGCTCAGAAGCAGGCCGCTGCGCTCTCCGCCAAGCCGGTCAAGCTGGTCGTCAAGGCCGGCGAGTCCGGCCGCCTGTTCGGCACCGTCAAGCAGGGCGACGTCGCCGACGCTGTTGAGGCCGCTGGCCTCGGCAAGATCGACAAGCGCAAGGTGGAACTGCCCACCCACATCAAGTCGGTTGGTTCCTACCAGGCCAACGTCCGCCTCCACGCTGACGTTGCCGCTGTGATCGAACTGGACGTGGTGGCAGGAAAGTAATTTCCCCACTCCACGTTACGACCCCCGTCGCCGGACTCCGGCGGCGGGGGTCTTTCGTTTGCGCGGTGGTAGCCTGCTCCGGTGACCCCAACACTCCGCAGCCGTCCCTTTCACCAGGTGGATGTCTTCGCCAGCGACGCCTACCGCGGCAACCCGCTCGCCGTCGTGCTTGATGCCCAAGGTCTGGACACAGCAACCATGCAGCAGTTCGCGAACTGGACCAACCTGTCCGAAACAACGTTCCTGATGCCGCCGGTCGACCCCCGCGCCGACTACAGCGTGCGGATCTTTACCGGCGCCGAGGAATTTCCCTTCGCGGGACACCCCACGCTGGGGTCGGCCCATGCCTGGCTCGAAGCAGGCGGAGTGCCCAAGTCCGACGGCTACGTGGTCCAGGAGTGCCGGGCAGGACTGGTCCGGATCAAGCGCGACGACGGGCGGCTGGCTTTTGCGGCCCCGCCCCTGACACGGTTCGGCGGAGTCGAAGCCCCGGTCCGCGAACAGCTGTCCAGGGCCCTGCGGCTGCCGGACTCCGGGATCCTCGACGCCGCGTGGCTGGTCAATGGGCCGGAATGGGTCGGGGTACTCCTCCGGTCCGGCGAGCAGGTGCTGGCGCTCGAACCGGACACGGCGGCGATGGGGGACTTGAAGGTAGGAGTCATCGGACCCCGCCAGCCCGGGGCCGACACCGACTTTGAGGTCCGCACCTTCCTGCCCGGGGACGCCATGGTGGAAGATCCC
>NZ_JARFXU020000058.1:0-773 GCF_029581595.2 Arthrobacter sp. NQ7 | reverse complement strand
AAGGCCGGGGCGTCGGCCCGGTATTCGGTGGTGTGGATGTAGTCGATCCCGGTCGTCGCCAAGGCTGTGAAGATGGCCTCGGCTTCTGCGGGCCCGCCGGCCCATTTGTGCGTGTAGTCGCTGACCTTGCCCTGGGAGATGCGGATGCCGACGCTCATGTCGGGTCCGACCGCGTCACGGACGGACCGGCTCACCTCAACGGCAAGCCGGACCCGGTTTTGGGGGGTGCCGCCGTACTGGTCGGTGCGCTGGTTCAGGTAGTCGGTGAGGAACTGGTCCAGCAGGTAGCCGTTGGCGCCGTGGATCTCCACGCCGTCGAAGCCGGCGGCCTTCGCGTTCAGTGCCGCGTTCACAAAGCCCTCGCGCACCTCGTCGAGCTGCGCCGCCGTGGCCTCCTGCGGTTCCCGGTAGGGTCCTTCGCCACGGTAGAAGCCCAGCTGTTCTCCCTTGGGGGCGACGGCGGAGGGGCCGAGCGTGGAGTCAACGAACCGGTTGCCCTGGGACTGGGCGCCGGCGTGCATCAGCTGGGCGAAGATCCGTGCGCCGCGGGCGTGGACGGCGTCCACGACCCTGGACCAGGACTCGGCCTGTCCAGTGGTGGCCAGGCCGGGCTGGTAGAGGTAGCCCTGGCTGTAGGCGGTGTCGGTGTAGATGCCTTCAGTGATGAGCAAGCCGAAGCCGCCGGCCGCGAAGCGGGAGTAATAGGATGCCATGCGCCCGGTGGCGTGGCCGTCCTCGGTGGCGCTGACACGGGTCATCGGCGCCAGAGCGAC
>NZ_JARFXU020000073.1:0-401 GCF_029581595.2 Arthrobacter sp. NQ7 | reverse complement strand
GCCTGGTTCGGCAACCCGATGGTCTACCTGGAGAAGTACCTGACCAACCCACGTCACGTGGAAGTGCAGGTACTGTCCGACGGCCAGGGCCACGCCATCCACCTGGGCGACCGCGATTGCTCGCTGCAACGTCGTCACCAGAAGGTGCTGGAAGAAGCACCGGCACCGGGCCTCGACGAGAAAGCCCGCGAAGAAGTGCTGGCGCGTTGCGTCAAGGCGTGCATCGACATCAACTACCGTGGCGCCGGCACCTTCGAGTTCCTCTACGAGAACAGTCGTTTCTACTTCATCGAGATGAACACTCGCGTGCAGGTGGAACACCCGGTTTCGGAGATGGTCACCGGTATCGACATCGTCAAGGAGATGCTGAGCATCGCCGCCGGTAACGAGCTGTCCTTCAC
>NZ_JARFXU020000012.1:0-133227 GCF_029581595.2 Arthrobacter sp. NQ7 | reverse complement strand
GTGGTCAGGGAGACGGCGATCCCCGCAGCAGTCGAACTGCTGCGGTCGAACGCGAAGTTCGTCTTCCCCAGCGGCACGGCGTGGGTCATGCTCGTGCTGGCCGCCGAGTCCATCGGCGGGCTGAGCAAGCGGCACGGCCGCGACGAGGCGAAGGGCTCTCTCATCGAGCTCATTGACTCCGACCAGATCAAGACCGTCGCCACGGCAGAGATGCTGGGCGAAGAGGTCTTCGGCATCATCCCCAACACGGAGACGCTTGCGCGCATGGAGGAGTACTCGCTCCTTGCTGGCGCGGAGTACTCCTGGGCCGTCGTCTGGCAGAAGCCCAGCGGCGAGCTGCTGGTGGACCTGGTCGCCGAGGCCACGTTCAAGCAGGCCCAGGAGGTCGCTTCCGGCACGCTGAGCCTCGAGGAGGCTGTCGGAGCGCAGGCCTGGCGCGAGCACAGCGGCGTCACCACCGACGAGCCCGGGACCCTTCCCGCGGTGGACGCGGACGCGGACGCTGTTGCTGCCGTGGACACCGCCGACGAAGGTGACCCGATCTTCGACTCCATCCCCGCTGGGGAGGAGGGTGCCGGTGACGAGCCGGTCTTCGACGCTGCGGGCGATGAGCCCGTGTTCGACGACGAAGCCGTCGACTTCGGAGACGAGGACGCGGCCCCGGTTGCGGTGGAGCCGGAGCCCGGCTTCGACGGCACGGCCGGCTTCGAGGAGTTCGACGAGGAGACCGGTCCTGTGACCGCCGACGATACGGCCTACGCCCCGGCCGAAGAGGAAGCCGTCCTGCTGGAGAACCAGGAGCAGGTGCGCGAGGTCATCGCCCGCCGCTTCCTCTCCGAGGACCTGGACCTCGACGTGCGCCTGGACGAGTTCAATGCGACCTTCGCCATCGGCGCGCCGGTCGTGCAGATCGAGGTGCCGCAGGGTGCGACCGAATGGCTCGGCGACCAGGTCGCCCAGCTCAACCGGCAGGCCAACGCCGACCTTGCCCAGCTGCGGTGGGCGCACGAGGACGAACTGCGCACGCTGTACGTGAACCTCATGTCGGCCCACGTCGAGCAGGTCATCCGTGACGTGGCCACCGACCGCGAGGGCTCGCGCTACAAGGCACTCAAGGACGGCACCGAGGCGGCGCACCGCGAGCGGGAGTCCGAGAAGGAACAGCGGATCCGCACCCGCAAGGCCGAGATCGTCCAGGACTACGAGGCCCAGGCGAAGAAGCTCGCCGAGCAGGCCGCCCTCCAGACGGAGATCCAGTACAAGGAGCGCAACCGCTCCCGCATGGAGCGCGAGCAGGCCGACGCCGTCGCCGAGATCGAGCGGGTGCTCGAGAACTCCTACTCGCACGACCGCCAGGAGATCCTGCGCGTGCGCCGCTCCGACGCCGCCCTGAAGATGCAGGTCGGCACTACGCGGATCTTCGAGGTCCTGGCCGAGAAGCAGAAGGCCTACCTCGAGGCCGAGGAGCAGCGTCTGGGGCAGTGGAAGGCCGAGATCCAGCGGATCGTCGACGACAACCGCAAGGCGGACATCGCCCAGGCCGAGGCTCTGGCAGAGCACCAGCGCACCACCGACGAGATCGGCGTCCTGCGCCGCGAGCAGGAGGCGCTGCTGGAGTCGATCCGCAACGAGCACGCCGACCGCATCCGCCGGATGGAGGACGAGCTCGACCGCAACCGCAAGGACGCGATCACCCAGATGCAGGCCCGCGAGACGGAATGGCAGCACAGCCTGTCCCTCGAGAAGGAGAAGACCGACTCGGCCACGCAGCGGAACACGGACCTACTGCAGCAGATGGAGGTTGTCGAGGACTCGGTCAAGCGCCGTTACGAGGCACGGCTGGAGGAGATGGCTGCGGACAAAGAGTCCTACGCCAGCGAGCTGGCAAGGGCTTCGGAGATCCAGAGCCGCTACAACAAGATGCTCATCGCCCTGATCGTCGCGCTGCCCGTGCTCGGCGGCCTCGCCGGCTTCATCGGCGGGGCAGCCATGGGCGGCTGATCCGACTCGGAGATCGACGGGTCTGACGGCGCATGGGGCTCGCACCCCGTGCGCCGTCGGCGTCTTCCGGGATCACAACAGGCGCAGGACACACAGACACACGCGGAAACAGGCAGGGAGAACCATGGCAGGCAGCAAGCGCAGGGCGGCACGGCCCAAGGCCAGCGGCTGGGAGAAGATCTCGGCGCGTCTGCCGGAGGAGACGCTGACGAACCGGGACGTCTATGAAGACCAGCAGCTGGACCGCGGCGAGCGGCTGAGCAAGAAGTCGAACACGTCGGGCCTCGTGCTCGCCGGCGTCGCTGGCCTGTTGGTCGCGATCGTGGCGTGGGTGCTGTACTCGGTCATTGCTACGGCAGTGCTCACGCTCGGGGCGACGATGGGCGGTGGCCTGGGTGGAAACAGCAGCGGAAAGCCGGACTCGTACTACGTGGAGGACACTACGACAGGCCAGGGCGGGGCCCCGATGACGTGCTACCGCGCCGTCAACGAGAAGGGTAACCCCGAGATCGGCTCGAAGTGCTACCCGGATCTCAAGGACGTCCCGGTGCCAGCGTGGTGGACCCACGCAGGCAGCGCCGCCCAGGACGCCCCGAAGGTTGACCAGGGGGCTACGCCCACGGCAACGAACGTCGGCGGGCAGCTGGGGTCCGTCACCGGGTTCAAGCTCTTCCTGACGCTGGGATCGGGCGCGCTGGTCATGATCGTGATCTCCACCTGGACCGGACGCCAGGTCGCCAAGCACAACGCGACGGTCGACCACACGGACATCAACGACCACCGCAACGACCAGCACATCGCGCTGCCGGAGGAGGTCCAGCAGAACTACGACTGGTTCCCGGACGCCGGTGCGCACTCGGGGGTGCAGGTCAGCTCGATGATCAGTCACATGATGCTCAGCAAGAAGGGGCTGGGCACGGTCAAGGTCTCCCGGCGCGCAGAGTCCGATGTGATTGACCAGGACGGCAACATCGTCTACTACAAGGGTGAGGTCATGGACGGCGACGACGGCGAGCCGCTGGTCGAGACCCTGCCGCTGATCGACGAGGAGTTCGGCGAGGCGCTCTTCGACGCCTCGGGCCTGCCCCGGGACAAGCGGCTGCGCCGGAAGTATGACGCAACGGTGATCCCGTACAACCCGCCGACCGAGGAGAGCCGGCGCAAGGCCAAAGAGACGAAGGACCTTGGGAAGCTCCAGGGCGCGAACCGTGACAAGCTCGGGCCCTACCGTACGGTGTCTGACCTGATCACCGATGACTGGGAGTTCCCGGCGTACGAAGTCCAGCGCCCTGCCGGTGCCTACATCGTCGACACTGCTCCCGTGAACACGATGGTGCTGGCCATCACCCGGGCGGGCAAGGGTCAGACCTACATCGAGCCGATGATCGACATGTGGTCGAGGGAGAAGAAGCCCTCGAACATGGTCATCAACGACCCCAAGGGCGAGCTGCTCGTCAAGAACTACATCCCGCTGGTCACGCGCGGCTTCGAGCCGGTGCAGTTCAACCTGATCAACGCGATGAAGACCGACATCTACAACCCGCTGGGCATGGCCGCCGACGCCGCCCGCGAGGGCGACTCGACCAAGTGCGCGCTCTACATCGAGAACATTGGCGAGGTTTTCTTCCCGCTGGACGGCGGTGAGGACCCGGTCTGGCCGAACGCAGCGAACAACGCCTTCAAACGGGCCGCCTACGGTCTCATCGACTACTACCTCGAGGAGGAGCGTGAGCTGCGCGAGTACGCAGCAGCCACCGGCATGGACCCGGGCACGCTGGAGCAGCGGCTGGACGACATGTGGGGAAAGGTCACGCTGTACAACTGCTACCAGCTCTTCGTGCAGCTGACCTCGAAGAAGTGGAAGAACCCCGCTGCCGAGCTGGAGAAGCGCATCAAGAACGGCGAGTTCGAAGAAGATGAGGACGCCCTGGCCGAGGAGCAGGCCAAGGTCGCCGAGAAGGACTTCCTATGGGAGGGCAAGGCCGAGCAGGACCTGCTCACGCTCTACTTCAACGCCACCCAGGCCCTGCCGCGCAACTCGATGCGCACGCTCGTCGGCAACGCCCACAACGCCCTGGTCGCCATGGCCGGTGCGGAGAAGATGATGTCCTCGGTCTACGGCATCGCGATCACGGGCATGAGCTTCTTCACCGACCCGACGATCTCGACCCTGACCTCGGGCAAGCCGAGCCAGAACACTGACCTGGCGGGCCTGTCCTTCCCGCGGCGGCTGGGCGTGCGGTTCTCGCCGAACTTCATGAAGCGCGACCACCTGCTCGGGCAGATGGCGAGCTGGTCGGCGTACGCGGACCCGATGTTCACCCAGAACCTTGGCAAGGACTTCGAGCACTCGGAGATCGTCGGCCGCGTGGGCTGGGCGCGCTACAACTGCAAGGGAATCTTCCCCGGCGACGAGGCTTGGCTGAAGCTGGAGCTGAAGAACCCGCAGAGCGGCATGCTCGTGCGCACTTTCTACTTCCACTTCCGCAAGAGCTACCAGCTCTCCCTCAACGGCCGGCACTTCGTGGTCGAGCCGGTCACCGGCAAGAAGATCGTGAAGAACGGCGTGCTGCGCGAGCTGCGACCGGTGCGGGAGGGTGGCACCGGCGACGGGAAGATCCTCTCGTTCCAGCCCGGCGACACGACCTTTCCGAGCCGCAAGCTGGACTTCTCCGGCGGAGGGCACCCTGAGGAGGTCGAGGTCCGGGCGCGCGCGATCACGCAGACGATGGCGCGGTACTCGGAGTCGCCCAAGGCGGTCTTTCTCGTCACTCCCCCACACCTGATGAAGTACGCCAAGCTGATCCTGATCCTGGTCAAGCAGCTGGTGGACGTCTCGTTTGACCAGTCGTACATGACCAAGTCGAACCAGAAGCCGCTCTACCGCACCCGGTTCATGCTCGACGAGCTCGGCAACCTGCAGTCCGACGGTAATGGCATCGCCGGCTTCGAGACCATGCTCTCCATCGGCCTCGGCCAGGAGCAGCAGTTCACGCTTATCCTGCAGACGCTGCAGCAGCTGCGCGACGTCTACGGCGAGTCGGTCGACAAGATTGTGCAGGGAAACACGAGCAACATCGTCTTCCTCAAGTCGACCGACGACTCGATGATTGAGACGCTGGAGAAGATGAGCGGCAAGACTCACCGTACCCACGCCAGCTCGAAGCAGATCACGCAGAACCTGGACAAGGTGGTCGGCGGGAAGACGGACGGAGCGATTTCGCGCACCTGGTCGACGGAGGAGGAGCCGCTGATCAAGTACAACGATTTCGCCTTCCTCTCGCCGCGCAACTCGATCGTGCTGCGCGCCGGCGACGCGCCGGTCTGGAACCGCAACGAGACGATCCTGCCGATGTCATTCAAGCTGCTCGGCAACACGATCACCCACCCGGGGCACGAGTACTCGCTGCAGACGATCCCCACGCTCAGCTCCGCGATGGAGTTCGACGTGCGCATGAACCAGCCGGACTTCGTCAAGATGCTCGACAAGCGTATGGCCCAGGCGGTCAGGGCGGCCGACGCCAAGACGCTCTACCAGGAGACGTACGACTACAAGGACATCGACATCGAGCGCCTCGACCCGGACGTCTACTCGGACGAGGTCATGGAGGTCATCACGCGGATGGTTTTCACCGACGAGAGTGGCGATCCCAACGCCACGGTGGTCGTGGACCCGGACGACTACGAGGCCATGATGCTGGGCAACGACGAGGAGTTCCTGGAGGACGTGGAGGTGGCCGCGACCGTGGCTGCCCACCAGGCGACGCAGAAGGACCACAAGCGCCTGGTCTACGCCGAGGGCACGGTCAGCAAGGAGATGCTGATCAATCTCGACGGCTCGGCGAAGGTCAAGGCCCTGGACCTTGAGATTGGTGAGGCGTACAAGACCGCGCTGGTGGAGATGCAGCGGGACCGCGAGCACTTCTCAGTCGGCGGGGACGGCGAGCTGCGCAGCGCCGACGGGTCAAAGACCTACATCAGCCAGGTCCGTTCCGATGCCTACACCGACGCCGCCCGCAGGATCAACGGCCAGATCAGCGACGAGGGCTCGCGCGTGTTCGCCGAGCAGGACGTGACCGAGGAGGATCTGCGGTCGCTGGCCACGGTCAAGGTGCACGCCGCCTTTTACACGTACCTGGCCTCGCTGCCCAGCTGGGAGGTCATGGCCGACGGGGCTTTCGACCGGGCCATGGCCGTAGAGATGAAGTCCCGGGGGTAGCGCCGGCGGGTCTATTCGCTCCGTGCCGGGACAGTCGATGCAATTCGACTGTCCCGGCATTTGTCTTTTGGCTCGTTTCTGACTCGTCTATCGTCTCCATTCGAATCATCAGGGTATGATCTATACATAGTTATGTCCCCGAGCGTCCACAGGAGGCTGAGTAGCAATGAAGAAGGCACACGGACTGAGGCGGTACTTCTACGAGTACGTCTTCTACAAGGCAGTCGAGCAGGCCCGGGAGCAGAGCGGGGAGATCATTCCGATCTCCCAGGCGAAGGCCATCCGTGCACGGGTCGACCAGATCCTCGGCCAGCGCGGAACCGCCCTGGCTGATCCCGGACTCGGCGTCACCGCGTGTCTGACTGCGATCGACACGGCCTTCTCCGAGCGCGTCCCGGACTACGAGCCGCAGTTCGGCGACCACTCCCCCGCCAACGAGCGCTACCAGACGCTGCAGCGCGAGTTCACCCGTGCCACGGGCGTCGGAGCGGAGATCGACCCCCGTTCGGCGCGGCTGCCGATCAGCCCTTACGACCCGGCCTGGTCCGAGCGCGCGACGGTGAAGCGCGCAGGTACCGAGCTGCTGTACATTCCCGACGAGACGATCGTGAAGAACGCCGGCGGCGAGGTGGAGTCCTTGTCTGAGCCGCGCCGCGGGAACATGACGCTCTGGCGGCTCGATGAGGACAGTAAGCCGTACGAGGCCGGCCGTGCCATGACCAACGACGACGCCGCAGGCCTCACGGCGCTCATGGACAAGATGAGCCGCCAGGAGTACGACCAGGTCCGCGAGTGGGTCATCGACGGCGGACGCGACCCGCAGACCGGCCGCGTTGACCGCAACCGTTTCATGTCCCAGCGGGCGGTGGCACGCTCGGCGGCGTTGCTCGAGGAGCTGAAGTCCCAGGGCGTGGCCTACGAGGTCCTGCGCGACCGTGAGCCTGGACAGATCAAGGCCCGGATCTCCGGGACCGGCATGGAGATCCGTCTCACTGACACGCGCCAGGAGGAGTACGCCGGGGCGCGCATCTACGACAACGGAACGGTGCTGCGCTACAGCACCAATCACCGGGTGCCCGGCGGCATGGCCGTGCCCGCCCCGACTCCCGAGGACGCCGTGCGGCTGCTGCGTTTCGCCCAAGGCCTGCCCATCGAACGCGAGGACCGTCCCGGCACGGTGGTTGGCGTCGTCGGCTCCAGCCACCCCGAGCATGGCCGCGGCCGCTCCCTCATCGACGTGCCGGACAGCTATCACGTCGACCGCGAGAGCATGTTCGTCGTCGCGGACTATGTCGTCCCCGGTGAGAGCGCCCCGCGCCCCGGGTCCAAGGTCATGCTGCGCCGGGATGCCAAGAACCGCTCCCTGCCGACCTTCTTCGTGGACGCAGAGCCGGCCGAGGCCTACGGTCGCGAGGCCGTGGACACCGCGCGGGAGAACCTGCGCGCCGCCCTGGGCGTCGAGGAGCTGATCCTGCGCGCGGAGTCTGAGCTGCAGCGCACCGAGGGCGCGCTCGACGAGATCGAGCCCCCGGAGTATGCCTCTGACCCCGAGGTCGCGGCGATCCAGCGCTCTTACTGGGACGTGCTCACCGGAGCGCGCAGCGAGCTGCTGCGTCCGGGCGCGACCGAGGAGATGTACCAGGAGCGCCTGGAGGAGATCGGCGAGCTGCAGACCGGTGAGCTTCCGGACCTGGGCAACCTCGTCTATGGTGGCACGGCCGCCGACAAGGTCCGTGCGCACGCTGATGACGTTCCGTTCGAGCTGGTCGGCACCTGGGATGCCGAGCCGCACTTGATCGACGGCGAGTGGCTCGACCAGCGCTTCGACCCCGCCCGCGTCGCCAAGTACATGACCAGCCCGACCGGCCAGTGGTCGAACCTGGACAACCTCGCCTCGGCGCTGCGCCGCTGCGGGGTGCCTCCTACCGAGCTCATGGGTACCAGCTTCCAGGCGACCCGCTTCAAGGACCGGATTGTCTCCTTCCACGCGGCCTCCGCCGCCCCCATCGCCGAGCATCCCTCGGAGTTCATGCGTCGGATCGGTCAGACCGTCCGGGAGAGCATCGAGCGCAACGCCGCGACGCCGGGTGAGATCCTGGTCGACGCGCAGGGCGTCATCAGCTGGACCGCCGAAAAGCTGCGTCGTGACGGCAAGGCCACGCCGGTCTCCGGTGAGATCGGCCAGGTCTTCGATGTCGGCAGCCATGGGGAGATTGTCACGCGCTTCGCCAGTGGCGAGAACGCGCTGATCGTCCCCGGCTACGAGGCGCGGATCAAGGCCCAGACCCCGGGCGAGGCCCCCAAGTCGGTCGAGGAGCGCACGGTGCTGCGCGGCTACGAACAGCTGATGCACGAGCGCATCCAGTACCAGCTTGCCGGTGACCTCGTCTCCGGCCGCAGCCGGACCGGCGAGCCGGCCTCGCTGAACGCGGTGTACTCACAGCTCTACGGCACCAAGCACCCGGTTGACTTCATCGAACGGGCCACGACGTATGAGGTCGACCCTGCCACCGGCAAGGCCACCGCACGACTGGACGAGTGGACGGCCTCGATCCTCGAGACCGAGGCCAAGCGCGTGCGCTACTCCAACGAGATCAAGCAGGGCTCGACGATCTACGCCGAGTACCGCGCCGAACGCGATCGCACCGACCCGGCCGACGACAACGTCTTCGACGCCTGGCGGCTCACCGGTGGACGGAACATGACGGTGCTCACGGGAACCGACCGTAACCATGTGACGGCTCCCGGCGGCTTCTTCGATCCGGTGATGACCGGCGGCGCGACCAACCAGGGCATCGTGCGCTACCTCACCGAGGACGCCGCGGTGCGCCCCGACGGCACGATTGAGCCGGGCGACCCGGAGACCGTGACCGGCTCCCGCGCCCCGCTGATGAGCCGGCCGGAGCTGGAGACGCTGCGCTATGACCCGTTCGACCGGCAGCAGATGACGGCCTCGACGATCATGCAGTCTTCCGAGGTGACGAAGCCGACCGGCACCGCTCTGATGACCTTCGGCGGCTGGACGGCCGACGACCCGATCGTGGTGTCGACGGAGTTCTCCGAGCGGCACCGCATCCGCGGGGCCGGTGGCCAGTTGCGCGACCTCGTCGTGGGCGACAAGATCAGCGATCTGCACGGCAACAAGGGTGTCGTCTCTCTGGTGGTCGACCGCCACATGGACCCGGACGAGGCACGTGCCCAGGGCCTGGAGCAGGAGGTGGCCTGGTTCAGGGAGAACCCGGGCATCGACGTGGTGATGAGCCCGTTCTCGCTGATCTCCCGCCGCAACGCCGGATCGGCGCGCGAGCTGATGGGCGGTGCCGTGGGCGACATCCGCCGTCCGGCCGTCCAGGGCCCCGAGGCCGGGCCGGTCGGCGGAGGGTTGGGCGAGATGCGGTTCGTGGTCACCCACATGGCTGTCGACGAGAAGACCAAGATCTACGACGACGAACAGGTGCGCGCCGGCAAGGGGCGCAAGGCCTCCTCGCAGCTGGCCTGGGCGCTGCAGTCCCAGGACTGCCCGGCCATCATGCGCGAGTTCTACGGCCACAACTCCGGTGCCGAGTCGAACCTGCGCGAGTATCTGCTGGTGGCGGGACTGGACATGGAGGCCGACGGCACCCTGCGCGTCGTGGGCCAGGCCGAGAGTGTCGACGAGCGGCCCGAGCGCCGCCTGATCCCGATGCCGGAACTGATGCGCACGCAGCCGCGCAGCGAGTGCGCGACGCCGGGGCTGAACACCACGGCCATGCGCAAGTCCTTCGGCGACCTGATCGGCGATCGCGGCGGCGACATGGAAATCCCCTTTCCACTGACCTACCCGACGGGTCAGCTGACCGAGACGGTCAGCGCTACTTCGTGGAAGCTGCCGGTGCTCTCTTCGCACCTGCGCAGCGGCCAGGAGTTCGACGACGGCACGTCCGTCACGCACGACTACACGCGCAGCTACCAGGACGTCTTCGTCGAAGCCTGCCGCTACCGGTACATGGCCGAGCAGCTGGACGACCACGGCCTGTCGCCGGACAAGCGCGCCGAGGTGCGCCGGGGCATGAGCGAGTCTGTCTCGCGGGCACAGCGGGCCTTCGAGGCGATCACCACGGACGTGCAGAACCGCGTGCTGACCGGCAAGAACAACATCTTCAAGACCGGGCTGATGAGCTCGCGCCTGTCGGACTCGGCCACGATGGTCTGGACCGCCGACCCTCGGCTGGACATCGATCAGATCGCTCTGAGCTCGGTCAAGGCCGAGCAGCTGGGCCTGGCCGAAGGCGATCACGCGCTGGTCTGGCGCGACCCGGTCCTGCGCGACGCCGGCGTGCGCTTCATGCGCGTGGCGATAGACGACCGGCTCACCGGCGCGGCGATCAACCCGGTGATGGACCAGTGCTTCGACGGCGACTTCGACGGTGATGCGGTCGCCGTGGTGAGGCTGCACAGCGAGGCCGCCAAGGCCGAGGCGATGGCCAGGCTCTCGGTCGGAGCGAACCTCCTGGACACCGGCGTGGTGAAGGCCGACGGCTCGCACCCGCTGGCCATGCAGGTCTCGCTGGACACCCAGGTGGCGCTGTCCAAGAGCCCGGAGCTGGCGGAGAGTCTTGAGAGTGCCGTCAAGGAGGCGAACCGCCTGCGGTTCGTCAGCGATCCGCACGAGGTTGCCGCCGGCCACGAGGTCCTCGTCGAGGAGCTCAGCGATCTCTATCGCTCGGCACAGCGCGGCGAGTTCGGCTCGGCGCTGACCTTCAGCAGCCGCGAGGCGCACTTGCAGAGCGTGCGCGAAGTCTGCGTCGAGACCGGAGCCAAGGGCAGCGAGAAGAAGCTCGGGGACTACGCCCGCAACCTCGGCGACGAGCAGGGTACGCCGGGCATCACGCAGGAGGACCAGGAGGCCTCGATGTTCGCCACGGCGATCAAGGCCCATGGCACGGGACTGGGTGGCTCGTTCTCCCAGCGTGCGGTGCGCGCCCTGCGCGGCGCTGACCTGAAGGCGGTGCTTGAGGTGACCTATCCGGTGACCCAGTCGATCCTGCAGGCCAAGCACGACGCTGCGGAGGCCCGGCACAAGTACGAGATGTTGCAGGGTCCCGGGCGCGATCTGTGGCGCGGCCGCAAGCTTGAGCACACCGGCCCCGGCCAGTGGCGTCCCGAGTTCGCCGACGGCGAGGCTGTCCAGGCCACGGCCGAGGAGTGGGAGGCCCAGTTCGTTGAGTTCTACGAGGCCAAGGACGGGTTCAACGTTTCGGTCAACCCGGACTGCGTCGCCCGTGTCGCCCGCGCGCTGGAGGACCCGAAGTCGGGCCTGGTGCGCAACCTCGAGGAGGACCCGTCCCTGGCGGGCACGGTGATGGACCGTATGGCCTACGGCGGCGACTTCGAGGCGCTGGTGCAGGCTGCGAAGAATCGCGAGAGCGTCTTCGACGGCGAGAAGAACGAGCAGTTCGCCTCAGCGGGCACCCGCCGTGCCCGGGCCGCGGCGGCGCGCGAGCTCGACGCGTTCGCGGCGCACGGCCTCGACGGGCTGGACGGCCTGGACTCCGCGGAGGCCGCGGTGGATGCCTCGGTCCTCAAGCGTGACGTGCTCGCGCAGACCGGGGACGGGGCCGCCAGGGCGCGCGGTGCCAGCCGGCGCTCGGCACACGCCGTCGGCGTGGGCGGCCGTCGCCCGGCCTGGACGCCGAGCTACGAGACCGGGCAGCAGCAGAGTGACGACGACTATGGACTGGGAGGCTGACATGACACAGGACACGGAGCAGGAAATGGGTCCGGGCGGCAGGGGCCGGGGGCGCAAGGCACTGCCTGTCGACCCGTTGGGCGACGTCCATGCCGTGTACGGGATGGACGGCGGGGAGGAGGACATCATCGGCGCGGAAATTGTCGACGAGCCGGAGACGCAGGTCGGACACGACACCTCACGCGGGCAGCGCGAGCGGCTGCGCGACCGTGCCCGCGGCTTCTTCGGGGCCACGACGCGGGAGCGGACCGAGGAGCGGGAGCGCCAGCGTGCACGCGACCAGGAGCGCGCTGCGGCCGACGATGACGGCCTCGACGACCGGGAGCGGCTGCTGAAGCTCCGGGCGGAGACGCGGCTGGCGGGCGAGGCGTACATGCAGACGCTGCGCGATTCGAAGCTGCTCGTGCCCGGCTTCAACGACGGGGAGCGCACGAAGGAGTTCGACGCGATGCACGCGGTCTACATGCAGATGATGATGCAGGGCTGCCTGCGTCCGCTCACCCGCGGCGTGAACCCGAACTCGGTCATCCAGGCCGCCGGCATGATGATGGCAATGCGGATGCTCGCTCCTGACTTCAGGAAGGAGATGGACTCCTACCTGCAGCCGTTCAAGGACAAGGTCCAGGACCGGATCGACGCGAAGACCCGGCACATCGGCGAGAGGGCCGAGCGCCAGGCGGCCCTGGTCGGAGATCTGTTCGGGGGCGCGCCGGAGGCGCAGGAGGCCGCCGGCGACGACGGCGGGAAGCAGTCCGGGAAGTCGGGCGGGCGGTGGGGCACCAGCAGGGACGACTTCCTTTCCCGGCGCTGGCGTACCCGCCTGGAGGACCTGGAGCGCCGCGAGCGGGGCAACCGTGAGTTGTTTACTCCCGAGTCAGCGGCCATGACCGAGGTCGCACTCATGGAGAACGCCTTCTGGAAGATGCGTGACCCCGAGCAGGACGCGAAGCAGATCAACGCCAGCTACAAGGCCCTGCGCAAGCGCCTGCGCCAGCAGATGGAGGACGACGGGCTCGACCGTGCCGAGGTGGTCAAGCGCGCCCGGACGATCATCGGCGAGCGGATGGAATCCGAGCCGGAGCTGCGCCTGATGTTCAACGGCGTCGCGCACGGCCGCATCGTCAAGGCCCCGCCGCACGAGGCCCGCCTCGCGGGCACCGACAGGGTACGGGAGGTCTGGACCGGGGAGTTCGACGACCACCTGGGCCGGCGGATCCCCGACGAGGGCATGTTCACGCTGCGCCTGCCGATGGAGCCGGACGAGCACCAGGTGCAGCTGGCGGAAACCATGAAGGCGGCGATGCTGGACGGCGTCCAGCGTGGCGACGGACAGGCCCTCGGCGGCAGTGTCATGGGCTACATGATCGGTTTCGCGGCCAAGAAGCAGGGCCTGGACACCCGCGGGCTGCCCGAGGACCTCCAGCAGCGCCTCGACCAGTCCGAGAGCATGCTCGCAAGCATGGAGATCGATGGTCTCTCCGACGAGGAGCAGCAGCGCGTCTACTCGAACGCCTACGTGGACGCCATCGAGGAGCTGAACAAGGAGGACCCGGACTTTGAGCACGAGCTCAAGCTGGCCCTCGGCGAGGACTGGCAGGACACGATGCGGGCCGCGGTCGACGATCCCGCTACTTTCCTGGCGGCGCAGCGCACGCGGCCCCAGCCCTTCCGACAGGGGCCCGGCCCCTCGGCCCGGCCGGGGCCGGAGGGCCAGTGGAGCCGCGACCGCGGAGCCGAGGACTACCAGCCGGCATAGTCCGGAAACGAACGAGAAGGAGACAGGACCATGAGCGACGACCAGCAGGTAGAGCAGCAGGAGCGGTACGGTTCCCGGCTCGCCCAGATGTTCGGGTACGTCACGCCCGAGGACCGCGGTCGCTGGGAGCAGCAGCGTGCGCAGAACAAGAAGAACGTCAACGCAAGCAAGCAGGGGGCGAAGTCCTCGGTGAGCTCGATGATGGAGTTCGGCGACAAGAATATCAACGCCAAGCTCAACGCGGCCCACCGGATCGCCGACCAGCAGCGGTTCGACGAGTCCCACGACAAGATCGTCAGCACACGGCGCGATCCGAAGACCCGGTCGATTATTGAGTCAGTTGACTACGAGTACAAGGACGACCGCCAGTCCATTGATCCGGATTTCGAGCTTTAGTTGAATGGATACCGACAGGCCTGTGGATCGCTTTTCGACAGGCCTGTCGGATAAACTGGTTTTCAAGCAGGAAGCGGACGACGAGGGACGATAGGACAAAGGTGTGGGCATGAAGACGACGGTTCATCCGCGGATCAGCAAGCGTGGATTCATCTCGAAGGTGGCCGGCCGCAGCGGACAGCCGATAAGGGTGGTGAGTGAGGTGTACGAGTCGCTCATCGCGGAGCTCACCGACGCCGTGCGCCGTGGAGACACCGTCGTGCTCACCGGCTTTGGCCGCTTCGCCCGGCAGACGCACAAAGGCCACAAGGTCCGGTTCGGCAAGAAGGACGTGGATGACTACTCGGTGCTGAAGTTCTCCGCGTCACGCAGCATCAATCGGCGGCTCGATCCGGACGCTGACCTGGGTGGCCCGGAGACCTTGAGGCTGATCGACGAGTTTGACGAGGCTGAGGAGGTCCTTGCCCGGGTGGCGGGATAGAGGACGGGCAGCTGCTGACAGAAAAAATAAGAACCCCGGCGATGCGGAAGCATCACCGGGGTTCTTGTGTCCGTAAGGGGCTGCAGGTGCCAGGACCGGTCCCTGTGCACGGCGCATCGTCAGGGGTCGCTTATGATCGCTCGGTGATCTCGTCTGAATTCCTTACCTGTACCTCCCATGTGCCATTGCTCCAATCAGTGGTGCAATGCGATCCATTCAGTGTGATTGTCAGGTCGGCGGAAAAGGACTGGGACCCGAGCACATTGTTGTCCGCCCTCAGCCAGGCGTCGGCTGTTTTGGTCGCCATCATTGGAGGCTTCCTGGTCAGCCGGCTTGTTGCGATCTCCAGCGAACGCGAGGGCATCAGGAGGCTTGTGGAGGCAGCAGCCGGACGCATTGGGCACATTGAGGCGGACCTGAAAGAGGCTCATCGGACCCGATTGAGCAGGGCGGTGAGCTACTTTTACGACGTGGCTGTTGAGAAACTTCTCGACGATCCGACTTTGGACCTCGACGTCTTGATCCAAGACCGCTTGCTAAGGGGAACGACAGAGGATGAGCTCAAACCGTATGCGCTTGCCCTCCGGCAACGGGTGCAAAATGCAGTGCAGGCCATCAATTTGAAGCTCAGAAAAAGCGATACCACGAATCTTGACCTTGAAGATCTCGTCGAGCGCGGTCTGGAAATCGCGGACGCCGACCAGGATCTTTATGAACAGGCCTTCAAGCATCGGCGACGCAGCCTTCCGTCCCCTTCCGGTATGGCGATGTTCGGATCGAAAAGCTTTTTGGATGTTGGTTCGGTACTTGGAAAGGGCATCATGTCGGATGCGGCACTCTCGGCAAGCCTGAGACGCCAAGACGAGGAAATCCGGGCTGAGGCCGACCTGAAGACACAACTGCGGGCTGCTGTTGCCGAGCGGGACCGCTTGGATGAAGAGCTGGCCCGCGTCGGCAAGCCTGTGGGTGTGGCTGCGGCCATGTGGATGCTGGGCGTTCTCTCGTTGGGGATCCTCGTACCTTTGGTCATGATGGCCTTTGAGCCCAAGGGCTTGGACGTCTTGGCCAAGATAGTGTTGCTTGGCAGCTTTGTGATCGGGCTGGCGGCGATTCTTTGGTATGTCGGTTGGTTCTGGCTAAAGATCGGCAGTGACAAAACACAAGCCACGCCAGAAGGTCGCGCGGAAGCCCCGCCCCGGTAAAGGCCAGTAGTCACGCAATCTTGATGGCCGCCTTTTGCCGGCGTTTTGCCGTTGCATTGCGAACCTCGGCGGCAATGCTCCAGGCAGCCGTTTCCGCAGTTCCGTTGGCCGGATGCACGAGAACACCGTGGGGGCCCGTGAGGCTTTCACCTGTCCGGGTGCTGGCGTGCACGCAGTACCTGCGCTGGTTGTGCACGGTGTAGGTGACTTCCAACTCCAGTTCGACATCCCAGATGTGCTGCTGGTCCCGCAGAGCTTTCCTTGTCGCCGCCAGGAACATCAGGGCCGCTGCATCTTCAATCTGCTGTGAGGTGGGTTCCTTGTAGCGCCGGCCACCGGCAGTCCCGGCAGACCCAGCGGGGTTTGTAACAGCTTCAGTGGACATGACGACTCCTGTTTCGAATGTGGTTGGTTTCCCTGATCGAAGAAGGACCCGGTCACAGCTTTGCTGTGACGCTTCCCGGTGCTTGGTGCTGCATCCAGCCGGGAGGAAGCCTTGTTTCCACCCCTGCTTCGCTGGGCTTACGCTGTGCCCACGATGTTCGAAGGTTTGCCGGCCGCCCTGCATCCTCCTGTTGCCCTTGCTTAGGCCAAGGCCGTGGAGTCGATTCCACGCGGTGACGCACTGTCCGGCGGCTCAGTCTTTGAGATGAAGTTCGACGGTTTCCGGGCAGTGTGCCTGGTCGGTTTGGATGGGGCGTGGCTGTACAGCAGACAGGGCAAGGATCTGAGCAGGTACTTTCCGGACGTGTTGGCTTCCGTGCGTGAGCAGATCCCTCCGGGCTGTGTTGTCGACGGCGAAGTTGTGGTGTGGTCCGGCGGCCGTCTGGATTTCGATGCGCTGCAGATGCGCCTGGTGAGCTCAAAGGCGGCTCTTGCGGAGCTCGTGATGAAAAGCCCTGCCTCGCTGATCGCCTTCGACGTCCTGGCAGTGGCGGGGCAGGATACCCGCGGGCTTCAATTCCGGGACCGCCGGGCTCTGCTCGAGGAGCTGGCGCGCGGGTGGGTTCCGCCACTGCATCTGTCACCGGTGACCAGCGACCGGGCCCTGGCGGCCACGTGGTTCAGTGACATGACCGCCACGGGCGTGGAAGGAATTGTGATCAAGGGTGAAGGGCAGACGTACGAGCCCCGGCGAATCTGGCTGAAGGTCAAGAGCAGAAGCGCCCTTGATGTGGTTCTTGCGGCGGTCATAGGTCCCATGGCGCACCCGCGGGCAGCGGTGGTGGGTTTGCCGGTCCACGGACGGCTGCGGATTGTCGGCCGGTCCACGTCCTTGACTGCTCGTGCGGGAAGGGATCTGGCCACATATCTTCGTCCTCCCCGGGGAAGGCATCCATGGCCGGAGGAAATCAGCGAACGGGTGCTGGACCGTTTCACCAAGGAGGGCGGCACCACTCGCCTGACTTTGGTGGAGCCGTTGGTGGTTGAAGTCTCGGCCGACATAGCCTGGTCGGGTCAGGCATTCCGGCATTCAGTCCGCCTCATGCGGGTCAGGCCTGAGTTGTCGCCGACGGAAGTATCCCTCCCGGAAGGCTTCCAGCGTGCCTGGCGATAAAGAATGTAGCCATGTGAAGAATGGAGTCATGCGACGAGAAGATGAACCTGAAGAGTTCGAGATTGCCGACTCGTATTTTCAGGAGCTGAGGACCTGGCTGGGCTTCCGGGATTCCCACGAGGCGTGGATCCCGGAAGCCGGAAGCCGTCTGGCGAAGGACGATGGGCTCATCAAACCGCACCAGGCGTCGCACAACATCGCCAATGCGGTAGTCAGCGCGATCGATCATTTGCACGCGCTGGACAGCATCATGATTGGTGCCGGAGCATCACATACTCTTGCCCCGTTCTCGCTGGTCAGGGCAGCCATTGAGTGCGCCGCACAGGCCGCCTGGATTTCAGCGCCAAGAAGAACAGGCGACCAGGATAGTTCGTTCGCTGTCTCTGTCGCTGAAAGTAGCCAAAGACCGCGAGACTGCGTACAGCGAACTGGCACGTCGCCATCCGAATCTTCAGGGAACGCTTCCGGACTTCGACAGCGACAAGGCGCAACTGCAGGCTATTCTCGATGCCTCCGGGGCCGCTGGAAAGTTGATTCTCCCCAGCAGCACGCACATACTCACGCAGGTCCGCGACCTGGTGCCCAGGACGTCCGCCTTGTCCGTATGGCAGCTGTGCTCGGGTTTCGCGCACGGCAGGCGCTGGGCCGCGGATGCCGTGCTGAAGCCGGCGCAGTCAACTTCTCTACCGGATGATGTCATCGCCAAGGAAAACCGGCCGACCATGAGGCTGCTTGTCTGGGCCCTTACCCCGGCCATGGATCTGATCCGGTACAGCCTCGAGCGGCATTCCGAGCTGTCGCGGGCCTAAGCAGCCAATTTGTGCCCGCTGAAGCAAGATTCGGCAGCCGGAGCGGGTTTCGCGAAAGATGCCCCGCGACTCAGTTATCTGCGATCGCGAAGATTACGACGATGATGATGATCGGGATGAGCAGCACGCCCGCGCCGGCGGCGAGGTGCTCCCAGCTGAACGGCGAGTTGAGGAAGGCGATGAAGCCATTCCACAGGCTACGGACGGAGCCCACGGCCCAGGCGAAGAAGCCGGTAGCCCAGCCGATGACGGCGGTGACCCAGACTCCGCTTAGCGCGCACAGCCCCACGATCGTTCTGGTGTTCCTGAGCATGGCCAGTCCCCTCATTTCCGGTCCTCGAACAGCAGGTAGTAGAGCCCGATGTGCGGGATGACGAGCACGGCGAAGGCCAGCCAGGCCCGCTTCGGGTCCTCGATCACCCATGTGATCCCGTCTTTGACGGGTTCGGCGTAAGCGAGCACCGGAGCGAGAACATCGGTGCGGAAGAACACATGGAAGATGCCGTAGGCCATTCCCAGGGCGATCGCCAGGGCAAGGCTCCGGCGGATTGTCAGCTGCGCCCGCGGGCTCATCCCCGGGCGTGGTTCCTCGACGGCCGGAGCCCAGGCCTGGTGGTCCGTGTCGTAGTCGTGCATCACTTCATCCCGTCTCCATCGAATCATCATTCACGCCCATTCTATGAGAAAGGCTGAATGACTAACAGAAACGAGGTGGAATGGTCAGTCGAACTCGAGGTCTGCACCGACTGGTGCGGGTGTGTCGAGCCCCCTGCCCGCTTGCGGGGCATGGTTCTTCGCCGCGGATGCGCGGCGCTGGGCGGCGAGCTGGTCGAGGGTGACCCCGACGGGCCGCCCGAGGCGCTGGCCGGCTGTCCGGTAGACCTCACTGTCGCGGCGTGCGCCGATGGCGACGATCTCGCGCCGGGTGATGCCGCCGGGCGGCTCGGGCCTGGTGTCGCGTGAGACGATGCGCAGCGGCGGCTTCTCATGTGGGTCCGCACCGACGTAGGTTGTGTCGCAGTCGGAGAGGTCGGCAAAGCGGGAGTCGTAGTCCAGCGGCTTAGTCGGGTGACGGCGGCCGTTGAGCCGGTGGAGCATGACGATGGTGGCCTCAAGGAGCGCCTCGTCCCGGCTGTGCGGATTCTTCAGGGCGCGCTGGTTGAGCCGTTCGATGTCCTGGCGGGCCCCGGGGCTGAGATGGACCTTGATCCGCAGCCCCTCAGTCATCGTCGAGCACCTTGCGGATCATTGACCGGGCGGGTTCGCCCAGCTCATCGCCGAGCTCATCGAGGGTCAGGCCGGGCTCCTCGGAGGCGTCGGAGGCACGGATGCGGCGGGAGAGCTCTGCCTGGAAGGCAGTCTCGTCGGCGTGGACCCGCCGGAGCAGGTCGACGAAGTCGGCGAACGGGATCACGGCGGCCTCGGGGACGTTCCCGTCACCGAAGATCAGGGGCTCGGCATCCCCGGCGCGGAAGCGCTCTAGCAGGGTGCCCAGGTCGGCGGCGGTAATCTTCTGGGTCGGGGCGACGTTCACGGAGAACTTCGGCAGGGAGCCCTCGCGCGGGGCCTGGGGGGTCTTGTCGTCAGTCATGGTTCCAGTCTATTCGTGGTCGAATGGGATGCCAGTGCCTCATATTCCACCATTCCTGATGGACACTGAGTCGCTGGGGAATGGCGTAGCGGGGCAGTTGAAGAGAAGCAGGCCCGCGCCCTGCGGCCCACTGCGGGTCGAGGGCGCGGGCCATGCATCAGAACTCGCCCGAGCCGGGCTGGACGTCGAACACGGGCACGCCGAGGGCCTGCCAGGCGCGGATCACCCTGGGCCGGTCATCCAGCGCGAGCCGGACGTCCCACCGCCCGCGAATGAAGGCCTCGTAGATCTCGGGCTTGACGATGTCGTCCGGCCGGCGGTCGCCCTGTCCGCGCATGAACAGAGGGCAGCTGGCGGTCCACTCCCCCACATGTTCGATGAGCCAGGCGTAGGTCGCGCGGCCGACGTCCCAGCCGTTGTCGTCCAGGACCGGCCTGCCGGAGCAGAACACGATCTCAAGTCCGGCAGCGTGCAGGGCGCGCACGGTTTCGATCACTGGCGGGTTGGGCAGGTCCCAGGGGACGAGCCGGTACTCGTGGTGTCCCCTGATGAAGCGTCCGTCGGGAAGTGTGTGCGTGGCGACCGTCCCGTCGATGTCGACGATCACGGCCGGCGAGAGGACCGCGGCCGTGGCAGTGCTGATTTCTGTCATGATGGGCCCCTCCTTTCCGGGCGGTGAGGCTATTCAGTCGGACGCTCGGCCTCGACGTCGAGCGGGACGATCGTCCCGAAAAGTCCTGCAGCATGCTGTGACCCGTGCGGGGCTGCCAGCAGGTCGGGACCATCGGGCATGACGCCGGACTCTCCGCATGTGGGACACGTCCATGTCCAGGTGACGGGCGCGTACACAACGCGCCCGTCGATGATCACCCAGTCGAAGCGGTCAACCCAGTCTTCCCGGCCGAGAGGCTGGCAGAGATCGGCGTCGAAGAGGGCATCGGGCGCTGGTGTCCGGCTGCTCATCGCACTCCTTCTTCGGTCGGTGCGGGACCGGGTTGGGCCACCCAGTACTCCCCGAGGGGCTGGATGGTCCCGTCCTCATGGCCATGGCAGGTCAGTTCGAGAGAGCCCGCCCATTCGTGGGGACCCTGGGTGATCGCGGTGCCAGCCGGCACCTGCAGCGGAGCGTGGTCGTGGCCGTGGTAGTCGCGGCAGGCCGACTCGTCGTCGTTCACGAGCTTGAGGGCGCAGCACGCGCAGAGGATGAAAACACTGCTGGCCAAGGTCAGTCCCCGCCTTCCTGGTTGTCGTACTGGCTGACATAGCCGATGAGAAAGTTGTCGTCGACCGGATCGAAGCCGTGCTGCTCCGTGAACTCCGCGTGGTACTCGGCAGGGTCCCGGTCTCCCGGGTGCGGCCGGACGGAGCCGATCGCGTTGGCGATCCACTCCAGTTCGTCGGCACCGGACCACTCCGGCTTGGTGCCGAGGCCGAGGGCAATGGCGTCGACGATGTCGGTGTCGGTCACAGGTCCGGGGTTGCCGTTGGTCCGGGACAGCGGCCTGCGGCAGTCGGGGATGAATCCCATGGCAAGCAGGACGGTCACCGGCAGGTGGTGGGCGTGCCAGATCGCGTCGGCGGCGTCGGTGGGGGAATCGCCCGAGGAGAGTCCGCCGGAGAGGTACAACCGGTAGCCGGCGACCTCGATGGTGTCCGTGTCGCTGGAGTCCAGCGCCTCTTCGAGCTCGTCGATGATCCTGCGGCCGACGCGCTTGATGACCTCCGGGGTCGGCTCGCCCTCGGCGTCCAGGTGCACGTCGGGGTCGAAGTCCTCGACCAGCTCCTCGAGCTGGGACTCGGGGTCGTCGAACCGGAACGATTCAGGGCCCGCGGTCTCCTCGACCATCAGGCGGCCACGTTCGAAGTCGATCGGCTTGGTACGGTCGGCCGGGACGGCGATGGCCGCGGTGAGCATATCGGCGCTCATGGGTTCTCCTTGGGTCGGGATGTGGGTGGGGTCGGCTCAGGCTGCGGATTGCTGTGTCTTCGCGGCGGCGTGCTCGCGGTAGAGGCGCACGGCCAGGTCGATGCAGTAGCAGGTGAACAGGAAGTGGATGTCCCAGTCGCGCAGGTCCCACTCCCAGGTGTCGGAGCCGACGGTGTCCTCGTGCTCAGCCAGCCATTTGTGGGCCTCCGACTCACTGTCGGCGTGCCAGCTGGCGTCTTCGATGATTTTCATGCGCCGCTCGGCAGGGGAATGTCGTGGGACCTCGATGTCGGCGAGCTCCATCCAGTTGTGTTCCTCTGTGAGCCGGTCGAACTTCTCGTCGGGGATGCCGCCGGTGCTCCAGAGGGCAGCACGCGCGGCAGCGGCCGCGTTCCGGCGCTCGTGGTTCAGCACGGTGCCGGTGGCCGCGAGGTGCTCCTGGGCGGTCCAGTGGGCCTCGAAGAGCGCCAACTGTGCGTCCCCGTCAAGGCCGCGCAGTTCGTGCAGGCGCGCCAGCAGCGCCAACTGCTGATGGTGGACCTCCTGGGCCTCGGTGCCGAACCCCTCGCTTTCTTCGAGGTGCTCCCGCACCAGCTGGATGAATAGATCCGGGTCGTACTGCTTTACTTCGCGGGAGCGGCCGCCGCAGAGCTTCTCGGCCCAGCAGCGGAAGTCGATGCTTGGCGCACCGTCGGAGTAGTAGCCCTCGTTCTTGCCGGCCGACGCGAAGAACCCGATCATGTCTGGTTCTCGGGTGAACATGTAGCCGTCGGCGATGTCGCCGCTGGTGGCCAGGTGGCCGGGCCAGGTGGTGACGTCCCAGGACCACATGCGGGTGCCTGGGGCCTGGATCCTGAAGTGGCGGTAGAGGTCCTCGTCGTGCAGAACGACGAGGACGTGCTCCCGGGTCTGGGCGAGAAAGTCGGCGTACGTGCGGGCGTACGGGTTCTCGGGCTTGACGGTGTCAGGTGCGGACATGGCGGGTCCCTTCCGGGTCTGCTGCAGGGTTGTGGTCGGGGCCGTCCGCCCGGGCGGGGCTCAGAGGATCGGCAGTGGCCGGCCGGAGGGCTTGTAGTGGCCGTCGGCCTCGTCGAGCACGGCCTCGGTGAGGAGCACGGTGGCGGGCATGAGGAACGCACCCACGAGCGCGGCGAGGCGCTGCTCATCGGCCAATACCCGCTCGGGGATGCTGCCGCGGGAGCTGAAGAACATGTCGGCACGCTCGACGAGGCTGGCCCGGCGGGCCTCTCTGGAGGTGAAGTGCTCGGCGACGGTCTGTCCGGGGCCGTACTCGGTGATCACCGAATAGAGTGCGGCGGGAGCCTCGGTCTTCTTGCGGGTCGTGCTCACGTAGACCTGGACGCCCCATCGGCGGCAGAGCTTGGCGATGGCGTTGACCACGCTGTCCGGGGCGCTCTCCCACTGCCCGGAGCTGGACTGGTACAGCTCGTGCACTTCGTTCGCGGCGGAGGCGTCGATTGCGCCCAGGACGACGTCCGAGGCGGTCAGCAGCTGCGCGCACATGCGCAGCCGGAACGCTGGCGAGGGGTAGTGGTCGTGGAAGACGATCCGGTCGTCGTGGCAGATGACCAGGTCGTAGGCGCTGTCGGGGCCCGGCACGAGCTCCTCTGAGCCGGCCTGGATTCCAGTGGCGGTCATGGCGTGCTCCTTCGAAGCTGCATTGGCTGTGTGTGTGGGATGGGAAGCAGGAGGCGCGGGCGCTCCGGACCTCTCGTGGAGGTGGAGCGCCCGCGCCGGTGCCGTCGGTCAGACGGCTTCTGCGATCTGCTGCTGGTCGCCGGCGGTACCGGCGTCCTCGTCGTCGACCAGAAGGGTCGGGTCGATGCCCGCAGTGCGCTGCGCGTTCTTCTCGTCACGCTCGGTGAGGGCGTTGACGATCTGCTCGTAGCTGCTCTGGATCGGCGGGTTCTTCGCCGTGCCGTAGGAGAGCACGTACTGGCTCTTCATGGCGCGTGTGAACGCGACGTAGAACATCCGCTTGGTGTCCTGGGTCATCTTCGCGTCCTCCTTGTAGAGGACGACGACGTTGTCGAACTCGAGGCCCTTGGCACCGTGGATCGTCGAAACGACGAGATCGGCCTTGGACTCGAGGTTCTTCCGCTTGCGCTCCTGGTTCTTCTGCTTGTTCACGTTCAGCTTCTGCTGGTTGCGCGTGATCTCGAAGGACAGGAGGTTGTCGCGGAGCCGGTCGAAGAACACGTTCGCAGGCAGGCTGCCTTGGTTGCACAGGGCCACCCAGCCGTTAATCGCGGCGCTGTTCTCGACCCACCACTCGGAGATGGTGCGCAGGATTGCCTTCTCGACGTTGACGTTTCCGGCATTCTTCGTCAGCTTGCCCATGTTGTCCTTGATCCCCTGGGAGACCACGAACGAGGCGTTGGCCGGCTGCACCTGCAGGACGTCGTTCCAGAAGAACTTGATGTACTTCGAAAAGATGTCCGTGGCGTAGACGCGGTCGCTGACGAGCGAGGCCACGTGCTTGTTCGGGTAGGCCTTCTCGAGCACTTCCTGGATCAGCGCCACCTCACGGCGGGCGTAGGCCAGGAAGGCCACCTGCTCGCCGCGGTCCAGGCAGGCCTGAACGTACTCCGGGATCACCGTGTTGCGCACGAGCGGCTGCAGGTCGTTGGCGATGAAGCCGGTCAGGCGGGCCACCTCGTGGTAGTTGAGGGTGACCTTCTCCTGGAAGGAGTCGGCCGTGGGCACCGCCAGCGAGTTGGCCTGCAGCTGGATGTTGGCGAACTGGTTGGTCTCCAGACCGCCAAGCACGACGTTCGCGAAGTCGAGAATCTCCTGGTTGCTCCGGTAATTCGTCGTGAGCCGGAAGGTCGCGAAGACCCCCGAGCCCTCCAGCGTGTTGAGCGCCCTCGGGTTGGCCGAGCGGAACTCGTACAGCGTCTGGCTGGCGTCGCCGACGATGAACAGCGACTGGGCGTGCTTGGTGATGTACTTCAGCACGTAGATGAACTCGAAGACCGAGTTGTCCTGGACCTCGTCGATGATCAGGTACTTGCTCTGCACGTGGGCAGGCTCGGACATGTCATCGATCTTCTGGTAGCAGATGATGATCTGTAGCTCCAGCGAGGTCTGCTCGATGCGGTCGAGCAGCGCGATCACCTCGTCGAAGTGGTTCTCGACGAAGGTGTTCAGGGCCGTGAACGCGCCGGTCTTGTTCTGGTCGACCTCCAGCAGGCGGTGTCGGAACGTCGCCGCGAACTGGCTGTTCGGGTAGAAGATGTCGATCGAGTTGATGATCGTGTCGATGGCCGAGACCTTGTGGGTGGGGTGGTTCATCGAATAGATGTCGATGATCATCTTGGCGATCGTCATCGAGCCGACGTTCGGGTTCTTCTCCGTGATGTTGTCAGCCGCGGCGTTGGTGAACGACAGGACGGTGATGTCGCTGGCGGGCACCCCGCAGGTCTCGAGGTACTTGATGCGCTCGAGGATCACGGTCGACTTGCCTGTGCCCGCGCCGGCCTGCGTCATCACGAGCGGCTCGTGCGTGCTGAGCGCGTCGAGCTGCTGCTTGGACAGGTGCGGCGGGAAGACCGGGGCCGTGGCCGGCTGGGGCGGCGTGATGAGCTGGCCCTTCATGCGCTCCAGGTGGTCGAGGGTGTGGTTCATCAGCAGGCTGAGGTTCTGCTTGGACAGCTTCGCCGCGATCGGCGCGGAGAACGTGGTGTCCAGCTGCTGGTGGATCCGGCGGTAGGCCTCCAGCGGGACGTTGTAGTTCTCCAGGTAGCGCAGCTGCACCGCGAGCATGTTCAGCTGCTCCTCGGTGGGGCTGGCCGGCATGTCCTGCACGTACTGGCAGACGGTGTCCGAGATGGCCTCGGAGTCCCAGATCTGGGCCAGGCGCGTGATGCGCTCGTAGATCGGGTACTCGTCCATCCAGTCGGCGAGCTTGTCGAGGTTGGTGGCACTCAACCCTGCGGCCGAGAGCACATCCTCGATGACGTCGCGGGCATTCTCTGCGGGGCTGGTGTCCCACTGCAGGAACACCGCCGCGTCGTGGTTGCCGTAGCCGATGGAGCGGGACACCGATACGGCACGCTCGGGCTCGGCCAAGCCCTGCTTGAGGAAGTAGAGCTCCAGGCGGTACTGGATCACCAGGTCACGGCGGATCTTGTCGCCGGACTTGTCCTCGTACACGGTCAGGGCCTGGGGGGTCATGTCGAAGTGCACGTCCCAGGAGTTGGTCGGCGTGGCGATGTCGAGCTCGAAGCGGTCATCGACATGCGGTACCGGCAGCGTGAACGATCCGCCCGAGAGCAGGGAGCGGCGCGTGATCGGGGCCAGCGGCACCAGCGCGGTGGTGATGTCGTGGTGGGTCGAACTCTGCTTGACCTCGATGTCGCGGTCAACCGCGTAGGCGGTGTTGGTCGCAGTGTTGATCGGCCGCAGGCTCTCATTGAGCAGGCCGGTCTTCTTGCCGGACCCGGTCAGGCGCGAGGAGAAGAACTTCGGGTCGACGGTCTTCTGGGCAGCGACGGCGGCTGCGGAAAGGTCGATGTCGTCAAGCAGAATAGGCATGGTGTCGTCTTTCTTCGAACGAATCAGTAGGCGGGTCGAGAGGGTTTGTCGAATGGAAGCCACATAGACCATTCTCACAGGAGACGAATGGTCAGTCGAATGCTCGTAGACGAGCGCTTGGGTCACGGGCGCGGGCATGAGAGCGGGAGGGCTCGCCTCTGGCGACGAGCCCTCCCGCGCTCCTCTCAACCCACCCGTCAGGGGCCGTGAGGCCCATGAATCCGGGCGCGGCGGCGTCAGCCCCGCGGACCCGGACACCGCGCGCTACCCATGCGCGCGGCGGTCAATCGCAGGCTCACCTCTTGGGTAGGCCCGGCGGGAAGCACCTTCAGTCGGCGTTCCAGGGATTGGCCTTGGTGACGGACCCGGAGGGGTCCACCTCGACAAGGCCGAGCATGAGTGCGAGATCACGGCAGTCGGCCGCGTCCGCGGAGTGGGCGGAGACCAGCAGCAGTGCGTCGTCGCAGATCTGCTCGCTCCTGTCTTCGGGCTGTGCCGCACGGACTGTGCCGACGGCGGTGGTGGTCGTGGTGGTCATGGCAGTGACGTCCTTCTTCCTGTGTTCGCACGCGGTGCGCGCACGCACGAGCGCCCCCACCCCGGGTATCCGGGAAAGGGGCGCTCGAACGCAGTGTGGTGCCGGATCAATCGACGGCCAGCGCCTCCGGCTCGTCGGAGACGGCGGCTGCGGATGGGATGAACGCAGTCGACGCAGCCGACGCAGCCTGGGTGGCGAGCAGCCGGTCCTCGATCCATACGCGCACGGCCTTGCCGGCCGGACGCGCACCCTGGGAGTCGACGTAGGTTTCCTCGGCGACGGCACGCAGCTCGTCGTCGGGGATCGACGCGGGCAGCGTCTGGCCCAGGCGGGGCCTGGCGTCCAGGATCCGTTCGCGCTGGCGGGTGTACTCCGCCGCGAGGATCTCCCGGTAGGCCTGCTCGTCGACCGGGTTGAAACCCACGACGAGTGAGAACCGCCCGAGCAGCTCTGCGTCGAAGAACTGAGCCAGCTCCTTGGTCAGGGACCGGTGGGAGACCGCCGGCGGGGCCGAGCCGAAGCCGACCGGCTTGCGGTTCAGGGCTTCCCGCGCTGCGTTGGTCGTGCAGATCACCAGCGCCTTGGAGAAGTCCAGCACCTTGCCGTGGGCGTTGCGGATGTAGCCCTCGTCGAAGGCCGAGAGGAACAGCCGCTGCACGGCTTTGTCCGCCTTCTCGAACTCGTCGAGCAGGATCACCCGGTGGGGGTTGGACTCGAGCGTGTCGAACGGCAGCTCGCGGTTGGAGTCCGAGCCCACGTAGCCGGGAGGTGCCCCGACGATCTTCGCGGTGTCCGAGGGAGTGTGGAACTCCGTCATGTTCAGAATGATCGGCTCGGTGCCGGTCATCTGCTCCGCAATGATCTTCGCGGTCTCGGTCTTGCCCACGCCCGAGGCTCCGGCGAGCATCCAGGTTGTCGGGGTCGACGTCGGGAACAGGTCCAGCTCCTCGCGGGCCAGGCGGTCCACGAGCTTCTCGAGCACGTCGTCCTGTCCGCGCAGGCGGCCCAGCAGGGTCGCCCGGAGGGTTGCGACGTCGAACTCCGGGCGCTGGGCGTTTCCGGTCATCAGACGCTTGGCCACGTCCAGGACGCGCTTCGTAGTCAGCGGCACCTGCGGGATCGACCGCAGGGTGTTCACGAGTGCAGTGTCTCCGGCTGCCTCGGCCTGGACGATGAGCTTCTTCTGCTCCAGCACACGGTCGGCCATCGCCCGGTCCAGCAGCGTGATGGCGCTGTCGGGGCGGTGCTGCCCGGCACGGGAGTTCTCCTCCGCGATCCGGACCGTCTCCGCCAGGACGTCGTCGGAGACCGCGATCTGGTGGCGGTAGTGCGCCACCAGGCCCGGACGGACACTGCCGAGCACCGTGAGGGTTTGCTCGACGGTCAGTTCGTCGACGATGAGCGGGGTGAAGCGCCGCGCGAAGGCACGGTCGTCGTCGAAGGCCCGGGACTCCGTGGAGGTGGTGGCACCGATGACGCGCATGTCGCCCCGGGCCAGGGCAGGCTTGAGCACCTGCGAGACCTTTCGCAGCACCGAGTCGGTGTGGGAGGTGGATCCACCGGTGATTTGGTGGATCTCGTCCATGAACAGGATGACCTTGTTCTTGGGGTCTGAGGCGAAGTCGATGACGGCCTGGACCTTCTCCTCCAGCTGCCCGACGATGCCGGAGCCGGCGACGAGGTTGGTGATGGGCAGCTCGTAGACGGTGAAGCCCTTGAGCTGGTCGGGGATGAGGGTGTCGCCCAGGGCGATCCGGCGGGCGATGTCCTCGACGATCCGGGTCTTACCAACGCCGGCGGAGCCCTTCAGGAGCACGTTCGGCTTGTTCCGGCTGATCAGGACGGAGAGGACCTGCTCGATGAGCGCGTCGCGGAACATCGTCGGGTCGGCGTTCTTGAACTTCTCGTTGTAGTCGACGAGGAGCTCCTTGACGGCGTCGTCGGACTGGCCGCCCTGGCTGGGGATGCCGCCCATGGGCGGGAAGCTCGGAGGCGTGCCGCCGCTGTTCGTGTCGTCGTCGGAGCCCGACGTGAAGTTGTTGAGGCCCATCGCGGGTCCCTCCTTCGGTGGGGTTCGCCGGGCGGCGCGCTGGGTGGGCGCGCCGGGATGCCCGGCAGGGTTACGGGTAGGTCTGAGGGAGGAGGAGACGCCGGCCGCTTCGGCCGGTCGGCGTCTCCCCTGTGGCCGGGAGCAGGATCAGAGGACCATGCCCAGCAGCTTCTGCCGGATGCTCGGGTCGATGTGCTGCATGCCGTTCGCGTACGCCTCGGCGGAACGGACCATGTACTTCCAGTCCATGGCCGAGCACGGGGCGTAGTAGAGGTTCGGCGGGTGTTCCTCGCGTCTCGAGGGCGGAGACCACTCGAAGTCGGTGATCATCAGCGACAGCCGGCGCTTGCGCACCGGGGAGGCGTTGATGTAGTCCCACACCTGCTTGAACTCGGTGCCGCCGGTGACCTTGGGCACCTTCCGGAACTCCTGCCAGATCTGCCGCGTCGACTTGTTCTCGACCTTCAGCAGCGTCTCCTGGGAGAGCATGTGGCTGAAGGAGTTGAAGTACAGGTTGACGTTGAGCTTCTTGGCGATCCGGATGAGCATCAGCACCGCCTCCTGGTAGTTCTCCTCGGAGATCGACCCGGAGGTGTCGATGAAGACGTGCAGGTCGGGCATGTACTGCACCGAGGTGATCCGGCCCGGCTTGTTGAAGTCGTCCGGGTTGCGGCGGTTGGCCTTGAGGAAGGTCGTCTTCGTCGTCCGGTAGACGTTCTGGGACTTGTTGACCTTGCCCATACGCTTGAGCACCCGGGTGATGTCCTTGAACAGGTCCAGCTTCGTGGGCGGGGCCTTGCGGAACTTCACCTGGGCCGAGCGCGAGCCCGGCTGTCCCGGCTGCTGACGTGCGCCCATGGCAGCGGCCCTGGCAGCTGCTCGCGGGAGCGAGGTCAGCTTGGACAGCGCGGCGTTGGAGACGACTTTCACGGGTGAGGCGAGGGACTGGTTGATGAGGTTCCACTCCCCCGTTACCTTTGCGGCGGTGGCGCGGGCGTGGGCCTCGACGTTGACCAGGACCAGCGACCGCGGGCAGAACAGCTCCCCGACGGTAAACGGCATGATGCCGGTGTCGAGGGCGGCCGCGCCTGTTGAGGCGGCCTTGCGCTGCTGGTCGACGTAAGTCATCAGCATGCGGATGACCAGCCGGGCGAAAGAGAACTCGTCGTTGCCGTCGGAGTCGTCCTTGCGCAGCAGCAGCGATTCGGTCAGCCCCTTGAGCGAGAGGTTCGCGAAGTCGTTCAGCAGCCGGAGGGTGTCCGCCGGCATCGCGTTCGCGCCGGCCATCGTCTGCACCTGCTGGTTCAGCCAGATCTTGAAGCCGTCGAACGCGGCAGAGGACTGGAACCAGAACCCGAGGGTATTCGGGTGGTAGGTGTAGGCGACGGAGGCGAAGAAGGCGCTCTCGTCGGCGGAGCCTGCGAGCAGGCCCTTGGCCGCGGGGATGACATCGTTCTGGGCTGAGTAAAGGACCCGGGCTGACGGCGCGGGCCATTTGTTCTGCTGCCCGGCCTGGACAGCGAACAGTTCGCCCACCGGCAGGGGCGTGCCCTGGTCATAGCTGACCATGGTCTGCCCGAGCAGCGCCTTGGCGTTCTTCTCGGCGGCCGGGTCCATCGTCTCGCCGAGGCAGCGCATGATGATGTCCAGGACGTCGCCGGTGATGTCGTGGCCCGAGCCGTCGACGATGCTCGCCGGAGCGCTGGGGTTCAGCGGCTCCAGCAGCGGGTCGACCAGGACCTTCTGGATGGCCGGCATGGGGTCGTAGTCGCCCGTGCACGAGATCGTGTGCAGGGCGTCGAGCACCGCCGGCTTCTGGTTCGTGACGGTGATCGTCATCGTGGTCTCCTAATGCGGTCTGAGGCGACGGGTGTCGTGGGATGGCGGGGGACGCTCCGGAACGGAGCCGGTGGCGTCCCCCGCCGCCCGGTGCCGGGTCGGCTCAGAGGAAGGCCGACAGGGACGGCTTGACCGCGGCCACGATCGGCGAGTCGACCTCGAGGAAGGCCTCCAGGTTCTGCCGGTCGAACTGCCCGGTGGTCACCAGCTCGAACAGGGTGCGCGTGTGCTCCGGCTCAATCTGGACGGCGGCCTGCGCCAGCTGCTCGATGAGGCGCGAGTTGTCCTCCTTCTCCTTCATCGCGTAGAGCAGCGAGCCGGAGACCTCGTTCTGGGTCAGGCCCGAGATCTGCGCGGCGAGGTCGGTGACCGTGCCCGCGGACTTGAGGGTCGTGTAGCAGTTCGGCTTGGGCACGTTGACGCGGTTGTGTGCCGGACCGCCCGAGTTCGATGCGAGGTCTTCGGCGATAACCGCCACGAGCTGGGTGGTGAACATGGTGTCGCCGGTGAAGGCCTCGATCGCCTCGTTGAGCAGCGAGGTGTCGCGGCCGCCGATCTGGACCGGGGTCGCCAGGTGGCTTGCCAGCTCCTGGCGGTCGACGCGGTTCAGCCACCGGGAGAGGTGGTCGATGGTGCGCGGCGTGGTGAGCTGGTTCATCTCCTCGCCGCCGTCGAACAGCTCGGCCATGGTGACGTTGCCGTCGTCATCGTCGTCATCGCGGCCGTCGGCCACGATGGAGTTCGGCGTCGACTTCTGGAAGATGAGTCCGGGGTGCTGGGTGAGGACTTTCTTCACCCAGGGGTTGAGCGCGTCACCGAGGACGGACATGAGGGTTGTCGCATCGGGCTCGACGTGGAAGATCGCGAAGCGCGACAGCGAGGCCTCGTCGAGAGTCGTGACGTTGCCCTTGTCGTTGCCCGCCACGATGAGGCGCACGTTCTCCGGCAGTTCGATGTGGCCCATGCGCCGCAGGGTCACCAGGGTGAGCGCGCCGGAGGTCACGTCGGAGGTCGTGCGGTTGATCTCGTCGAGGAAGAGGATCGGCCACTCGCGCGGGTTCTCCAGCGCGTAGTCGATGCACTCCTGAATGACCTGGTGCGGGTAAAAGACCTGCTTGTAGGACTGTGTCCCGTCGGTCTTCTCGTAGGGCACCAGGCGCGCGCCGGTGAGGTCGGCCTTGTCGGCGAGCTGGTTGCAGGGCAGGACGAAGGCTTTGGTGCCCATCGAGTAGGCGAGAGCCTCGACGAAGGAGGACTTGCCGATACCGGGCTCGCCCATGAGCGCGGGCGTGGCCCCGACCTCGAGGGACTGCTGGATCAGAGTCGTCAGGGTGTCGTTGAACTTCATGGGAATGTCTTTCTGGTCGTGGGTGAGCTGTGAGCAGGTGAGACGGGAGACGGACCCACGGCAGGGCTGAGCGCCGTACGGGACATGTCGGAAGCAGGGCCACAAGGCCCGGTGACGGGGGCGGTCGGGCTCAGAAGCCCACCGCCTCCCCATCCCCGATCGGGCTCCGCCCGATCCAGTCCTTGTTCCACCGCCAAACCGATGGGCAACCCCCAAAGGTTCACCCCGCCTCGGCGGAGGCTTCCCGTGCCGCCACCAGGGCAGCGGCACGGTCCAGCAGGAACGGCCTGCCGTTGCGCATCTGGGCGTGCTTGGGCCGAGGCTCGATCACCGCCAGCGAGGTCTTGTACAGCAGCCAGGCCTCGTCACCGGAGGAGAACTGCGCGCCGAAGGACCGGTAGGTGCGCAACGGCAGCTGCATGCCGGTGTAGAGGACACCCAGGACGGAGAACTCCCAGCGGGAGCGGTCGTTGTCGAAGTCCTCGGGCGTCTTCAGCCGGTCGCGGGAGCCGGCGAGTGTCTGCTCGACGATGGCCTCGGCGTACGGGATGTCGGGCATTTCGCCGTCCGTGCCGACGGCGGTCGAGGGGATGCTGATGCTTGGCTTGGCCTTGGCGGCGAGGTCTGCATACAGGTCCGCCACCGAAGAGAACCGGTCGGAGGCTGGTCGCGCCGCAACGTGTTCGACGATCCGCTGCGGCACCGGGTTGCGGGTGAACGTGCACCAATGGTCCAGGAGGATCTCGTACCAGCCGTGCTCCTCGCGCAGGACGCGCTTGTCAGCGGCGATCGGGAAGTCGTGGAGGTTGGCAGGCAGCGGGGCGACCAGGTGGAAGCCCCGGCCCGACATCGACAGCTCCGAGTACAGGATTCCGGGCAGGCGCAGGATGTCTGCGGCCACGTCCGGCGGGCAACCGGGCTCGACGTCGATCACGATCAGACCGTCGGAGGGGGCCTGCAGGTAGAAGGCAGCGTTCGCCGCGTTCGGCAGTGTGTCAGCCAGCTGGTCGAGAGTGAGCAGGCAGGTCGCGTCCAGGGCGAAAGCTCCGCGCAGGGGGCCTGCGTGGCGGCAGCCCGGATTGCAGCCGTCGAGCAGGTGCCGCACATCGATCGGTGCCTTGCGGTCGGAGTCCTCGTCGTCGAGCTCGCCGAGCCGGCCGGAGATGGTCCAGCGGCAGGCGGTCGCCAGGGCGCGAATCGCGGGGTTGTCATAGAAGCTGGGGAAGATCGCGCGGGGATCGACGGCGGTCACATCAATGCCTTCTTGTCGGGAGCGGATGAAAACAGGGCCGGGTTGCACTCCGGCCCTGAAAGACGAGACCCCCGTACGGCATGGATGCCTGCACGGGGGTCTCGTCTGGGGGTTCGGTCGGTCGGATCGGCCTTGGATCAGCCCTGGTAGGTGATTCCGGCCTGCTGGGCATCGCCGGAGCCGCCCCACGGGCCCTGGCCGGCGGGAGCACCCACGGCCGAACCCGCGTTCTTCAACTCGGCGTTCTCACGCTCGAGGCGGGCGAGCTTCTGCTCGGGCGTCTCCTGCTGCGGCTGCACCGCGGGGACCGGGGCGGCAACCGGAGCCACGGCAGGGGCCGCCTGCGGAGTCACCGCGACCGGTTCGGTCAGGACCTGCGCGTGGGCCTGGGCGGGGACCGGAGCCGCGACTGAAGCCGCGACGGCGGGCTGCGGGGCCGGGAAGGACAAGCCGTCCTCGACCTCGGTGGCGACCGGCTCCTCGCCGTTGCCGACGGCGGAGCCCGAGCCCGGCTGGGCCTGGACCGCGCGGGGCGGGGCGTTGAAGACGATGCCGCGGGCCGCGAGCTCCCCGCTGGCGACGCCGCCGGCGTTGTAGTAGCGCGGGGTCTCGTGCACAATCACCTGGTCGAGCGACAGGCCGCGGTTGGCGAAGTTCTTCGGCTTGTAGACGCGGAGCACGAGCGTCACGTCCAGTCCCTGTGCCAGCTCCTGGTCGGAGGTGTCCTGGTCGTAGGTGCCATCACCCTTCTCGGACGGGATCGCGATGATCGGCAGGTTCGTGCCCTTGGAGTCGATCGAGTAGTTCGCGCCCGAGGCCGGGTTCTTCTTCGAGGTGTAGCGGCGCTCGGAGACGAACTGCTCCTCGACCGTGGGGTTCGCCGGGTCGGCGAACTGCACCTCGGCCTCGGTGATCGTCGCCGTGGTGTGCGGCTTGCCCACGGGGCTCATGCCGTTCTGGACCTTGCGCTGGTCGCTGGCGGCGAGGGCAGCACCCTCGATGAGGCTGGTCAGCCGGGCGAAGGCGAGCTTGCCGCGGATGAAGACGCTGGTGCCCTCGGTGAGCTGGTTGGCGGAGATGGAGTAGTTGGCCATGGTGGTGGGTTCCTTCTGTTGAGTGATTCGGTGGTTCGTGGCGGCCTGTCGGACTGGTCTATGACTCGTCTATCCCTTCTCCTATTCTATCAAGATGCACTGGACTACGAGTAGAATGTGCATGAGGACTCGAATGGTCACAAATGGTGAGCTGGATAGAGAGGGACAGGGATGACGGATACGATGCACAGGCCCGAGGAGAAGGTCGCTGATGCGGCTCCCCCGGCCCGGGTGGCGGTGCAGCGGCGGGACCGGCTTGGGCCCCTGGGCTATGGCGGTGGACCGGTGCTGGCCGCCGGGATCATGGCCGGTGGCGCGCTGCTGTTCGCCGGCTGGGGCGCGACTCAGCTCCTCACTGCTGACCGGAGCCCGGCAAGCGATGCGGCGGCAGCTTCCCAGCACGAGGAGGGCACCGTGACGGTGACCTTGCCGGACCGGGACCGCAACGGGGTCCCGGACGCCTTCGAGGCCAAGGCCGGTAACGGCAGCTCTGCGGACGGCCAGGGTTCGGGCACCTCGACGTCGGGCAAGGGCGACGAGGACAAGCCGGCGCAGGTCCCCGAGCCGAAGCCACAGCCGCGGGTGTACGTGATCCAGTGGGGTGACACCCTCACGGAGATCTCGGCGGAGACCGGAGTGCCGATCGGGGCCCTGGTCGAGAAGAACCGGATTCAGGATCCGAATCTCATCTACGCCGGGGCCTCGCTGCTCATCCCGCCCACGGCGTGAGAGCAGGCCTGGGGCCCGGACTGCGCCGACCTTCAGCGCAGTCCGGGCCTTTTGCTGTGTCCGGAAACGGTCAGTCGGCGGGTCCTGCAAGCATCTGCTGCAGCGATCGCAGCCGCGCCAGCTCGGCCTGCATGCGGGCGACGTCGTCCGGCGCGTAGTCCTGGGGGTAGTCGAGCTTGTACTCGGCGAGCAGCTCGATCTTGGCGGCGAGGAGGTCCGGCACGCCGAGTTCGTCGATCAGGGCCCGGGTGAAGGCCCGGAAGGCGTCCTCGTGGGTGATCGCCGCGCCCTGGGCCCAGCCGAGGGCTGCGAGGGCGGACTCCCGGTCCTCATGGGTGAGGCCCCAGGAGATGACGACAGCGGCTGCGGCCTTCTCGGTGAGGCTTGCCATCGTTCCGGTCGGGTCAGTCATCGGCACCGCCGCCTTGCTCTACGGCGCTGTCGCCGGCCGGGGGCGTCGGGGTCTGGATGTCCAGCCAGATCTGCATGGCCTCCAGGACGTTCGAGACCCCGTCGCCTTCGTCGAGCGTGATCAGCTCCGTCCATCCCGACTGCGTGAGCGTCGAGACGGCGAACTCTTCCCTGGCCACAGTCACCTGGTAGAGCCCGGAGCCGGCGACTTCGTAGATGGTCTGGCCGTGCCGGGCGGAGCCTTCGGCCCGTTCGTACTTGACGGGCAGCTGGGCTGCGCGGAGAGGGACGGTCATGGGCTACTCCTGTGGGTCGTGGCTCTCAAGAACAGACGATTCGGTAACGGTGGCCGCGCCGCGCACCGCGCGGCTGCGACCACCACGGAACGACCCCCGGGACCGGCGTGAGCCGGTCCACGGTCTTTTCCACCGGTTCCCCAGGGAAGCAAAAGACCCCGCCTCGGCCGAAGCCGGGCGGGGTCGATCGAGCGCCGGAAGAAGTGCTGCGCCGCGCTCAGGCGGCGTCGGTGTCGGCCTCACCGGGATCCTCGGCAGCGTCGTGCTTGTCAAAGAGGAAACCCCGGGCCTGGCCGCTGGCCATCATGTCTCCGAGGTGCGCCAGGAGCACCGCGCGCTGCGTGGTCCGGCGGTCCTCCAGCGGGTCGTAGTCGCGCAGGGCATCCAGGTTGACGACCCAGCCGTTCTCGCGTTCGACGGCTTCCTCAAGTTCGGAGCCAGCGGCGACGGTCATACCGGTGAAGTCGTGGTCGAACTCGGGTGTGACGTCGAGCCGCTGTGTCGGGTCGTCGATGTAAAGCGTGTCGCCGAACAGCATCCCGCCGGAGCGGTCGAAGGCGGTGAGAAAGACGCGGTCGGCGCGGGAGGTGTTCTCGACATGCACGGCGGCCACGGCGTCGTTGGCGAGAAAGTCCGTCTGGCTCAGACGGGCATAGGTGCGTGAGCGGGCTTCGTAGCACCACATGATCGACCGGGCCTCGTCGAATCCGCGGAACTCGTCGGAGGGGGGCTGCATATCGACCATCTGATGCTCCTTCACGGGCGTGATCACCTTAGTCCGGCGGGACATCACGATGTACGAAATCGCCGGGCTGTGGTTCCCATCCTGCCACAGGAGTGGAAAAGATTCCACTCAAATACCAAAACGCCGGCACGAGGAAGATGTCCGCAGGATGGTGGGACCCCGCGGCGGGATCAGTCTTGAGCGGAATCAGGGCCCTTGGGCGGGTCGTCGAGCTGCTCGCTCTTGCGCGCCAGCTCCACAATGGCCCGGATGCTGGCCAGTGCGCCGTCGCTGAGCCCGTGCACACGCAGGGCGATGGTGCGCTCCTGCGGGGTCAGCTCCTGCTCGGTTGCGCTGTCTGGCTCGTTCTCCTCCAGGAAGTAGGACAGGGGGACGTCGAAGGCGTCGGCCAGGGCTCGGAGGTGCTGCAGGCGGGGATTGTGGGCCTCCCCCTTGCGCAGTTGCTGCAGGTAGCTGAGCGACATCGAGGAGATGCCGCGCTGCTCCATTCTCTGGACGATTTCCTGCAGGGTGACGGGGCGACCGTGTGGTCCCGCCGTCTCCGCGAACAAGCGTTCTAGTCGCTGGGCGATGGTCACGGAGCTGGATCCTCCTCGTGATTTCAGACATGAAGTCATCGAGGCGAACGGTGCACGCGACGACACCTTCATACTAGTGGAAGATCTTCCAATGCGGTGGCATCGGCACATTTCCCGTTGCGCCGGAGCAGCGGGCAGTCCTAGCCGGCGGTGGGCATGTACGCACTGGCTCCGAGCATCACGGCGGCCGCCAGGCCGGATCCGAGTGCGAGCTCGAGGCGTGTGTGGTGCTTTAGCTTCAGCCGGGCGAAGGCGACCACGGGCAGCAGGGTTGGGAGGGCGAGCAGCCACCAGGGCGAGAGCCGCATCGCCGCGAGGACGACGAGGGAGGTGAAGCAGAACGCGTGCATGGAGACTTTTGGTCCCAGGAGGGTCACTCCCCCGGCAAGGACGAGCCCGGCGACCATCGTCGGCAGGATCCACAGCAGCGTGGGCGGTGCGTCCAGCAGCACCGCCGTTGCCATGCCTCCAAGCACAGACGCCACGCAGACCAGGAAGACCCACCAGCGTTGATCGCGCCGGGTGACGTGTCGGTCGGTGAGCTGCTCGCGCCGCACGGCGACATGGATGGTTGCTGTCGGGATCACTGCGCAGAAAGAGCCGATCAGGATGCCCCATCCGAGACCAACCCATGTATGCGGGTGGCCTGTGACGCCGCAGAGGACGCAGATGAGGAATACGGACACAGCGGGCGCGAACACGTCACTGAGGATCCGGGCGGCCCGGGCCGCAGGATCGCCGGCCGCGGGGATGCGGATTTTCGTTCCGTTCCCGGTCATCGCCCGTCCGTCCCATTCATGGCACTCATCGCCACTCGGATCTCGTAGAGGCTCTGCACAGAGGCGGCCAGGGTTTCGTCGTCTTTCAGCTTGAGCGTGCGGAGCCGGCTCAGGGCGAGTGTGAACCACCCGAGGCTGGGAACGGCGTTCTCGCCGCTGAGATGGCGCACCAGCCCCGCCGACAGGTGCGGATCCTCGGGGTGCTGCCTGTGCAGGGGTTCCAGTGCGGGGTCGTGGTCCTCGCGGATGAGTCTGAGCGCGTCGTGGGTTTCGATGGTGAGCCTTGAGAGCGTCATCAGCTGATCGAACCCCTGCCTGTCTTCGGGCGGAAGCTTTACGTCGGGGTGAAGAGTGGTGGTCGTTCGCCACAGAGGTACGACGACCTCGTGCGCGAGGCGGAGCGCGAGCCTCCCCTGCGTTTCTATGCTGATGCGGCGGATGACCCCTGTTGCGAGTCCCAGGAAGAAGAAGCTGACAACGGTGACGAGGAGTTGTGTCCTCAGTTCAGTTCCGCCGACGACCGGACTGCCAAAGAGGTCCAGGAGTGATGAACCGATGAACAGGGCAGATCCGATGGCCCCCGTAAAGACGAATGCAACCGGAAGGCGGGCGGAGAAGGGTTGGTTCTTCTGCGTCATGGTCCGCCAACAGCCGACGGCAACTACGGCAGTTGCCGCGGCGAATGCAGAGAGGTACAGGAAGTTGTAGGAGATCAGTGCCCAGGCCTGGCCGCGGGCAAGGGCGGCGTCGATGTCGACCCGGTCGTAGATGGTGCCGTCGGCATGGACGGGGATGAACCACACCAGCACGGCCTCGCCCAGGGCGATGATCCCGGCGAAGAGGTAGATGAACCGGGTTGCACGTCGTGAAAGCGGAGTCGCGCGGAACGTGAGGATGAGCAGCGCCACGGATACCTGGGCGGTCAGGATGGCAAGGCGCTTGAGGAGGTCGACGGCAGGTCCGTCTAAGGGCGGCTCCACGCCACGGCAGACCGTTGCCACGAAGAGGGCGGCACAGGTGACCCTGAGAAGGTTAACCCGGCGTCGGCGTCCTTGATACAGGGCAGAGACGATGATGATCAGGCCCATGGTGATACCGACAATGATGATCTCAGCCATCAGATCTCACCGTCCTCGTTTGATCCGGACAGGAAGGCGAGGACCTCGCTGCGTTCTTCCGATGCCCGCCGCTTCCGGTGCAGAGCATCCATCAGCCGCATGCCGGTGGTCTCGGCGCGCTTCTCCACCGGATCGTCGAACATGCTGCGCAGATGGGTGCAGTCGGTGTCGGCCCGGACGTCGCCGTGCAGGATATGGGCGAACTCGTGGAGGATTGTCTGCTCAATGTTGAGGGGCGGGAGCTCAGGGTCGTAGAAGACGTGGGCCACTCGTCCGATCACAGTGGTGAGGCCGCTGACCTCATGATGGCGCATCTCATCCGGGATGGGCCGTATCACGATCTCGAGGCCGCAAGCTGAGGCGATGGCTTTCCCGAGTGCTTCGAGGCTCAACTCGTTCGGCCAGTCGAAGAGGTCGAGCTGAGCGGGCTTCGGGGTGCAGCTGGTGGGACCGACCTTGGCAGCGCCTTTGCGCATCAGTCGGGCGAACAGGGGGTGACGGGGCTGGCCGTTCCGAGGCGTATCGGCGGTCGCAGCGGATGGAATGAAGGCAGGCATCAGCGTTCCTCTAAATAGCGAGAAGAGCGGACACCGCCTGTCGTTTGTCAACGAAGGGGTACAAGTCCAGTAAAGTTCCGTGTCACAACTTTACAACCTGGGAGGGTAAGAAAAAAATGAGCGACATGGGGAGAACTGCCCTGGTGATCGGTGCAACCCGTGGGATCGGGGCAGCCACGGCTCGAGCCCTGCTCTCCGCCGGCTACCGGACGGCGGGTACGCATCGTACCGGGGGGACCGTGCCCGAGGGGGTGCTCCCCCTCGAGATGGATGTGCGTGACGGTAATTCGATCGCAGCTGGCGTCAAGGCGGCTGCCGCCGACCTGGGTGGTCTGGATGTGCTCGTCGTCGCAGCAGGGATCACCCGCGACAAGCTGCTCATGCGGATGAGCGAGGAGGACCTGAGCGAGGTCATGCAGGTCAATGCGATCGGGCCGATGCTGGCCTGCAAGGCGGCCCTGGGGCCGATGCTGCGGCAGCGCGGCGGATCGATCGTGCTGGTTTCATCCATGTCCGTGAAGTACGGCGTTGTCGGCCAGTGCAATTACACTGCATCCAAGGGGGCATTGGAAGCGTTTGCACGATCGATGGCCAGGGAGTACGCAGCCCGGAACATCCGGGTGAACGTTGTTGCTCCGGGCGCAACTGATACGGACATGATGGCTGATGTTGCTGAGGAGGCACGGATGGCAATGCTGGAAGGAATCCCGCTGGGTCGGTTCGGGACGGCAGATGAAGTCGCTTCGGCGATCATTCACACCGCGGAGAATACCTACATGTCGGGGGCCACTGTGCAGGTCTCAGGCGGTATTTGATCGTGCAGGTCCAGCTGGATGTAGGTTCCTGGGGCCTTTTCTGCGGAAGCGACGGCAAGCAGCTGGTTCTGGTGGACGATAAGCCCTGTGGTCCGGTCTCCGCTCGGAAGCCCACGCGTGCAATTCCCAGGCGTCTTCTACTTGATGAGAACCGCATCGCCCAGGTGATGCGCAGTGGCAATGTAATTTCCGAGACAGTCCCCCATGCGGACGAGCAGTGGGCAGTTGAGGTACGGCCCGTCTTCTCTCCACGTACCTCCACGGTGATCGGTGTCCTCGCCGGCGTGGCCAAAGCGGCTGATCCGCTTCCGGAACCACCGCTGGTCGGTGGCTGGGAATGGGAGATCGAGCGTGACGCCGACGGTCAACCAACACTGCGCCGGCGCACGTACTGGGACCGGAACCTGTTTCGTATCTATGACGTCGATACAAGCGTCGCCCAGCAGCGCAGTGGCTATTGGGAAGCCGGGGAATGGGCGAGCGAGCTCATCGACCAGTCCGACCGGATGCGCGTGAACAGCCTCATCCGCGACGGCATCCAGGACGGGCTGATGGGCGTAACGGGCAAGGTCCGGTGCCTGACCTACAACATCGTCACAGGTTACGGCACGGCTTCACAGGACCGTCGGCACATGCGCCTGGTCGGCGTGATTCCGCCGATTGAGCCCGATCACGACAAGATCTATCTGCAGGGCTTCAGTTACGAGGCCCCGGAGACATTTCACGATATGGCCTTCGAGCAAGACGCCAATGCGGGGCGCGTGGACGACGTGCTTCGCGGAGTCATGGCCCTGGCCAAGGAACCGATGGCCGTCGTCGACTCTGCAACGCTGGATGTTCTTATGACGTCGCCATCGTGGCGTCGGGAAGACTTCGGGTATGTCGGCGGCCTTGGTGAATTTGCCATTGACTCTTCAGGTGAGTTGCATAGGTTCATCGCGGCTGCGGCGAGGGATACCGCTCGTTCTCAATCGATGGGTCTGGCGCTTCGCCGGGTCGACGGTTCCGTGCAGAATGTGCGCATCACCGCCACCGGAGTCAGGTCTGGGGCTGAAGGGCGGGATGCAGTCATCAGGCTCGACTTTTAGTCGAGTCCACCTGCCCCGCCGTTTCGCAACGGATTTCGTGCACTGAACACCGCCACGGTACCGATGACGTCGACCTTCACTTGGTCGAAGCTTCGCCGCAGTGCAGCCTCAAGTCCTGCGGCGTCGTCTTCGCGGTTGTGAAAGATGCCCAGGCGGTTGTACAGGGCCATGAAGCCGCGGCCGATGAGGTTGTGGCTCACGCCACTGCCCAGGATGGTACTGCCGAACAGCACACCGTCAGCAGCGAGCCGCTCCCCTAGGTGTTTGAAAGCTACGCCCTTGTCCGCCCAGGAGCCGGGAACGCAGTGGAAGACGTAGTTCGCCGCGATGGAATCGAATTGGCCGAGAGCCTCGGGGATCGGTTCGAGGACGTCCGCGGTCACACCTCTGGTGCTTACGTGGGTGTGGGCGAGTCTGGACGCTGCGTGCTCCACGCTGTTTTCGTTGAGGTCCATGAGTGTGATCTCAGCAGATTCGGGGAGGTCGGCATTGGCGAGGTACCAACCAGTGCCGGGACCGACATCGAGATGGCGGGTGCCGATGCAACGGTTGTACTGGTCTAGCATGAGCTGGCTGGGGCATCGCCAGGCCAGCGAATTGGAGAACTTCACGACGAGCAGGTCGTAGAAGCCCAGCACCGGCTTGCTGTAGATACCTGCGCCGCGGCGCACTTCCTGGTCGTTCATGTGATCGGAGCCTATCGGTCGAGGTCGGCGAAGTGAGGGTGAGCAGGGTGGTTTCACGAAGGAGCAAGGACGGCTGTGCTGGGGTCCGTGTCCACTGGGTAGCTCTGAGATTGCATCCTAGTGGAAGTAGTTCCACTGGTGAAGTCGAGCCGGTGTGGCGTCAGCCGAAGACCAGCTCGCCGTAGCAAGCGGTCTGAAGGATGATGTCAAGGTCTTGGACGCAGCCGAATCCGAGCTGTTCGGACTCGATGGCGGCAGAGCAGCAGAGGTGGTACCCCTTCTGCTTGGCCTTTCGAAAGGCTTCCTTGATTTGGGCAGCCGACAGCTCGTAATCCTTGGTCTTGGACTCGTCATCAGACTCTGGATCGTCAAGTGTGATGCTCACGTGCAAGCCGTCCTCTGTCAGCTTGCTCCCGTGGTACCAGGGAAGCGCGCCACCGAAGTAGAACTCTTCGACGTCCTGCAGGACTGAAGCTGCTGATTGGGTGAAGATACCGGTGTTGGTCATGTTTCCATTCCTTCGCGATTCCGTGCGATCAGGGCAAAATGACTTCGCGGGAGGCGAGGTCGGAGAGAACGGCCGGATCCGGGACCCGTGCATCGACGCTGTCCTCCTCACAGAGGGCATCGATCAAAGGGTGGCCTTCCAGCGCGCTGCGGGCTTCTGTGGGAGATGCGAAGACGACAGCTGTGCGGGGATGGAACTCCCGGTCGATGAGCACGTAGCCTAGTTCGCCGGGCTCGCGGCGCTGCATGCGCAGCAGGTCGAGATGCAACCGTGCCTGCGCTTCGACGGCGGCGACGTCGATACCAAGATCTGCTGAGAGTTGGTCGTCCACAGTCCTGGGCTTGTCGGACTCCGGGGTCTGCCTCGCGCGTTCAGTGTTGTCGTTGATCATGCTCATCCCCTCTCGTAGGTCTTGTGGAAGCCGACGACTTTGCTGGTGATTTTCCATGCAGCGACGATCCAGGATGATGCGGCCACGGTTCTACCTCTGGTCCGCGATCTAGTCGAGGGGGTTCCTGTCCTCCCCGGTCATCTGATCGATCGCAGCCAACCGTCTGGCGATGGTTTGTTCGAAGCCATTGCCGGTAGGAAGGTAATACTGTGTGCCGCGGACGGCATCGGGTAGGTATTGCTGCAAGACAACTCCATGTTCGAAGTCGTGAGGGTAGAAGTAGCCTTCTCCGTGCCCGAGGCCCTTCGCGCCCGGGTAGTGCGCGTCGCGCAGGTGCACTGGCACGCTCCCGGTCCGGCCGCGCCGGACGTCTTCCAGCGCTTGGTCGATGCCGCGGATGACGGCCGGCGACTTGGGGGCCGTGGCGATTGCGACCGTTGCCTGAGCGAGGTTGAGCCGCGCCTCGGGCATACCGATCAGCTGGACTGCCTGGGCGGCGGCCACTGCGATGCCCAGCACCGAGGGGTCGGCCATGCCGACGTCCTCGGAGGCGTGCACCACCACGCGTCGTGCGATGAACCTCGGGTCCTCCCCCGCCTCGATCATCCGGGCCAGCCAGTGCAGGGCCGCATCCGGGTCGCTGCCTCTCATGCTCTTGATGAATGCGCTGACGACGTCGTAGTGCTGGTCGCCATCGCGGTCGTAACGCTGCAGCGCAGCGCCGGTGACCTGCTCCAGCACCTCGCGGTCGACGACGCTCTTGCCTGCGGCCTGCGCAGTTGCGACAGCGGTCTCCAGCCGGTTCAGCGCCTGGCGGACGTCGCCGCTGGACAGCACTGCAATGATCTGCAGCGCGGGGTCGGCGTACCCGATCCCGGTGGCTGAGAGGACCGGGTCCTCCTCTAGGGCACGCGAGAGCAGGTTCACGACCTCGCCGTCCTCCACAGGGCGTAGGACCAGCAGGATTGAGCGCGAGACCAGTGCCGAGTTGACCGAGAAGCTCGGGTTCTCGGTGGTCGCGCCGATGAGCGAGATGACCCCGGCCTCCACGGCGGGCAGGAGGACGTCCTGCTGCGCCTTGGAGAAGCGGTGGATCTCGTCAATGAACACGAGCGTCTGGAGGTCGTCGTCGAGGGCCTTCTGGGCTCCGGCGAGCGTTTTGCGGACATCGGCTACGCCGGCGCTGGTCGCAGAGAGCTCGACGAAGCGGCGGCTGGTCTGGCGGGCGATCACCGAGGCGATGGTGGTCTTGCCGACGCCGGGCGGACCCCAAAGCAGGACAGAGGTCGCACCCTCGCCCTGGGCGAGCAGCTCGAGCGGCGAGCCGGGAAAGACCAGGTGCTCCTGGCCCACGACCTGGTCGAGGGAGGTGGGCCGCATGCGGGCGGCCAGGGGTTGGATGGCACTCATGGTCTACTCCTTCTTTGGTTCGAGGCGGGCGATCTCGGCCTCGACCCGGGCTTCTTCGCTCTGTGCCGCGGCGGTGCGCGCCCTGGCCTCGGCGAGCCGGGCACGCGCCTCGCGCAGCGCCTGCGCGTCCGACATGGCCTCGACGGCGTGGATCGCTTCGAGCACCGGTGCGGCTGCGTACGAGGGCACCCGGACGCCGATCTGCAAGTAGAAGTCGTCACCGTCAGATGCGTGACCGACGCTGGGCGGCCGGCCGAACGCTGTCGTGCACTCCTCGTTCTTGCGCGTGTGGATCCGGCCGGCGAAGACCTGGGCGGCGTTCACGCTGCAGTCCGCGACGGCGGCGTGGATGGCCCGGAGCACCGGCTCGACGAGCTGGGTGTCGGTGCGCTGCTGTGGATTGACGGTCGGCAGGAGTCCGGGGTCGAGGTGGCTGTCTTCGATGCGGGGGTGCATGGTTGCTCCTTTTGCGGCGGTGGTGGCCATCAACTCTCGATGCGCGTGAACGGGCCGGAGTTGTGGACGAACAAGGCGATGATCGGCGCGTACCGGGCGTCGCGGTGTACGCCGCCGGCGTCGGTCCAGCCGCCTTGGGCGTCGAGCGTCCAGCGGTCGCCCGTTGCGTCGAGGTACTCTCCCGGCTCGGCCGGGAGCCGATGCTGTTTCACCATCCGGCGGAGCTTGCGGTCAATGGCGGCGCGTTTCCTGGCCGGCATGGGCGCGCCTGTAGTCCGTTCAGGGGGATAGGCGTCCCCGGGCAGCAGGTTCTGCTGCCTGAAGCGGCGCGGGAACAGTGGCATGGCGGTCCTTTCAATTGACGGTGCTGCGCTCAGGCGGAGACGGCGTCCTCCCGCTCCTTGTGCCGGGCGAGCACCCGGTAGACGGTGCGGTCGGTGACCTCGGCCATGTCGGCGATGGTCCGGGGGTCGATCCCTCTGCCGGCCATCGCGACGATGAGGGTGTCGCGTTCCTGCTTTTGCGCCTGGGCGGCGCTACGGTGTGCCACCGGTGAAGTCTTGATAAGGCGGTCGCGTTCGGCGGTGCTGAGTCCGCCCCAGATGCCGAAGCGCTCGTCGGCGCTCAACGCGTAATCCAGGCACTGTGCGCGCACCCCGCACTGGGCACAGACCTTCTTGGCGTCGGTGGTGTTGCCGCCCTTCTCCGGGAAGAACGCGTCGGGGTCTGTTTCTGCGCACAGGGCATCCCTGCGCCACTTCTCGTCGGGGTCCTCGCCGCTCATGACGGTGCGGCCGGGAGGCGGGTGTTCTGCTGTGCGTGCACCGTGGCTCCTCCTAGAAGTTGTCGTGCGTGTGTCGGTACTTCGTTCTCGGGGTGTGCGGGCACAGAGCCCCGGAGGATCCCATTCCTCCGGGGCTCTGTGCGCGAGGCTTCCGTCCTGTACTCCGGGGCGGCTGCGCCGCGCGCTGCTTCCGCTGTTCCTTTTAGTCACTGAAAAGGTGCGCGAAGTGTTCGTCGCTGAGGTCAATCTCGACGCGCTGGCCCTCACGAGAGACCGTGAAGACGCAGCCCTCGTCAGCGCTGGGCTGCCATGGTCCGCGCTGGAAGACCTCCCGCCAGCCCTTGCTGGCGGCCTCAGCGGGCGATGCAGCATCCTGGTCGATCGTCCATCCGACGAGGTACTCCTCGCTGCCCGTGCCCTCAAACGGGTCGAGCTGATCCCGGGGGAAGGCCTGGTCGAGCGCACGCTCGAAGTCTTCCCGGGTTGTGTCGCCGCCGGACACAGCTCCGCGGACGAGGTCGGCAAGGCTGTCGATGTGCAGGCTCATGGGGTTGCTCCCTGGGTTTCGGTTCGGGTGGGGTCTGCTGCCACCAGCGCGGCGATGAGCTCGAGGTCGTCTCCGCTGTCGGGGTCGATGAGGGTCCCGGCGGATCCGATGTCGGTCAGCGGCTGCTCGTGCGTCTTGCCTGCCGCGTCCCGGTAGACGAGCGTCACGCCGGACAGGTCCACGGCCGTGGTGCTTACCGGGGAGGACCCGGAAGCCTCGAACGCCGGCCGGATCGCCTCGATGAGCGCGATGAGGCGCTGTACCTCTGCTTTCCGTTCGAGCAGCGCCTTGCGCTGGAGTGCGCGCTGCTCGAACCGGGCCAGGTGCGCGTCGCAGCAGGTGTCGGTCTTGTCGGGCTCGTCCTTGAGACAGGACAGCAGGTAGTGGTCCGTCTCGACGGATTTGTCGACGAGCGTGTCGAGCAGGATGTCGGCCTGCCCGGCGGTGATGCTGAGGTCGAGGCGCTGCTGCGCCGCTGCCATCAGGACGCCGCCTTCCGGTCCTCCGGGACGATGCCCTTGGTGCACAGCCGGACGAGGGCGGTGAGCATGTCCTGGCGGTGCCCGCCCCAGTGGACGGTGCGGCCGGAGGCCAGCTTGACGACGATCACGGGTGCTTGGGCGTATCCGAGGTCTTCGGTGATGTGGCGGTGGTTTTCATCGCCCTGCTCGATGTCGATTTTGGTGTACTGCATCGCGGGCTGGTGCCGATCGAACAGGCTCTTGGCCTTGTCGCAGTTGGGGCACTCCGCCGGCCCGTAGATGGTGATTTTCGGCGCGGTGTGGGCGGTCCGGGGCAGGTCGCCGATCGTGGTGGGGGTCATGGGACTTGGTTTCCTTCTCTCCCCTGCTGGGGGTCGTTGTGGTGTGGAGGCCCTGGCTCTCAGACGTCGGGCTCCAGGTCGAACAGCCCGGGCTGGGCCACACGCTCGCGCAGCTGCCGGGCGGGTTCCTCGCCGAGGCGCTCGACGGCCTTGTCCAGGTCGCGGTAGGCCTCGGACTCGCCGAGTCCACCCATGGCCTCGATCTGGAAGTACAGCTCGGCGAGCTCCCGCTCGCTCAGGCGGTGGCCGAGCACTTCGGGGGCAGCGAGGTCGGTGTACGAGGCGCTGTAGCCCAGCTCCCAGTCGGACTCGGTCTGCTGCTTGGCTGTAAAGGCCACGAGGATGCCGTGGTCGGGCACGAGCGCGCCGACGAGCAGATCCGCCAGCTGGTCCGGTGTCGGGCTCCACGGCTGCGCCTGCTGGAGGACTGCGCGGACCTTGGTCCGCAGCACCGAGTCGGCGTACAGCCCGGGCTTCCCGCACGGGCAGGTGCCCGCGAGGGGGCCGCGATCGATGGGCACCCAGAGCCCGTGGTCATGCTCGAGGTGCTGGTCGGCGTCGTGCCGGGCGATGGCTGCTGGTGTCGACATGACCGTGCTGTGCTGCCAGCTGCACCCGATGCACGCCATGCCGTCTGCGCGCTGCTGGCCGTAGACGTAGACCTCGTGCTTGCCGGGGTGCTTGGCGCGCTTGCCGTCCGGCGTCGCGTCGACCCACCAGTCGGGCAGGGGCGCGTTCACGGCTCCACGTCCTTGGCTGTGCTGTGCATCTCGGCGAGATGGGCGATGGTGCGCCGGCGGAGCCCGTCGTAAAGCGCCCAGAAGGCGTCGTCGCGCGCGGCGAGCTCGTGTATCCAGCTGTTGATCTGTCCGTCCGGGAGCGCTGCGATCTCCGCCGCCTGCTCCGGATCGAGGCCGTGGGCCTCCGGGGCCTCCCGCAGCTCGGCGCGCAGTGACTCTGCGTCGAGCGCGATTCCGGTTGCGGGCCCTCGGTTGTTGTCGGTCATGGGTGGTCTCCTCGGTGTCGCTGCTGGTCGCGGATCGCCTGTCGCTCCCGCTCGCGGCGGGTGCCCTTGCGGGGCTTGGGGGTGTGCCGCTGCGTCGCACTGGACTTGCGGAGTTCCCGCATCCAGTGCGCCTGTTCGGGATTCGCCGACGGCCGGAAGCCCTCGGTGGAGTAGTGCTGCCTGCGCTTTCGGCTCATGGGTTCTTCTCCTCCGCCACGCGGGCGATGTGGCGGGCGCAGTCAGCCGCCCACGTGCGGGCATCGACGGTCTGCGCGTCGGCCACCGCCTTCGCGGCGCGGTCGGCGTCGATGGGCAGCCGATGCCTGATGAGCAGCGCCAGGGTGACGTCGAGCATCACGGTGCGCTCGTGGTCGCTCAGCTCCGTCTGCTCGGAGTGCTCGTGCACCCCACGGCGTTCGTGCAGGGCACGGTCCGCCCGCGAATCGAGCAGGGTCTGCTCGATCTCAGGGACGAGCTCTTCTGCGGTGGTCGTGGTGGTCTGGGGCGTCATGCGGTTCTTTCCGCCGGGCCGCTTGGCCCGGGATCGAGGAGCCCCGTCGCGCCGCCGTCCCACAGGGACCCGGCCGCGGCGAGGCTGCGGTCGTGTGGTCTGGGTCAGTCCTTTCGTCGCGGAATTGGAGGTACTCCCGCAGGGTCGGCGCGTCCGCGCCGGGAAGCAAGATCCGGTCGAGGGCTCCGTACAGGTCCTCGTCTCCGATCAGCTCGCCCTCGTGGGCGACGATGGCTTGCGCCAGGCGGACCAGCAGGACCTTCATCTCCTCGGCGCGCTCCTCGTCGGCGGTCCGCAGGCGCTTGATGTCGATGAGGCGTTTCTCGCAGAGGCTCTTGAGGTAGAGCGCGCCCTTGCGCCACTCGAGGAACTCGATCAGCTGTGTGCTGTGATCCAGCGGGGACAGCCGCCAGATCTCGGCGTCGTCCTGGCGGAATGAGAGCTGCTGGTCGATGCTTGAGGCGGTGGTCTTCAGCCAGTGCTCGGTCTGGTTGAGGCCGGCCGGCGTGGTGGTGACCTCGGCCCAGACTGCGTCATCGCGCAGGCAGCTGCGCATCACGGCGTCGAGCGGGTCCTGCAGGCGTGGAGGTGCGGGGCGGGCGGTGGTCGTCATGATCATGGCGGATGTCCTTGTCGGTCGTGTCGTTGATGGTCTGCGGAGCGTCGGCCCCGACAGCGCGCCCGTGGCGCTGGTTGTGGAATTAGGGCTCAGTCCCTGGTGCCGAAGCGCAGGTCGGGCCAGATGGGCTCGACCGAGACGCCCAGCAGCTGGATACGGGGGTCGCGGTCCTTGGCGCATTTCCAGGCGCGGCGAACGGCCGCGGCCTTGTTCCGGGCCTTCTTCTGGTCGTCGAACGGCCCAATCAGGCGCGAGTAGGTCTGGGGGCTGGCGGACTTCAGGCTCTCGGCCTGCATCATCACCACGACGCCGTAGCCATTGGCCTCCTCGGCCACCAGGTCCTCCCAGGAATCGTAGGTGCGTTCGGTCTGCGTGCTGTACGCCTTCATGGCGAGACCTCCTGGTCGTCGTGACGGATGTCGATGGGCCGCTCCCAGAGCGGCATCCCGTCCTCGCCGGTCTCGGCCGAGAACTCGAGGCGGACCTCCGGCTGGTCTATGTGTGCGCCGAAGTCCGACCAGCCCGCAGGCGGGAGCCGGTAGATGGGCTGCTCAGCCATGGGACTCGCTCCTTCTCGTTGTGGTGTCGTGGCAATGAGGGGGGACCGGGCCGGGACTCGACCCCCGGCATCACTGCCCCGGCACCCGGGTCGGCCCTGCCGACCCCGACGCTGTGCCCTCCGGTGACCAGCACCCGCAGGGTGCCGGTCACCGGTCGGTCATGAACCAGCTGCGATGCGTTCTGTCCCGGTCATCCTGGTCTCAGCCATGTGGCTGTTCTCCTGCGTTTCCGGGTTGGGTCTGCCGACGTTCGGCGGCCCAGGGGAGGCGGGAGTCCTGGTCAGCGGAGCACCAGAGCCCGCCAAGCGAGGCGCTGCGGTGGGTGTGGGGCAGGTGGTCCTCCCGGTCTCCGCACAGCCCGACGGGCAGACCGGCCGGGTCTCCAGTCAGCTCGGCGAAGCGCAGGCGGTACTCGAGCTCGGCAGCATCCGGGCTCCAGGCCTGGATCTCGATCCCGAAGGGCTGACCTGGAACCTCCCAGTCCCCCGCCGGCTCGCCCAGCAGCGCCGCGCGCTCGTCGAGCAGGATCCGCGAGTCGGCGTGCTTCACCTCGGCGGGCATGGCGGGGTCGATGCTGAACTTCTGGGCGATGGCGACCATGACGCCGTCTTCGACGGCCCGGTACTCCGGCATGTGAAGCTTCAGCGGGCGGACCATGTCGCCCACGTATGCCTCTGTCGCGTCGTGCAGCAACGCCCAGAGCGCATGCTCCGGGGCGACGAGTCGCGAGAGGAGTACGCAGTGCTCGGCGACGGACATGAACCGGCGGACGTGGCCGTTGTAGCGGCACTGCATGGACAGCGCGTATGCGATGTCCGCGATGTCCACGTCCTCGGGCCGTGGGTCCAGCGGGTAGAACCGGCGACCCGTGTAGGTCTGCATCCAGTTGCCGCGCGGAACTACGGTCGTGGCGGGCCGGGCTCCGGCTGTGGCCATCCCTGCTCCGTGATGGCGAGTGACGCTCCTTGTCCCCCGGGCGGGGTCGAAGCTGGCCGGCAGCTCGCGGTCGAAGAGCTCCTCGAGCAGCGCGACGTCGGGGTCGACGGGTTCGTGCTCTGCGCTCTGGAGCCAGAGCACGCCGTAGCGTTCCCCGGTCTCGCGCAGCACGACGTCGTGCAGGCCGTCGTCGGTGTTGTCGATCGTGTAGTCCGTGTTCGGCCCGAGGGCCGGTGCGCGCAGCGGCTTCGTTCCGGGCCGCGCTTGCATGGCTTCCCTGGCCTCGGCGGTGAAGCGCACGCGCGCTCCGTCGGGCCAGGCCTGGTGCTTCGGGTCATTCATGGATCAGTCCTCCTCGGGCCGGGTGGCACTGGCACTGGGGTCGGGGTGGTGCGCCGCGGAGCGCCGGCGTGTGGCTGGCGCTCCGCGGCGTCGGAATGGGTTGGTCAGACCCGTTCGGAGACCCACAGGTCGTTGAGGTCGTCCTGGATCTCCTCCTCGAGGGCGACGAGGATCGCCTCCTCGCCGGACACAGCCGAGATGAGGTCGTCCTGGACCTGCTGCTTCTCTGCCAGGACTCCGGGCATCCGCTCGTCCTGAGTGCCCTTGGTGATAATCCGGTGGATCACCACGGGCTTGGTCTGCCCCGTGCGGTAGAGACGGCCGTTGGTCTGCAGGTAGTGCTCGAGCGAGAACGGCAGCGTGTACCAGATCATCGTCGAGCCGCCGTCCTGCAGGTTCAGGCCGTGGCCGGCCGCCGCGGGGTGCAGCAGCATCACCTGGATCTGCTTGGCGTTCCACCGGCGGACCATCTCCCGCGAGCCGTCAAAGACCTGCGCGTCGATGCCCGCCTTCTTGAAGCGCGCCATCAGCTGCTCCAGGTCAGAGCGGAAGTGGTACGCGACCAGCACGGGGTCTCCCCCGCTGTTGCGCACCAGGTACTCGGCCATTTCGAGCTTCTTGTCGTGGATAACCTCGTACTGGCCCTTGGTCGCCGGGTCCTCCGGGTCGGCCGTGTAGAGCGTCCCCGAAGCGAACTGCATCAGTTTGCTGGTGAGGACCGCCTGGTTCTCGGCGACGATCGACTCAACGCTCTGGGTGAGCTTGCCGTCCTCGTCCTGGTAGGTCTTCACGACGTCGAGCACGAGGTCGCGCCTGAACTCCTTGTAGGCCTGCAAGAGGTCCGGCGGGAGGGTGACGTTGGCGTCCTGGATCGTCAGGCCCGGCAGGTTGAGGTTGGTGTTCTGCGCGCTCATCACCAGGTGCCTGATGGCCTCATGGATCTCGGCCTCGGCGTTCGGGGTCGGGATCCACTTCGCCGGGGTGGTGGTGCCAGGCACCATCTTCGGGATGAACCACCGGTTGCGGAACTCCGTGATGGTCCGGCCCAGGGCCTCGCCCTGGTCGAGCAGGTAGATCTGGCTCCACAGGTCGTGCAGCCCGTTCGGGCTCGGCGTGCCGGTCAGCTCGATGAGCCGCGTGATGGCCGGGCGGACCGCCTTCAAGGCCTTGAACCGGGCGCTGCTGTGGGACTTGAAGCCCTGCGACTCGTCGATGATCATCGTCTGAAACGGCCAGATGAGGGTGTCCTGTCCGTTGATGGACTGGATCGGCATCTGGTCGACCAGGCCGTAGCGGCACTGCGCGCAGCCGTCGCCGCCGCAGCTGCGACAGTCGTGGCTCTCGCGCTCCAGCGCGCCGCGGGTGACGAGCTCGCTGATCGCCTCCTTGACCGCGGTCTTGGTGGGGGCTTTGGTTCCGGACTGCCCGGCAGCCAGCTGCAGGAAGCGTCCGATCAGCTGCTCCTGGGCCATTGGTCCGATCGTCTCGATGAGCCCGCGCAGCCGCACGGCCTCCGGCGAGATCCCGGCGGCGATGGCATCGCCGGTGGGGTCGCCGGTCAGCTGGAGCAGACGCGCACCCTGGGAGGGCTGGGTCAGCAACTCCTGGTTGACGAAGTACATCGTCGGCGGGTCGGAGAAGACTTCCCGAAAGCGTTCCAGTCGCTTCTCCTTGGGCAGCTTCCGGTCGTTCTCGTTGACGATGAGCGACTTGGTTCGGATCGGGAATCCCCATTTGTCGATCTCGTCGAGCCAGGTCGAGCGAGCGATCGCGATCGGTGCGACGACGAGGATGTGGCCCATCGGCCGGACTGTCTGCAGGACGCTGAGGGTCGAAAGCGTCTTCCCGGCTCCGACACCAAGCCAGGCTCCGGCGAAGGGGCGGCTGACGAGGAAGTCGTGGATCTGCTGCTGGTAGGGCTTGAGCACGATGGGCGCGGGTGACGGCTGCGGTGGTGCGATGGTCGTGGTCATGGTGTGCGGCCTCCTCTCGTGGGTTGTCGGTAGTCGGGATCAGGCATGGAATGCCTCGCGGATAAGGCCCAGGCGGACCTCGGCGTCATCGGCCCGGCGTGTCTGGGCGGCGAGCTCTGCCTCCAGCCCGACGATCCTGCGCTGCAGGGCGGTGACAAGCGGGTCTTCACCCAGCGCGGTGCGTACGCGCTCAAGCACCGCTTCGGCAGAGGCATCCCCGACGGCCGCATCGGGTATGGGCGTCGCAAACGGCAAATCTTCCTTGGCCTCGGCGGTCATGTCGTCCTCTGCTTCCTGCCCGGGCTCGGGCGCGATCATCAGGTGTCCCCGGCGGCGGGTGGGCCGGGCCGTCGCGGGCTCCGGCTGGTCTTGTTCCGGTGCATCGGGCTGTGCGGGCGCGTCGACGGGCACGGCCTGGAAGGCCGGCTCCCCGGCCCCGTCGAACGAGACCTCGATGAGCTGGTCCGCAGGCAGGCCCTCGGGCTGGGCGTCGAACCAGCGGGAGAAGGCGGCTGGGTGCTCCACGAAGGCCACCGCGACGGTCATCTGCCGTTTCCCGCGTGGCCTGCGGTCTGCGGCGGATACTGCATGATCGGCCCTGTGCCCGCCGAGCAGCCGTTTCATGTCGGCACGGGCGTTCTGCGCCGTGCGGTTGGGTGAGGTCATGTTGCGCGGCACCGAGACGGATCCGCCGGCATTGTTGCGCAGGATGGCGTGTCCCCGGGACGAGACACGCCCAACGCAGCCAGCCCGCATTGCTTCGAGCACGAGCTCCGTGGCCTCGCGATCGAAGGTGCCCAGGTCGGCCCGGGTGAGCTGGCGGAAGGCCGAGGTGGCCTGGCCGTTGCCCTTGGTGACGCGGCCGCTCATCGGGCGGCCTCCGGGGTTCCGGCGTCACCGCGGGCGATCACCGTCCGGGTGCTTTCCGCGGCCAGGAGGTTGAACACCACGGCAGCCGCGTGGTCCTCATCGTCTTCGCCGCACATCCACTGCATGAAGTGGCGGAAGGCGCTGGCGCGGAACTCCTCCATCTCTGCGGCAGTGCTGGCCTGCTCCCAGTCGCGCGAGTCGTACTTGCGCGCTCCACGCTCCACGAGCGCGGCCGTCCTTGTGAGCAGCTGGTCCTGGTAGGGCACCTGAAGCGGTACGAGCAGGTCGAAGCGGGGCTGGCCTGTCTTCACCTCGCGCTGCATGCCGGAGGCGGTGACCCTGCGTGATCCCGAGTCTTTCGTTTCGTAGTCGCGGGCGGCTGTCTCCGGGCCCGCGGCCGTGGCTGTTGCGGTCATGATGCTGCTTTCTGCTGGCTCTCGATCCGGCGGTAACCGAGCACGTGGGTGATGAAGGCGTCGACGGCCTGCTCGTCATCCACGACGTGGATCTCGGCACCGAAACGGCGCATCTTGGCGTGCATGACGCGCTGGCGCTTCTCGAGGTCTCCGCCGGGTCGCTTGACCTCGACGAAGACCGTGCCGGTGGGCGTGAGGACGATTCGGTCGGGGACGCCCCCGCGGGCCGGGGACACGAACTTCAGGCAGAACAGACCGTGCCGGCGGCACTGCGTGAGCAGGTACTGCTCGACGGCCTTCTCCCGCTGGTTCTTCTTCCTCGGCATGGGGGCTCAGTCCTCCTCGGTCCCGGCAGCGTCGGAGGCGTCGCCGTCAAGGAAGTGCCCGAAGCCGACGATGTCCTCGTCGTCGATGTAGGCAGCGATGGCGTCCGGGTCGTAGACGAAGCTCGGGTCGTCAGGGTCGACTACGACCCAGCGCTTGGCCGCATTGCCGTAGTTGGAGAAGCCGTCGATGTCGGCGACGGTCACCAGGCCCTGGTGGGCGAGCTCCTTGAGCCGGTTGCGGATGCCGGAGTCCGAGGAGCGCGGCACCTCGCCGAGGCTGGTGACGACGCGGTCGTGGTAAGCGGCGATGAGTTCGTCGTGGGTGAGCGGGCCCTTCTCGCGGACGATGTCGAGCACGATGGGACGGACGCGGGATGCGCCGAGCGCGGCCTTCACGGCGGCGCCGTAGGAGGTCTCCGGGTCAGTGGAGCGGACAGGGAGTGTTGACTGGGACATGATGGCCTCTCGTGGTCGTGTCGTGTCGAGTCTGAATTGCCTTTCATACTCAATTATGACTCGAAGTGAATGATCTGTGCGGAACTATTCGCAATGGTGCACAGAGTTGAACAAGGGGGCCGCGGCGTGCGCGGCCCCCTTGTGCGGGCTATGGTGGATCGGCTCAGGCGGCCTCGTTCATCCAGTTCTTGGTGAACGTCTCCTCGAGCATCCGGACGTAGGTGGCCAGGTCCAGCGAGGCGATGAGCCGCTCGATCCGGTCGGTCGGCAGCTGGTGCAGGTCGTCGTTGACGACGACCATCGACCAGGTTGGGTCGATGGCGTTAATGCGCCGCACCACGACGTCCTGGTCGTCTGGGAGCACGGCGAGCCCGTCCGACATCCTGGCCTCGGCGCGGGAGCGGGCCCAGCCGTGATGGCGCAGCACCTCCAGCGCGACCGGGTCGCGCTTGGTCCGGCCGATGTCCTCTTCGCGGCGTTTAGCCTGGCTGGCCGCGGCGACCTTCCAGGCACCGGCGTTGAGCAGGCTCCGGGCGTTCTCAGTGCCCTCGCGGACGATGAACACCCGGTTGACCATCTGCAGCACCTGCGGGTCGCGGACGTTGGTCACGTGACCCTGCTCGCTGTACTTCACACCCACGGCGGGGTCGATGGGTGCAGCCGAGAAGGGGTAGGTGATCGAGCCGCGGGAGGCCGCGATGACGTTCTGGAACAGCAGGAGCGACCGGATCGGGTCGTCCTCCAGGACCGCCTCCTCGATCACCTTCCGGCCCAGCATCAGGTCGAAGGGCTCCGCGATCGCCGACTCTCCCCTGCTCGCCACCGTCTGCAGGTAGCGGGCCAGGGCGAAGTCGATCACGGCCGGGTGGGCCATCGACTTCGTCGGAGTCGGGCCCGCGTGGCAGGCCAGCGTGCCGCCACCGGCGGCGATGATCGGACTGTCTGCCACGGACCGCCCCGGCTCCGGGGCCTCCAGCTCCAGGCGGTTGTTCGAGTCCTTGCTGATGAGGAACATCAGCTCAGGCTCGATGTCGACGCCGATGGCCTCCTGCTGCTCGGCGAGCACCCGGTTGTTGGTCGCTTCGTCGAATCCGTTCTCGCCGCCGACGACCGAGTAGAGGCCGTCGGTGTTGGTGGAGATGATCCGCGCCCCGGCCAGGGTCTGGGCCTGTCCGATCCGCCAGCTGAACAGCTGGCCAAGGATACGCATCGAGATGATGCGGTTGTTCATCCGGATCGGCGTGCGGTGACTTGCGTCGCCTGCGCCCGAGGCCGAGTTGAGGATCAGCTTCGTGCCGTTGCGCAGCACGCCGAGCCCGGCGATCTGAGCCTTCAGCTGCGCAGCTTCAGGGCTGTCGCCCGGAAGCTGGGCCAGCTGCTTCTTTAGCCCCTTGATCTCCTGGCCGCAGCGCTCCTTGTCGAAGAAGATCTTCGCGTAGCGGTCCTCACCCAGCTCGGGGTTCCAGAACGCCCGCATGTTGCGCAGCAGGTTCGGGTAGTAGCTGGTGAAGTCCTCGTGGATCACCAGGCCAGCCGAGGTGCGTGCGAACTTCGGGTGCAGCTTGTCGGAGCCGTCTTCCTTGGCGATGAACAGCTCCGGCTTCTTCTTGGCCGGCTCATCGCGGTAGGCGGCATTGGTGGCCGTGCTGTTGGCGAGTACCACCTTGCCTTCCAGGACACCGCCGTCGGGCAGGACGACGTTCAGCGCCTCCGCCTCGGGCCGCTGGGTGGTCAACAGGTCCGCCGGGTCAGGCACCTGGGCCTCGGCGCGGGCGAGCTGCCAGGCCTGGTCAGGGTCGTCCTTCTTCGGCTTGCGGTACTTGACCTTCTCCGGGTCCGAACCCAGCAGGACCAGCCGCTTGTCGACGAAGGTGCCGTCGGGCAGGCGGAGCATGGCGTGCTGACGCTTGGCCTCTGCCACGAAGTCCTTTGCGTCCGGGAAGGCCTGCGCTGCCCGGATGAGCATCATGGTCTGATCGTTGTGCTCGACCTTCTCGGCGTTGAACACCGACAGGTCGGCTTCGGCCCCATGGATGCCGCCGGTGGAGAACGTGGCGAAGCAGGACGACGGCGAGGCGTCCGCCCGGAAATACGGCACGTTGTTCGGGGTCTTGGGCACATCGCGCAGAGACCGGGCCGGAAGGCTGAACTTGTCGCGGTACTCCTCGGAGTCGTTGAAGTTCTGCCCCTCGATCGAGCGGTAGTACGCCACGACTTGCAGGAATTGCCGGTGGGCCTCGCGCTGGGCTGCAGTCACTTCGGAGTGGGTGGCCGGGTCGGGCGCGACGTTCTCCTCGAAGAAGCGCACGCACTCGTCGAGCACGTTGACCGGCTCGATCCCGCGTTCTTTAGCGACCTCGGGGTGCGGATATACGAAGGACACCGCCTCGATGTCATCCAGTGAGGCGTAGGGTGCAAGGATGCGGCCCACGAACTTTGCCGATGAGGAGTCGACTGCCAGCCGGTCCTTGCGCACCGCACCGTTCTTGGTGAACACCGTTTCGGTGAACTGGGTGAGCAGAGCGGCCTTGAGATCGAAGTTGCTCGCGTACGTCGGGTGCCGGAACAGCTGGGCCAGACCAAGGCAGTCCGAGACGTTGTAGGCCAGCAGCTCATAGAGATCCTCTACCGCCTCGATGCTCGTGTCATGGCTGAGCTTCTCGGATTCCTTGATCTGGCGGCCGAGCATCCCGAGCAGGCGCTTGAGGCTGACCTTGGACTGCAGTTCGTTCAGCCGGGCCACGTCCAGGTGCCGGCCCGAGTGAAGCATGGCGCGGCGGATCTTCGCAGCCGCCCCGTCCCAGCCGAGGTAGCCAGGCATGTACTCGATGTGCTGGGACGAGAAGAGCTGGTCGTTGTGGTCGCGCAGAGTACGGGCCGTGGTCGGCTGAAACGGCCGACCGCTGCCCGGGGCCGGAAACGCCTCGTTGAGGTAGAGCGCGACCATGGTCGTGTCATAGTTCATTGAGTTGTAGCCAGCAAGGAACGGATGCAGTGCCGGGTCGTATTCGGGGTCTGTGTCGCAGACCGGACGCAGCGCCGCGGGGTACCCGCCTGGGTCGGAGTGGTTGCACACCTGGTCGGCGTTCGAGAGGCCCATCAGTTCGGCGAGCCGGAGGCTGCCCCGTTCGGTGCCGAGGTTCCAAAGCTGGACGCTGACCGCGGGCAGCCCCGGGTTGGAGCGGATCACGGTGTCGTAGAGGGCCTGGGGCTCGACGGAGGCGACCAGCGCCGGGTCGTCGGCCAGGAAGAAGATCTCCAGGTCGTGGACGGCGCGGCCCGGCCGCGGGGTGTAGGCGCACAGCGTGAAGACGTTCGACAGCGATTCGATGTCGTAGAACGTGAAGAGCGCGGTCTCAGCTGTGACGGGGGTGCGCTGGGTGGTCATGGGTCTGGCCTTTCGGTCGTCACCGGCCGTCACGGCCGGGGTATACAGTTATCTGGTCGGGGTGCCGGGCGCTGCCGCGGATGGCCTTAGGCGGCGCTTCTTCCTTGTGACGGGCGCGGGGACCGGCCGGGCACCGCGGGCCCATCGACCTCCCACCAGGGAGTAGCCGAAGTGCTCACGCTGGCCGGTGCAGTCGGCGCATTCCTTTCCGGGTGAGACTCCCTCTCCTGCACATCCGTCTTTCCAGTTCGGTTCGTTCGGGTGCGGCTGCGTCATGTCCTGTTTTCCGTTCTTGTCTTCAGTCGATCGGGTTGTGTGGAGAGCGGCGGCGCGGGGCGTCCATCCGGCTGGAGGCCTCAGCCACGAGCCGCCGCTTCTCCTCCGGGTCGGCACTGATCTGCGAGCGGACGATCAGGTTGGTGATCCGCTGTTCGCGGGCGACATCGGCCAGCGCGGTGCTCGCCCTGCCTTGTTGCTTGGCGAGGTCGGTCACCGCCCGGGCGAGCTCGGTGATGGCCCTGGCGATTGTGGGCATGGTCGGATCAGTCCTCTCCTGTGGTGTCCTCGTCGTCGGCGTCCACTTGGGCGGCGGGACCTGTGTGCCGGAGCAGGCCGCGGTAGTTGGCCTGAAGGACCGGCTGCGACTTCTTTTTCGGGTCCGAGCCGCTGTAGTGCGGGTTCATCCACTTCTTCAGCTCGTACTCGGCGATGGTCGTCTCGGGGGTGGCCATCATCTGGCCGGGGCGGATCTTCTTGTTCTTGTCCGGGCAGTGCCACAGCGGGTCAGGCCGCACGATCGCAACCAGGTCCGTGATGAACTGCTTGTTGCTCACCGGCGACCCCGAGGGCGAGACGTCCGCGAACCAGGCCTTGTAGAGGTCATAGGTGAAGGTGAAAGGCACCAGGTCCCACACCAGCCGCTCGCGGAACTCTTCCCAGAAGGCGCGCACGGGGTCGTTGGCCTCCTTGTACTCGGCCAGGACCACCTTGGTCGCCACCGGCTCGGAGAGCTGGTAGTAGTTGCCCGGGTCGGCTGCGCCGGCGCGGTTGAGCACGTACCAGAGGGCGTACTCCAGGACCTCGCGGCGCTGGAGGTAGTCGTCCTTGATGTACTTGCGCTCCATGCCGGTGAAGCTCTTGTTGAACGGTACGAACAGCTGCCGGCGGTAGAAGCTTTCGGACTTGTCCTTCACGCGCGGGAACTCGTTGAGGCACTGGACCATGAAGCCGAAGAACTGGTAGGCGATCGGCATCCGGTACTTCCGGTTGATCTGGATGACGTCGTTGGTGACGATCGCCTTCAGGTTGGCCGCTTTGTCGATGAAGGTGCCCACGTCGTTCTCGTCGACGATGATCGCGTTGGCGCGCACGAGCGGCTCGAGCGCGAAGTCCTTGCCGAAGTCGCTCAGCGGGATCGAGGTGTGCGAGCGTGGCCCGCACAGGTTGCGCATGAGCGAGCACAGCGTGCCCTTGCCGTTGTTGCCCTGTTCTGAATAGAACCAGGCAGTCTTGCCCCAACTGACGTGCGGCCGAATGATCGCGCCGATGACCTCCCAGAGCAGCTCGGGGATACCCTCCTCGTCGGAGAGCTCGCGGATCCAGGACTCGATGTCCCAGACCGAGCCGTCGACAGGGTGGACGATCACCGGGTTGTCCGGGTCTTCGACGTAGTCGATGTGGCACTTGGCCAGGAACACCAGTGCCGGGTCGAAGGGTACGAGCGACTTGGGTTCGAAGTGGAAGGCCTTGCCGCCCTCATGGATGTCCCGGGCCTCGCGGCCGTAGTGGAACACGCCGTTGTTCACGGCGATGAGGTCTCTGTGGCTGCACTGGTGCCGGCGCGGGCTGTCCTCGCGGAGTACTGCCAGGACCTCAGCGAACTCCTTGAGTGTCAGCTGCGTGTTGTAACGGCGTGCCGTGGTGCGGATGTCGTCCTCGCTGGTGGTGTACGTGCCGCGGCCCGGACCGGTGGCCTGGTACATCGCCAGCAGGTCGTACTCGCGGTCAGTGTCCTTGGCGCTGGGGGCGATGCGGATCACGTGGTGCAGGCTCAACAGGATTTGCGCCACTTGCCAGTAGGTCAGGTGCCGGGCCAGGGGCAGCTTCTCGGCAGCCACCTTGGTCTTGCTGTTCTCGGCCTTGGAGACGCCGTTCACGATCGCGAGCAGCTGCTTCTCGAGCAGGCGCGGTGCGGGCGGGTCCGACGGGTCGATCAGCTGGAGGTAGACCTCGGTCGCGCGCGTGACTATTTCGTTTTGCGGGGCGATGTCGCCGCCGTCGGCGAAGTACGTCATGACCTCGGTGAAGGCGTCGGCGACAGGGTTGGTCGAGGGGGTGTCGAAGTCCTCGTCGAAGACGGGCGTTGGGTCGTCAGGAGTCGTCATGCTGCTGTCTTTCTCGATCGCGTCGAGTACCTGCCGGCAGTGAGTGGGAAGCCGATTGGTCTCGTAATCGAATAGGAACGTGCTCACGACTCTATGCCACCCGAATAGTCTTTCGCAACGAGTCGACTGATAGTCGACTCATGGTCCGACAGAGGTCCCGGGTGGTACCCGGGTGGGGCTCGGAGGGGTCGCGCGCGAGACCCGGAGGCCACGGCGACACGACGAGAGCGTGCGGTCTGGAATGAGAAACAGCGGCTCCGGGGGCGTATGCCCCACGGAGCCGCTGGCTTCTCGTGCTCGAGCACTCCCCCGCGGGCGGCGTGAGCCGCCCGACCCCCTGGTCGGGGTTCGGGGAGTTCTTCCGACCGGCCGGCCGGGAACCTCCAGAGCTGGGATCCGGCTGCAGCAGCGAGCCGGCATACCCCCAATGGGTATCGGAAGGTGTACCACTTGACGTGGTACACCTGTTTCCCCTGGTCAGTCGGGGATTTCAGGACTTCTCCAAACGGGGTGTACCACATGGAGATTTGCACGTGGTACAGGCGTTTGCCCTGGTCAGACGGGCTTTATATACCCCCTGTACCACTTGTACCACTAAATAAAGACTAGATATACGCGCATGGGGATAAGAGCTCTTACTGGCTGGATGACCGATCGGAGGCGTCCTTCGCGCACATATGTAAACGCTCGGAATCTGGTGGTACTCGTGGTACACCTGCCGAAAACGCTGATCTACCAAGGCAATACGGCGTACCACGTCCGCTCGGGCACGTGGTACAGACTCCCTCGGCCGCGGTCGCCTGACCCGCGGTTTGAGCAGGCCAGCACCGGGATCGGGAGGTGTACCACGACACGTGGTACACCTCGGCGCTGCGTCCTCCCGTGCAGCGGAGCATCAGGCCCTGACGGCCCTGACGGGAGCGATCGCGATGGGTCCCGCGTCCTGGTCGACCGGGCTTCCGAGTTATTCCGAGTGATTCGAGACAGGCCTTCGAATGGTCGCCGGAATGGGACGCCGACTGCATTGCACATGATGAATCGACACTGATAGAGTGGGCATCGGTGTTAGGGCCAGGAACCGTCACCAGGTGTTGTTGTCACAGGAACGTGAAAACAGAAAGGCCGGAGAAGCATCCCCGTGGGAAGGGAGCTCTCCGGCCTTTCTGCGCGTTCACGCTGGTGCGAGGCCCTGGGTGCGCCGGCCGCCTAGAAGGCGGCCGCGCTGCGGCCTCGCCGGTATCCCGCATTGGGGGACTCGGGTATGTGGGCACGGACCCGGTGGCCGTCCTCGACGGCGTACAGGATCTCGTAGGTGATGGAGACGTTGCGGTTGCAGGGCATCACACCCTGCCTCCGGCGCATCTCGAGCTTGCGGAAGCCAGCGACGGACTCGGCGCGTTCGAAGAAGCGGGCAAGCATCTCGCGGGCGCGTTCGTGCGCCTGCTCCGCCGTGCGGCCGCTGGTGCTCATGGTGAAGAAGTGCATGGACCCTCGATCGAAGGTCGGCCTCTCACCGGTGTCGAAGTCGCTGGCGAACCGCGCGCGGCGCACTTCGCTGCCGCTGGGGCGCACGAGCCGGCCTTGCGCGTCATACGCGCACTTGTTGACGACTGCCATGGTGGATCCACCTCCTCTCAGGTCTGGCTGACGAAAATCCTTCAGCCAATCCCCCGGTGACCGGATCACCCCGGTCACCCAAGAGCAGGCCCTCCGGAGAGACCGTCGGCCCACGGCCGAAAGGTCGCCCGGAGGGCACCAGCGTCAGTCCTGCACATTGAGCCCGGCCGCTATGCGGCCTGTGGCTCGCTTTCCCTGCCTTCTTCCCCGCCGGCTTCCCTGTCGTTTTGTGCAGGCCCGGGCGCGGGTGCGGCCATGCGGTACACCGCCAGGGCGCACGCGAGGAACGCCGCGGTCATCAGCAGCGCTGAGACGGGGTTCGCCAATGCGCCCAGCAGCTGGGCGGGGACAAGGACGGCCGCGAGGTTGAAGGCCAGGTGGAGCAGCACGCACGGCCACAGGACGCGGGTGCGTTCGTGGACCAGCGCCAGCAGCACCGCCAGGGGCAGCGTGGCAGCAAACTGGACGACGTTGGCGTGCAGCAGGCTGAAGCCCGCGGCGGTGACGAGCACCGCCGCGACGATGCCGACCCTGCGCCGCAGCAGCGGGTAGAGCAGGCCGCGGAAAAGCATCTCCTCGGCCACCGGCGCTGCCACCAGTGCGAGCAGGAGGGCCACGACGGGACCGGCGTCTGTCCTGGCTCGGGTCGATTCATCGAATCCCGCCGAGCCGCCCAGGATATAGAGCCACAGGGCCAGGGACTGGCCGGCGAAGAACGCCAGAGCCAGGCACCCAAGCACCGTTCGGGTAAAGCGCGGTGTTCCGGACATCGGTCGGACCGTTGGCGCGTTGGCGAACCACCGGGGTCGGAAGAGCCTGGCAGCGCCGACGAGCAGCGCCACCAGGCCTCCGAGCACCGCCGTACCCAGGACGGGCTCGCCGACCACGGAAACTACGGCAAGGCCAAGTCCCAGGTAGGCGGCGAGCACGCCGAGGGGCACGAGGACACACCACGCGATGGAGACGAGCCGGGACTTGATGGGTGGAGCGGGCATCCCCGCCTCCTTTCCGTGGTCAGACAGACGCGGGGATCTGCTCTTCGATGACGGCCTGGACGCGGGTCTCGCCGCGGAAGGTGTTCAGCTGCAGCTTCGCGATGAAACGCAGCGTTCCGACCTCGGTGCGGCTGGCCGACCGCGTCAGAGCCGAAATCTCCGGCCCCTTCTCCTCGGCGACGTTCCACCACAGGCAGGACAGCCCGGACCTGGTGACCAGCCGCAGATGCTTCTTGCACAGGCGGCACACGCGGTAGCCGCGGGCGTTGGTCATCAGGTTGGCGTCGGTGCGCTCATGGCCGCAGTCAGTATCGGAACCGATCCGGTCCACCCGCAGCCCAAGGGGCTCGACAGCGATTTCGACCACCGGCTCGACGAAGCCGTGGCCGAAGGGCCGCAGCGCTTCCACACGCCGGACGAAGCCGACCAGAGGCTCCAGGTCGTCCAGGCCAGCATCGCAGTCCCGGTCCGGGCCCAGGACCAGGTCGGCCCGGCGCTCATCCTGGACGACAGCCAGCAGGGCAACCTGCGTGGCCTCCCGCAATGCTTCGACCAGACCGTCGAGCAGTTCCGCCCGGTCGACCTTGACGCCGCAGGCCTGCTGGTGGCCGATGGCACGCATGCCGTCCTGGTGCTCGAGCGTGTCGATGATGCCGAACCACGACGGTGCCCGGCCGGAGCCTCCGACGTAGTCATCCGGCCCGGCGGGACGGTTGAGCACGACGACCGGGTGGCCGTGGCGCTCCATCAGCCGGTTGGCGAGCAGACCGTACATGCCCGGGTAGGCCTCGGAGAAGTAGACCCAGGGGGCCAGCGGCTGATCACCCTCCTCGAGCTCCTGGGTGTGGACCTCGACAAGCTCCTTGCGGCTCTCGTTGGTCGCGATGACCTGGTGTGCCGCCTCGAGCATCAAGTCCTGGTCAGGCGCGGTGAACACACCGAAGCACGGTGCGAGCGGGTCGCCCGTGCGGCGCGGGGAGTTCATCGCCGGCGCGAGGTAGAACCCGTAGAAGCCCTCGTCGATGCTGTCGATGTCGCGGACCTTGCCTGCCTGGCCGAAGGCCTTCAGCAGGACCGCGAAGCCCTCGAAGGCCCGAACGAAGGCCGGGTGGTGCGGGTCGACGCGCAGCAGCTGCATCAGCGTCGACTGCCCGACGTCGATCGCCTCGGGGTCCGGGTCGAAGCCCCAGGGGGTCGGGACGGTGCGCGGCGCGGGCGCGTACAGCAGCCGTGCGATGGACAGCGAGTCGCGCACCAGCTGCCGGTTCTCGTACAGCACTGGCATGACATCGGAGACGGTGCCCAGGCCGGCGAACAGGCGCAGCAGGCGGATCTCCCAGAGCTTCTCCGGCCGGTGGACGCGGGCATAGGCCTCCAACACCTGGTAGAGCACGTGTGCGCCGCAGATGCCGGTGTTGGCGTAGGTCTCGTCCATCCGACAGGGGTCGACGGTGACGTCGGCGCTCGAACCGGGTTCGAGCTCCTCGTGGTGGTCGGTGACCAGGGTCTTCCATCCCAGAGCCCGGGCGGCGGCGATCCCGCGGTGGGAGTTCACTCCCCCGTCGCAGGTCAGCAGGACCTTGGTGTCCGGCCACGTCGCGGCGATCTCTGCGATGTCCTCGGCCGTGAGGTCGTGGCCGCGGCGGTAGTCGGGCACGTGCAGCTCGACGTCGAAGCCGAGCTCTGACAGTCCGGCGTAGCCGAGCACACCGGAGGAGATCCCGTCCATGTCGAAGTCAGGGGCGATGGTGACCTTGTGGCCGGCGGCCCGGGCGTCTTCCAGGGCCTCGACCATCTCGGCCAGGCCCAGGAGCTCGTCGTGTTCAGCTGATTCGATCTCGCGGAGGTACTCGTCGGTCCAGCCGCGGCGCTGGCACATCAGGGCGAACAGGTCGACGCCGTCGTCCGTCAGTGGATGGTCGTCGACGGTCTGGAGAATGGTCATGGTGGGGGGCCTCTCGATCGTGTCGAATGGTCGGTTTACAGGGGTGGGGAAAGGCACCCGCTGGCAGTGTGATTTTAGCAGTGCGGCGGGTTTATTATGCTGGTATAGCAGCGTTTTCGGCCTATGATGAAGGCATTCGAAAGATCTGTCGTTCTGGCGTGCCCAAAGACTTCTCTAAGGTGGTTCGGATCGTCTACCATTCAAGACATGGCTATTCGAAATATTGTGGAGTCGGACATCAGTGGCAAGCCGGATGCTGCCACAGTCACCTTCGGACTGGGCGACACCTGGTTCGAGATAGACCTGACCGACGAAGAGCGCAAAGAGCTTGAGAAGAATCTCAAGGAATACATTAGTAAGGGTCGAAAGGCCACTAAGAAGGGCGAGAAGAAGCGACTCGTGCCCGAGACGACGCCCGAGGAACGCGAGGAGATCCGTAAGTGGGCGCGCGAGAACGGTCATGAAGTGCCCGAGTTCGGTCGCATTCCCAAAGCGGTCATGAAGGCCCACGATGAGGCACACGGCATCGAGCGGACTCTCTAGCCCCATCCTTCTCGCAGTCTTTCGGGGCCATACCGGAGAGATTTCCGGCCACCTATTCGAATCAAGGATCAACAGCCCTGCAGCACCAGCTGCAGGGCTGTTGTCATGTCCGGGGTGTGCACTTGTCAGAACGGAGGCAGGCGCGGGTGGATGATGTCTTCGACCTCGATGCTTGCTGCCAGGGCGCGGGAGCGGGCGTGCACGGTGCCATGTGAGAAGTGCCCTGGCGTTCCGGGCATCAGCTGCTGCTGGCCGGTGCGTTGGTCGCACTTGCTGCAAAGGTCCAGGAAGGCGGCGACACGGACCTTCGCTCCCCCGGCGCGCATGGCGACGAGGGCATCGACCATCCGTTGGTTCCGGGTGAAGCCCGCCGCCTTGGGCTCAGCGCTCCAGTCGGCCGGGAACTCAATTACTTCGAAGCCGGCAGCCCGCCACAGCCGCTCGGCCATGGCGTCAGCACCCTTGGGACAGTGCCCTGAGAGGAGCACGGGTCGGGCGACCGCAGACGGTCCCCAGGCTCTCCAGGCCTCGTTCAAAGCCGCCTTCATGGCCTCCGCGGCGTCCCAGGTCCGGGAACCGGTCACGAGCAGGGCATGGCTGAATCAACTGGTCATCGTGATGCCTCCCGGCTGGTCATCTTGGTCATCGGCATAGATCCCGCCGAGGCCGCCGCGGTGGCAGTCCGGATTGTGATACTCGTCTGTCGCTGCATCATTCGCGTCCTCTTTCGCCGCAATGTTTTCCGGAATGATTCCCGGTGTTCCTTCTCAGTCGGCAGGTCACTACGCGGCAGCTGCCGACGCCTGGGCACTGTTGACCCTGGCACCGCCGCGTTCGTAATGGATTGCCACCCGGACCTTCCGGTCCTCGCTGAGCGGTGCGACGTGAAGGGTGTATCCACCGTCCTTGTCGCGCTCGAGGTAGGCGACGCAGACCGTGCCGCTCTCTTCATCGTCGAAGTCGACCTTGCCAAAGCTCTCCGCCGGAGTCGCCTCAGTGACTCGCTCTCCGTAGGGGATCCACGGCTTGGCCTCGCACCTGGCTCCGGTGTCGTAGGGCGAGAGCTGCGGCTGCGGCCGGCGTGCGGACCTGGATGCCTTCCGGGCGTGTGTCATGACGATGCCCCTTCTGTTTCTCGGGATGCAGGTGTCGGGCATCGAGTGCAGGTCCCGCCAGGGGTCCGCGGAGACTCGATGTACGGTCCAGCTCCCGTGCCAGCTCCGCTGGCCTGACGGCCTACTGGTGAACCGTGTCGGGAACTGCTCCGACTGGGCCGCGCAGCGGGCCGGCCGACGGGCCGTCCTCCTCGGACAAACCTGGTGCGCAGCGCCAGGTGATCCACCGCCTGGCTGCACCCTTTGCCGCGTCGTCCACCTGTGGACAAATGCGGCGGGGCAGGCGGGGGTGTCCTCCACTCAAGCGCAGCGCTGGGCATAGCCGGAGGGAGCGCAGCGACTGACGGACCGGCGAGCGAAGCGAGCGGTGGAACCTGTCGGCTATGCCGACCAACAGCGTCTCGAAGCGCAGCGAGAGACCGGAGCGAAGCGGAGGGTCCGCAGGACCGCTGTTGCCAGGTTCCCTTATGCCCTTTTCCTCTCTTGCCGCCATTTCGCCATTCCACGGCTGGAGCGTTAGCGGAAGCCTGGAATATCAGGGGAAACGACCCGTACACCCTTGACCCGTACACCCCCTCTCCATCCGCGCAGCGGGTGTACGGGTCATGTCGTTTCCGCTGGATTTACGGGCTTTTGGGTGTACAGCCCTTTTGCCGTTCGCTGCAACGCCGTACGGATGCATCTTCCGCACCACCGCGAGGCACGAGCGGGTACCCGTACGGGTCCTCACATGTAGCGTCAGCGACGTCGGGCGCAGCCCGGTCCGCACCCCCTGGTGCATCCTGCTGCCGCAGGCGCATCAGGCCCGGCGCGCAGCGGTCCACCACTCCTCGCGACCTGTCGCGTCAGGCTGTGGAAAACTCTGCTGTCACAGCACTGCACTGATCTGTCGGTGCGCTCGTCGCACCGGCGTGCGGGCGCTCACTCCGGCTCCGTTTCGCGGTCGCGCCAGCACCTGTCGCACCGCGTCCGAGGCGGGCCCACACCGCTTCCTTGCCGGGGTCCGTTCCGGGCCGGCCGCCTGCCCCTCCTAGTGGCAGCTGCACCCCAGGATGAGCGACAGCGAGTCCTCGACGGCCACCGCCCGGCCTGTCCCTCGTGGACGCATCAGAAGAGGAGCTTTCCCGGGAAGCATGAAGCCTCCCTGGATCCAACGGGAGCCCCGCTTCCCAGCGTCACCGAGCCGCCCGGGTCTCCCACCAGGTGCAGCTTCCTGGAGAGGCTCACGGGTTCTTACCTTTGGACCCCCACCGCCCGTGAGCCTCTCCAGGAAGCGGAGTTTTTGCCCTTTCGCTCCATGCGGGGCCCTACTACCCGGTTCGCCTTTTCCCTCCGCTCTCCTTGCGGCCCCCGGGCGGGTCGGTGACGCCACAGGCGCAACCACGGCTGCTCCACCCTGCTCCGACAGCCCCTCCGTTCGCTCCGGCACTGCCTCGAGGTGTCGCAGGCGGGTGTTCCAGGTACCGGTCCGGGCCCGCATCGCTGGACCCCTTCTGGTCCCGGAGTGGACAGATCATTGCACCGGCATGGCCAGACAGGGACACAGACCAGACCCATACAAGACCCGAGAGAGTCCAGAAAGGCCATTCAGACCCCATTGAGTTCCGGAGGGCACTCCTCGGGGCCGCTTCGGGCGTCCTGCTGGTCCCATGATGGTCTCTTACAGGTCTGCTCTGGTCCGGCTCGCGACGGTGGACTGTTACTGGTCTCTTCGAGGGCGGTTCTGTGCTTTGTGTGGGACCACCGAGCGCCCTCCAATGTGCCGCGGCCTGATCGAGGTCTTCTGCTGGTCCGCAGCGGACCGCGTGCCGGTCCCGGGTGAGCCCTTGATGAGTCCTGTGTCTTCTGGTTCCTCGGCTGACCCGTGGTCTTCTGCGGGTCCTGCCGGCGGCTCCCACGGGCCCCGCCGCGGCCAGGGGTTGCTCACGGTGATGCAGGCCTGATCTGCTGGTGGCCTTTTGCTGGTCTTGGCGTGGTCCTTGCAGAGACCATTGAAAGACCAGTAGAATGATGGCTAATAAATGAGTCGAAAGGTCCCCGACTGGCAGTAGCGCCTCGGGGACCGCGCATGAGAGGGGGCCGCGATGACCGAGGACAGTGTCCATCAGCACGAGGGCGCAAGGGGGTGCTCGCAATGACCGATAAGGCCGAGCCGCGCCGTCTGCGCTGGAGCGTCCCGCGGGCCGACGAGTCGACGAACCGGTGGCTCGACGAGCAGTACGACATCTCGAGGTCGCTCCAGCTGTTGATCCGCGAGTCCATCCAGCGCGACGGCTACATCGACGTGGTCAACCGTCCCGTCGAGCAGCTTCCCCGGCGCGGCCGCCCGCCGCAGGGCGAGCAGGACCCTGGGCGCAGCGAGCCCCATGAAGGAGAGGAACGCGGCGATGACGGCCGTGACGGGAGTGAAAGCCAGCACGAGAGTCGCGAAAGCCGTGACGAGGCTGCCGTGCCTGTTGCTGTTCCTTCAGAGCCCGTGCAGCGCGTCGAGGCAGCCCAGGCTGTTCAGCCGCCGCCCACGCCTCCCGTCCGCGAGCCCCACCCTGTTCCCGTCGAGGAGCCTTCTGTCCCTTCGGGGCTGGACGCCTTCCTCACCCGCTGATCCGCACCGCACTTCCTGAGACACCGACTTCCTGACCGAGAGGGACACAACCATGAGCAACACCCGCACCGCCGAGAAGACCATCCAGCTCACCGGCGGCATCGACGTCGGCAACGGATACGTCAAGGGCGTCATCCGCGGCGAGGTCCACGGCAAGGAGGTCTTCGACACGATCGACCTTCCTTCGGCCGTGGTGAGCACCTCGCGCTCTACGCCCAAGGTGCCCGAGGCTGACTCGGATGCCTTCAAGATCGTGGTGGAGGACGACTTCTACAACCGCGTCGCCGCCTCGTTCACCACTCCCCTGATCGGGCACTCGGACCTGCGCACCTTCGGCCGCGCGGCACTGAGCACCCCGGGGTCGAAGTTCACGCAGTTCGAGGTCGTCGGATCCCGCTCGAAGGCTGACCAGGAACTGAGCTCGGTGCTTGTCCTGGGCGTCTTCGCCGCCAAGGCCCTGCGCGACTATGTCCGCGAGCACGGCGCGCTGCCGGACCGCGAGCTGCGTGCCTCAGTGCGCACGGGCCTCGCTCTGCCGATTGCCGAGTACGTGCAGCGCCGCAGCGCCTACGCTGCCCAGTTCGTGGGACTCCTGGGCGCGGCTGACCCCACGGTGCACCTGGTGACCGTGAAGAACTTCTCCACGCCGGTCACCGTGCGCCTGCAGTTTGAGGATGTGCAGGTCCTGCCCGAGGGCGCGTCCGCGCAGTTCGCGATCACCGACAAGGGCGCGCCGCTGGCGCAGGCTCTGCTGGACGATCTTCGGGCCTCGGACCCCGAGGAGGCCGCGCGCCTGCAGGGTGTCACCGCCGAGCTGCTGGTCGGTGTGCGCAACACCGTCGGCGTCGACGTCGGCGAGGGCACCGTGAACTTCCCCGTCTTCACCGACGGCGCGTTCAACTCCGAAGCGGCCAGCACGCTGGACCAGGGCTACGGCACCGCGCTGACGAACGCGCTGGACCGCATGAGCACCAGCGGGGACAAGGACCTGCGGTTCAAGAACCGCAAGGCGCTGGCCGACTTCCTGCAGCAGGAGCCCAGCGTATTCCTCCAGGGCAGGTTTGACCGCGCCAGGGGCTACGTCGACGAGGAGGCCGAGTACCTGGCCGAGGAGATCGGCGCACGCTTCGAGGACGTCCTCGCCGAGGTCGGCGGCACCACCGAGGTGGTGTACGTCTACGGCGGCGGTTCGGGTCCGATCAAGGAGATCCTGCGCCCTGTCCTGCAGAAGGCCGCCGGCGGCATCCCGGTGCTCTACCTCGACGCCGCGTACTCGCGCCACCTGAACCGCGAGGGCCTGTACCTGGCGGCGAAGGCCGTCGAGGTCCAGAAGCCCGAGGGCAAGCGCAGCAAGGCGGCTGCGTGATGAGCGTGGTTATGACCCTTCGACGTCAGCTTCGTGATGCCGCGTTGAAGGAGGGGCGCGACTATGTCGGATCGGAGTGCGCGGCTTCCTATTTGGGCTTCGCAGAGCAGACTCTGCGAGGCTGGCGGACGAAGCACCGCGGGCCACGATATCAGAAGGCGGGCGGCGAGATTCGGTATTACTTCACCGACATGGATGCTTGGCTGAACGACCAGTTTGTCGAGACGTCCGAATCTAGGTCGCATCGAAATGGCCGGTCAGTTCAGACCCCGGCGGCCAATGCCAGCGTCACCGCAGATTACGACTCGACCACGCCGGAGGTCGTAGTGCACAAGGGCGTCGAGCTCGGCGCTCACGTCATGCTCGACGAGGACGTCTACGACGGCACTAACGTGCCGCCTCGGGTCTACGTCTTCGAGGAGTATGACTCGGAGGCGACCGCCGGGTCGAACTGCACGCTCGTCAATGTGGCGAGCGGCGACTGGACGGTGCGCGGCATTGGCGAGCTGGTGCCGGTGGACGACGACCAGGAGAGCTGAGCCGTGGCTGCTCCGGTCAACTACTCCACGAAGATCTCGGCGGCGCAGACCGTCGCCGAGATGCAGGCGCTGCTCGCGCAGCACGGGGCCCGCCGGATCAGCGTCGACTACGACGCCTCTGGCGTGCCCAGTTCCCTGGACTTCCTGCTCGCGACGCCGCATGGCATGCGCGGCTTCTCTCTTCCAGCCAGCGTCGACCGCATGGAGGCGCTGCTGCAGAAGGAGGACGCTGCCGGCCGGCTGAAGGCGGGATCGCGCGCCGAGCGGACCAGCCGGGCCCAGGCTGAGCGTGTTGCGTGGCGCGTGATGAAGACCTGGCTCGAGGCGCAGCTCGCGCTTGTGGCCGCCGGGATGATCGACGTCGACCAGGCGCTGCTGGCGTTCCTGCAGGTCGATGCGGCGGGCCGGACGCTCTACGAGGTCTACAGGGAGCGTGAGGCGGCTGCTCTTGAGCTGACGCGCGGTGACTCGAACTGACCCGGGTCCGCGCGGGCGAAGAGCCCTTCCTGATCATCGAAAGAGGATCAGGAAGGGCTCTTCGCATCTCTCGTCATCAATGCCACGTCCTGTCTGAATGGCATTCGACATGCGAGAATTGACGTATACGAGTCGATGCTCCCTGTTATCGCGATAGAGCATCGACAGACGAGGCATGACGAGGAGATGCACCGATGACGATCGCACAGAGCCGGCCCGACGAGGGGTACACACCGTGACGGGCCCGGAGGTCGCCCTGTACGTGCTCGGTGTGGTGATCTTCCTGGCCGCGATCTTCGTCTCGATCGCGCTGCACGAGCTGGGGCACTTCTACTTCGCGAAGAAGTTCGGGTGCCGGGTGAGCCAGTACATGGTCGGCTTCGGCCCGACGGTCTGGTCCCTGAAGAAGGGCGAGACCGAGTACGGTATCAAGCTCATCCCGCTCGGCGGCTACGTGAAGATCATCGGCATGTTCCCGCCCGAGACGGACCGCGAGCAGCAGATTTCCCGCGGCGAGCAGGTGCCAGCAGATACAGCAGCCGCGCCGGCATACCAGGAAGCGCACAGCGACGTCCTCGTCGCAGCCAGCACCGCGACCCCGGACGCGCCCCTCACGCTGCGCAAGTCCAACACGGGCCTGTTCGCACAGATGGTCTCGTAGACCCGGGCGGCGGAGTTCGAGCTCGTCGAACCCGGCGACACTGACCGTCTGTTCTATAAGCTGCCCGCGGCGAAGAAGATCCGGGTGATGGTGGCGGGCCCCGGGGTGAACATCGCTTTGGCGTTCCTCTGCTTCCTCTGTGTCTATGGCATCTACGGCGTGCACTCGGTCGAGCCGACCGGCCGCCCTGCGGTTTCCGTCGTCTCCGACTGCGTGATCCCCCAGGACGCCAAGCGCACTGCGTGCCAAGACAGCGACCAGGTCTCCCCCGCCCGGGCGGCGGGGCTGCGTCCCGGCGATGTGGTCGTCAGCTTCAACAGCCAGCCAGTCACCTCGTGGTCACAGCTGTCGGACCTGATCCACGCCAACGGCGACAGCGTCGCTGCCATGGAGGTGGAGCGCGATGGTACGCAGGTGAAGCTCCAGGCCTCGCACACGATCGCCATGCCGCGGGACCTCGATGGTGACGGCCCGAAGCAGACTGCGACAGTGGGCTTCCTCGGTGTCGAGCCGGAGTCCCGCGAGGTGGTGACCAGGCACGGCCTGGTCTACACGATGGAGCGCATGGGCGAGATGACCGGGCACGCAGTGTCTTCCATCGTGCAGCTGCCCGCCCGCGTGTACAACGTCGCCCAGGCGATCTTCGGCCAGGGCGAGCGTGCCCAGGACGGACCCATGTCGGTCATCGGTGGATCCAGGCTCGCCGGCGAGGTCGCGGCATCTACCAAACCCGGCCTCGACATCGGCGGCAAGGCTGCGCTGCTCGGGCTGGTGGTCGGCTCGTTCAACCTCTTCATCGGGGTGTTCAACCTGATACCGCTGCTGCCGCTGGACGGCGGCCACATCGCGGGCAGCGCTTTTGAAGGGGCCAGGCGCTGCCTGGCACTGCGGTTCAGCCGACCTGATCCCGGTCACGTCAACGTCGCCAGGCAGCTGCCGGTCGCCTACGTGATCGGCTTGGCGATGCTGTCGATGAGCCTGGTGCTCATGGTCGGCGACATCGTCGTGCCGCTGAAGTCGGGGCTCTGACGGGACCCGCACCAGCCCTCGACGAGACCATCCACCGCCCAGTACCAGACCACACACCGATCAGAAGGGATGCAGACCCATGACCGACCACGACGAGACCCGGAAGAGTCCAGCAGGAGACCCGAACAAGACCAGTAAGAAGCCACAGAGCCTCGTCTCCCGGCTGCGGCAGATCTACGAGGACCGGCCGGTGGCTTTCGCCGTTGGTCTCATCGGCGTCTCGGCACTGCTGTTCCTGTGCGGCGGGATCCTCTCCGGTGACGTGCGCTTGCCCTTCAGCTCCGGCTGGTAGCCGGAGTATCCGGTCCGCGGGAGAAAGGAGTGACCAGAGAAAAAAGAGACCCCGCCGCCGGAGCTGATGCTCCTGACGGTGGGGTCTCTGCTGTAGTCCTGGTTCTCTGGTTCAGGCACGGTCGGGCCTGCGGATCACTTTGACCGGCAGCACTGCTTCCATGGCCATGAATTTGAGGAAGGCCTTCACGCAATCGGGACAGAGGAAGAACCACGGCTGGATGTAGTGGAATTTCAATGTCCGCCATACGTGGGCGGCCGGGTCGTAGTTGTCTGAATTTTCATGGGCAACATCCGACTCCGTCTCAACTCCACAGCGATCACACGAGGTGAGAGTTACCTGCCTGCTTCCCATCAGGTTCCTTTCTGAATTTTGCGACATGCGGCATGCTGATCAGTCGATGCCATGCTCGGCCGACAGGGCTGCGAGATCGTGGCTGAGATCTTCCATCGCGGCGATGGCAGCCATGGTGCACTGCTGGGTCGCAGGGCAGCAGAGCGAGCGGCGCAGACCTGCTCCGACGATCTCGACGGCCGGCATGTACTTGAAGAGCATGCGGTACATGCGCGAATCCTGGCCGTGACCGAGCTGGTGCCGGATCGAACCGGCGTTGTCCTTCAGGTCGCTGGCCTTGATGAGCAGCGCCCGGGAACCGGAGTTGGCAAGCCGCGTGAGGTGCTCCTCGTAGGAGGTGCTGCCGCCAGGAGTCGTCACCGCCCCAACGAGCACCGAGGCGCGCCGGCCGTACAGCCGCGCCAGGCAGCCCAGGGGATCCTCACCCGGCTGGCCGAAAGCAGCAAGCAGCTCTTTGCTGCAGTCCTCGACGACATTATGCAGCAGTGCTGCGGCAATCAGTTCAGCGTCGGTGACGCCCCAGCGCAGGAGGCGCAACGCCACGCGCAGCGGATGCTCGATGTACGGCACGCGAGGCATGTCTCCCCTGATGAAGCGGGTCTGCTTCCGGTGCAGGAACGAAGCCGTCGCAGCTGCGCGGGTCACGAGCTCCGTGTTCGTGGTGCCGGGCATGAGGTGTTGGATCTCCCGCTCGAGTTCGAACACGAGCATCGCAGGGTCCATTTGCTTGAGCGGGACACGCGTCGTGGTCAGGGTGGTCATGGCTCTTCCTTTGTTCGGGATGGTTCTCTTGCTGTTGCAAAACACCAGGCGCTGCCCCGCAGCGCGTGGACCCGCCTCAGAGACAGAGCAAGAGCCCCGGCCCCGCGCCGGAGCGCAGGAGCCGGGGCTCTGGTGGGATCAGGCAGGGCGACTGGTCATTGGTGCTGGCTGGGCTGGGTGTCGTTGTGACGGCGTAGCCGGGCAGCCCAGGTCTTCAGGCCCAGAAGTCCAGCAGCCCAGACTGCACCGGACAGGACCACGAGCACCACGCTCGCCGTCCAGTGGCCGGTCCAGGCGCTGGCTGCGATCGCGGGCAGCAGGGCGAGGACGTTCAGCACGATCCCCGTGACGAGGAGCGCCCTGCCGACACTCCGGAGGATCCGCTCGCGGCGGACGGTGGTCTGCATCGTGTCAGGCATGGTGGTTCACGCTCCTTCGTCGTTGGATTTGTTCTCTCAGAGCTCGATCCGCTTGCCGCGGGCGAGCTCGGCAGCGGGGATGCTCAGCCGGTAGCCGCCGACCGGGTAGCTGGGGTGGTCGCTGGCGACGACCGCGCAGTTCCACCAACCAGCGTGGCGCTTGCGAGGTCGGGGTTCTTCCTCGCCCTCGGTGCGGGCCTCGCCGCGGTATTCGATGGGCACCACGACGACGCGGTGGCCTGAGCCCCGCTCGGTGGCGTGCCAGGGCAGCTCGATGAGCAGGTCCTGGGGCCACTGCTCGATGGTGACCGGCAGCTTGGACAGTTCGTGGTTGGCCGAGCCCTCGGGCGACTGCGCGAGGCGCTGGGCCTCCTGCTCGGCGGTCTCGACGAATCCGATCTTCTCGAGGAAGGACATGGTGATCAGTGCTCCTGGTTCATGGGTCGGGAAGTCGACGGGTCAGCCTCAACGCTGGACTCGCCGCGGATGAGATCAGCCAGCGCCTGGGCGTAGGCGTCTTTGGCCCGTTCGATTGCAGCCTGCTCGTAGAGTGAGTGGATCTTCTCGCCGGCGGCGATGCGGTCCTCGACCTCGTCCATTGCTATGACGGCGGCGGCGAGCTGGACCCGGGCCTGAGCCTCGGCACGCCGCAGCTCCGGGTAGAAGGCCTTGCTCGTGGCGAGCCGGTGGACGGCCGCAACGCGTTGAGCTTCAGCGTCGAGGTCGGGCTCGGAAGTGGTGGCAGTGGACACGGTGATCCCCTCCTGTTTGATGAAGTCGTTTGTTCGATGCGGACCTGTATCAGCTGCGCTGGTTCCTCAGCCCTCTGCCAGACGGCGGGCGGCCGCCTGGAAGTCCGCGAAGGTAGTCTCGGCGCGTTCTGCCCGTGTTCCGTCCGCCGTGAACGCCGTGCCGCACCATCCGGTGACGTAGCGCTGGCACAGCTCGCGGTCGGCCTGGCGGGCCTGCTCGTCGTAGACGGGCGCGCTGATGACCAGCACATCAGAGCCGAAGTCGAACGGCAGCGCGTCCTGCATGGGTGCGGCGATGGTGCTCATGGCGGTTCTCCTCGGAATCCTGTGGGGCACGGCGCTGCACTGCAGGCCGTCCTTCGTCGATGACTCCTCCGTGACAGCTCTGCTGTCACCTCCACCGGCTGCATCTGCAAAAACGAAGAAGAAGAACAACAAGAAGGTTCCAACCCCGCGGCGGCAAAGCGCGAATGATCCGCAGCATCGGCACAACCCCTCCACGACCCTGGGATAGGCTTTCGGCGGAGTTCAAAATTCAACAAAGGGAGAGATTCGTGGCGGGAAGCGCGGTCTATGGCAAGGGCTACTACGCAGGCAAGCAGGATGCCCGTACAGAGGACCTGATCGCCGCGGGGGTCTTGGCGGCTGCAGGTCTGGTCATTGCAGGTGGCGTCAAGGTTTACCGGAAAGTCAAAGAGGCCCACGCAACCCGGCTGGAACAGCGGCTGAAGGACATCGACGACGGAGGTAACTCCGAAGATTCCGGCCAGCAGTAAACCATGGACACAAAAAAAAGAGACCCCACCGCCGGAGCACGCGCTCCGGCGGTGGGGTCTTCTTCAGGCGAACGTCCTGTCCGCAGCGAAGTGCTCGTGCACGGCCTCGCGGGCGGCGGGGTATTCGTCGTAGGGATCCGGGTAAGCGGCATCGAACCGGGCAGCGGTGGTGATGCCCTGGAATCGGAGCAATTCCAGGAGATCCGGCAGGTCCTGTGCACGACCGGAGAACTCCGCGGTGTCCGCGGCGATGATCTTGGCGCGGGTCAGCGTGGGGACACTGGCCAGCTGAAGCCTGATGCACTCGTACGCTGTGTCGTCGTCGATCCAGCGCGCCTGGTATATCGAGGCCACCAGCTCAGTGTCGTCGCCGTCCATCACGTTGTCGTTGTTGATCCAGTCGCGCTCCAGGTTCAGTTCGTCGGCCACCTCATGGATTGCCGCCATGACCTCTGGCGCGAAATCACCGGTGACGCTGTCGATGTCGACGGTGAATGCCCGGTCCGCAGCACGGATGCCGTACTTCATGAGCGCGAAGCCGCCGATCGCACGGATCTGCACCGGGGCGTCCAGCCCCAGGCGCTTCAGCTTTCCGTCGAGCGCCTCGAGCGCCCGCTCCAGCTGGGCCAGGCTGCACTTGTGGTCGTCGTTGCTCATCGTGCTGCTCCTTCTGGTCGGGAAGGAGCGGGTGTCTCCTTCGAGTCCAGATCCGGATCGGCTGTGCCGATCTGACGAGCCGCCAGGAAAGAGACGAGCCCGGCACCAGGGGCTCTCCCCCGTGCCGGGCTCTGTTCAGGCTCAGTGCATGCGTTCGATGCGCGTGGATCCGGACCCGTCCTGCAGGCCGGTGGCGCAGTCGTACCAGAAGCCGTTGGGCAGGCGGACCAGCGTGTGCGCGTCACGTCCCGGCCAGTTGCCGGCAGCTGCGATCGCGGGTACCGCCCGGCGGTCCATCACGCTGCTCACCCCCAGCTCCTCCACGACCTGCGGGTCGCGGACGTACTTCGTGGTGGAGCCATTGCGGGGATCGCACGGGACCTGTTTCATCCAGGCGGGGTGGTCGAGGACCCTCTTGACGAGGACCTTGTCGCCGACCTGGAGTTCGTCCAGCTCAGAGGGTGCTGTAGGGATGGGCATGTGGTTCTCCTGGTTCGTAGTCTGTAAGTGCAGCAGCTCAGCCGCGGCCGATGGAGGAGCACTGTGAGTGCGCACCGGCATGCTGTGCCACGGCGTTGTCAGCCGCCGTGCGGTACTCGGGGATCCGCTGGGGCTCCGACTCGCCCTTGGGGAACCAGGGCATGGCGTAGCCGTCGGTGACCTGCTGTCGCGCGGCGTCGTTGTGGGCCGGTGTGATGACGTAGGCGAGAGAACGGCCATAACGGTCAGTTCTGTCTGCCCCGGGGTCGAACTCGATGGTCACTGGCATGCCCTGCGGCAGGATGCCGCCAAGATGATCAGTAGCGGCTCTCGCGCCGCACTCGGGCCCGGCATCCTTGTGATAGTTCATTTCGGGCGCGTCGATGCCCAGGAGCCTGACTGTGTGCTCGGGGATCCCGAGATGCTTGTCGGTCGCCTCGAGCAGGCCGGCCACCGGCAGCACGGCGACGGTGTCGCCGTCGATGACACGGATGACTTTGGTCTCCACGCTCGCCGGTTTGCCAGAGGACACCTGTCCCGGGTCCTGGGCTGCCGCAGTGCTGGTGGACGGCGTACCCGGGACGCCGGGGGCCTTCGGCAGGTCCTCGCAGCCGGTCAGCGTGACGATACAGAGCACGGCGGCGATGAGGCCGCCGAAGACAGATCCGGAGGGGGTGCGCTTCATGGTGGGGTTCCTTGCTGGAGGGGTCGTCGGGCGCTCTGGCCGGGGTGGCAGGCGTGCTTCTCCACGGGCACGCCCGAGCCAGCTGTGCTGGCTGTTCCGGAAAGAGAAAGACAGGACCCCCGGCCCTGAGCGATGCGCTCGGTGCCAGGGGTCCTGTGAGAGAGATCAGTTGCCTGCCGCGACGGATCCGGAGTCGATGGGTTCGACGACGAAGACGCCGTCGGGCTCGCCCGTGAGCTCAGCAGCGAGCCGGCTCAGTGACTGGGCGTGGTCGAGCCTGGTACCGGCCCAGATGCGCCGGCCAGCGTCGAAGTGCTCGGCGGCTTTCCTGGTCTCCTGTTCGGCACCGAGCGAGGCGATGTGTGCGAGCTTGCGGCGCACGTCCGGGCTGAGCACGCGGATCAATGCGCTGCGTCCCTTGTGCGTCATGCCGAGCAGCATGCCGTTGCTGATGGGTCCGGTGTACATGGCGGTTTCCTTGCTGGTCAGGGTTGTTCCGGTCCGCGGGCGACGAGCACGAGGCGCGAGCCGCGGACGAGGTGGGCCTCACCGCCGACGGTGAGGATGTGGACAGTGCTGCCCACCGAGGGCCGCACTTGCTCGACGACGGCTGTGCCGCCATCCAGATCAGGGTTCAGGTCGCGCAGCGCGACCCGGTCGCCCCGGCGCAGCATCCGGGCGCTCTTGCCGCCGAGGATGCGGTGGCGCTCGGTCGAGCGCAACAGAGCCTCCTGGACCGCAGGACCGCCGTCTTTGACGATGTCGAGGAAGGCGGGGGTGATGGTGTCGGTCATGGCAGTGCCCTCCTGGCTGGTGCAGCTGGTGCAGCTGATGAATCGCGCGGGCCTGTACGACCCTGGGTTTGTGGCGCTCACGGGGATCGAACCCGTGACCTCTCGTGCGTCGCCCTGCAACGGGCCTGTTGCCTGGGTCTGCCCGACCAGGGATTGATGCGGAATCGAACCGCGGGCAGTCAGAACGCCGAGTGCTCTGCCGCTGAGCTAGAGCGCCGTGGGCCGGTTCCGGGAAGGAGCCGGCGAGGGGTTGTGACGAAAGGGACGAGGAGCCGTTCGCCACTCACTTCCAGGTCGGTGCCCGCAGGGAGTCCGGAGCCGTGCAGCCGTCGCACGGCCTGGCCGCTGGCGCGAGGTGGTGCTCGACGAGATGGGACAGGAACCGGACTCCGACCTCGACGTCCGTCGTGAACGACTCGTCATCGGCCGTGCCGACGATCTGCGCGGAGGCGACCGTCGAGTCGATGTCCAGGTCGATGACCAGATGCAGGGCGAGGCCCGGCGCGGGGCCGATCAGCTCGACGAGCACCTGGTAGTCCGGCTCGCACGAGTGCGAGACCCAGCCGACGTGGCGCTCGAGCTCGTCGGCGTCGTCGGCGGCGTTCAGCTCCTGGCAGACCGCTGTGACGGCGGACAGGAAGCCGGTGAGGGTGTGGTCGTGGTTGCGGTGATGACGGTGCTGCACGGAGGTCGACATGGCCCCTCCTCGGTTGATGGGCGGTGATCAGCGGATCTCGGAGTAGCCGCACTCCGGGCAAGTGTGGGTGCAGGCGCAACCGCGCCGGCCGGCCCGTTCGCGGGCCGTGGCGGGGGCGTCGGACTCCATCGGCGCGCCATCGTTGGGGCAGCTGAGACCAGACATGGCGGACCTCCAGTGAAGTGTGGCAGGACGGGGACGTTGTCCTTCGTCGTCAGATCCGGATCGGCTGTGCCGATCCCCTCCACGCCCGGCCAGGAACGAAACCTGAACAAAAAGACAGCGCCCCGCCACGCCGCTGCTGCCGGGAGGGCAGGGCAGGGCGCGCGGGGCGCTGGTGGGGCCGGACCCATGGAGGGATCGAACCGCTCTGCACGGAAGCTCTCAGCGCCGGATCCCGACGGCGGCCTTGCACCGCTTGGTGAGGACCAGGAACTGGAAGAAGGCGACGGCAGCCGACTCACCGAGGAAGTAGTGCACTTCTTCGATCGTCATCCCACTGGGGTCGAAGTCGACGATCTGGGGATATGCCTCGGCGAGGATCCGCGCCGCCCTGGGAAGCCCGGCAGCCGGCTGGACCTCGGCGGCGGGCTCGAGCTGCTGGACCAGGCTCATTCCGGGTCCTCCAGGTCCATCCGCCCGGTGACGGTGCGGAAGCGCTCCACGGGGCGGGTGCCGCCGTGATCGGCGACGAAGACCTGGCTGGCGTGAAGGCGCAGCTTCTGGATGACGGCAGTGACGACGTCGTCGACCATGGCCTCGACATCCGGTCCGGGGTGGTCGGTGATCACCGAGCCGACGACGGCGGTGAGCCCTGCGTGCAGGGCCTGGTCGTGATCGGTGGCCTCGACGTTCGCGTCGGCGACGATCTGCATGGCGGAACTCCTTCTCTTGGCTGATGACGTTGGGGGCAGGGCAGGGCGGCGGCCAGCGAAAGCAGATCCCCGTCCGAGCAGCGCGAGGCTCCTCGGACGGGGACTGTCGGCGTGCGTGACCCGCCTATTCGGTTGTTATTCAGTTGTGGGTTGTGCTGGGTGCGGGCCGCGCTTCTCAGGAGAAGGGCAGCTCCTCGCTGTGGACGGCGCTGGCGACGGCCGGCTGCGGTGCGGCAGCGGCTGCGACGGGAGCCGGAGCCGGCTGGGTCTGCAGGGCCTGGTTCTGCGCCTCGGCGGCAGCGACGCGCTCGTTCACGCGGGCCTGGGTCACCGAGCGGGGCTCAAGGAACGTGATGTCCTCGACGACTGCCTTGAGCTCGAAGACCTCGACGCCGTTCTTGGTGTAGCGGTCCTGGCGCAGCTTGAGGTTCACGGCCACGAGGTCACCCTTGTGGATGCTCGCGAACGGGCCGATGCCGTTGGTGGTCGCGCGCACGAAAGCCTCGACCGGCACAGCGTCAGCGCCGCGGTTGCCCTGGCTGTCGGTGTAGTTGTGGTCGGCCATCAGGGTGAACGCGACCTTCTTGGAGCCGTCCTGATTGTTGAAGACGACCGGGTCCTTGGTCAGGCGGCCGATGACGGTGGCGGAGTTGCGGGGGTTCGACATGAGTGTTTCTCCTCGTTGTGCACGAAACGCGCGGGCAGTGTCCCTGCTCCGCGCGCGATGGTGAGTTGAAGTGTTCGGTTGTCTCTCAGACCCCCATCCGGATCAGCTGTGCTGATCAGACGATGATCTTTCGAATGAAGACTCGGATCAGCTGTGCTGATCGAGCGCTCCTCAGTGCTCCTTCCGGATCAACTGCGTTGATCCCAGATGCCCTTGCATCACGGGTCCCGCATCAGCTGCGCTGATCGAACCCGGTACGCCCGGCCCCAGGCCAGCCCGGTGCTGCCCCCAGATCCCAGAGTTCAGCCTCGATCTGATCGGCCGCGGCCACGTCTCCGCTCTCGCAGGCCCGCCGGTAGTCCTCCTCCAGGTACGCGATCTGCCCGTCCCGGTTCGGGAACCGTCGCCGGAACAGCAACCAGCCCAGCCACGCGAGGCAGATCATGAAGGCAAGAGTGGCGATGAGGACTCCGGCGCTCTCGATGATGTTGTCCATGGCGTTTCTCCTGTCTGCTTCAGATTCGCAACCGCCGGCGGACCAGGTCCACGAGCGTCGGGTCCGGTGTATGCCCCTGGGCCTGCTGCAGCTGCAGCCAGGCGAGGACGTTCTGCGTGTCCTGGGCCTCGAGCTGGCGGCGCGCGACCTCCAGCTGTTCCTCGCCGAGGGCGAGCATACGTCCCTGGAGCTGTTCGATCTTCTCGAGGTGGCCGGTGCTCAGCTTCAGGATGCTCAGCGCATGGGTGTCCGCGGCCATCAGAGCGTCACCTCGACTTCGTGGGCGGTGGAGGCGAACGGGCCGACGGTCACGGAGCGCATGATGCGCACGAGCCCCGCCTCCTGCAGGCGCTCGGCCAAGCCAGTGTGTTCCGACCAGTCCTTGATGAACACTCGCCCCGGGCCGGCTACGAGGCCATATGCCTCGAGGTTCACCGAGATGCGCTCGGGGGCCTCCTCGGTCAGGAGTACGAGGCTGCGCTGGGCGTCAGCGTGCTGCAGGGTGCCCGTGAGCTCGATGACGCCGAAGTCGACGGCGACGCTGTGCTTGATGACGGGCGGTGCGATGGTCTGGTCCATGGTTCTTCTCGCTTTCGATGCCTGCACGGGCAGGTGAATGGTTGTTGACCCCGGGCCGCCGTGGCTTCGTTGCCGGGCTGCGGCAGGAACGGTGTGTCCGGCGCTTCTCGCGACGGCCCGGGGCTGTTCGTGGTGCGGCGGTGGGCCGCATGAAGTCTTGACCCAGCCCCGCAGGAGGCCAGGGGCCGGAAGGGGTCTCTTTAGATTCCCCGGCGGGCCCAGTCGTAGACCTCGGCGGGACCGCGACGGGACCTCGCGGAGCCCCGGCCCTGCCCCTGGATGAGACGAAGGGTCGGGCGGGCGGGGGGTACAGGAATGGGAACGAGTGGGCTGTTTGCCTCCTCGGCCTGCGGCTGCTGTGCTGCCGCCTTGTCTGTATGTCTGCGCCGGAGCGCAGCCTCGGCCTCGGCGTAGAGGCAGATGAGCCCGAGCACAAAGACGGCGAGGAGCACGATGAGGGCCCAGCTCTGCAGTGGTGTCATGGGCATGAGCGGGACGCTCCTTCGCTGGTCGATGGTTCAGTCGATGGGTCCCCCGGCGCAGCTGCGCTGCGTCGCTGTATCCCTGCCCCGGGTCAGGCGGCCCGGCGGGCAACGGTGTGCCCACAGGCCAGGTGGGCGATGTCGTAGAGCGGGGCCGGGCCCCAGGCGGCCTTCCAGTCCGCGGGCAGCGACAGCGGCCGTCGTGCGCAGGACGACGTCCTGCGGCATGCCAGGGATGCCGCCCTAGACGTCGGGGACCGGATCGTCCCCGGGGGTGCAGCCGCCGCGCCACTCCTGTTCGGGCAGGAGCGCAGCGGCGGCCTGCAGTTGGATCTGCTGTGCGATGGCGTCCGACGGAGGTGCGTCGTCGATGACGTCATGGAGGGGGCGGGCGATCGTCATGATGGAGTCCTTCGGTCTGTGTGCGGTCAGTGGGATGAGCGGGATGGCAGCCACCCGCGCCAGGGCCGCCGGCTCAGCCCACGGCGAGCTGCGTCGCCCGCGACCAGCTGCCCATCCGGAACCGGATGGTGGCCGCCGGCGGAACATGGGTCCGGCAGATGCCGTCGGTGCGCCAGGCCTCGTAGGCGAGCACGGCGATGGAGCCGGTCTTGATCCAGCACTCGCGCAGGGCGTCGAGGATCATCTCCTCGGTCCACTTCGTGGTCGCGCCCTGGAAGTGCAGCGGCTGCTCGGTGGTATTCAGGCCCGCTCTCTCCAGGGCTGCATTCCAGGAGCCGAACCGGCGCTCCAGCAGCGGCGCGGATGGTTCGTCGTCGTGTCTGCGGCGGATGTAGTCGTTGCGCGGGAGGCTGTCCCGGTCCGCGGCGCAGCGCAGGAGCGCGTCGACCATCTGCTGTTCGGTGTAGGTCTGGACAGGCCCTTGGAAGGCTCGGGCCGGCTCTGCGGGGTCGAATGCCGTGCAGGCGTAGCCGTTTCCGGCCAGCGCGTGGGAAATTGTGTGCTCCGAGATCCAGTGATCGTCCGTGTGCGGATCGGGGTTCTCGCACTGGACGCCGCCGCTCTCGTGGTGCTGGCACGGCAGGTGCTCCTGCACCTGCGGGTCCGCGATCTGGCAGCGCGGCATCAGGTCCGTCGGCACAGTCGTCCGGGTCATTGGCAGTCCCTCTCTCGCTCGGCGTCGTCCGGGCACGGCAAGCCGTCCCGACCCGGCCCACTCAGGGACCGGTGACGCGCTCGGGACGCGTCGAGCACCCGTCCGGATCAACTCCGTTGATCCCTCCCAGCCCAGCTGCCCCCTGGCGATACCAGGCATCGCCAGGGCCTGGCGCAGACCTTCTGTCAGCCGTCTTTTGTGTCGTTCTTCGCGCATCAACCGATAGACCATTCGATTGATCTATCGGATAAGATGTACTGAAAGACCAGTCGGATGCGGGCTCTGTGCCATCCGGCGCAGACATCGACCCGACAGGAGAGGCCATGGCGATGAAGACCCCGATGACGAGGAAGGCTGCATTGTCCGCCGCCGCACTGGCGGTGCTGGGCAGCCTGCTCGCCGGATGCTCCGCCGGCTCAGAGACGGCGCAGCCGTCGCCGAGTCCGAGCACCAGCGCGGCGAAGGTGACCAGCGAGGACCTCGGCAAGGCGCTGGACCGGCTCGTGTTCCAGGGCACCGGGGCCAAGAGCACCGACGGCGGCGCGTGCCTGGTCCGCGCCGTCCAGGACAAGAAGCTCTCGGACGCCGCGCAGGCCTACATCGTGGGCAAGGGCAGCGACGACATCGCCGCGGTGGCAAGTGGCCTGCGCGAGGTCAGCGCGATGGACGCCGCGATCATGCTCTCCCCCGAGCTGCGCGGCAAGTTCGACGCTTGCGTCGACGCGGTGATCCCGCCGACCCCGGCCCCGGGTGCCACGACCAGCAAGGACGGCAAGGACGGCAAGGACGGCAAGGATCAGGTCTACGTGCCGCCGAAGCAGGGACAGGAGCTCCCCCAGGCCCGGCAACCGGATCTCACGCCGAAGTTCCCGGTGCCGCAGGGCACGAGCATCAACTCCTCGTCGCAGCTGACCGCGGGGCTCGTTTCGACGTTCTCCTCCTATGCGCTGAACGAGGATCAGAAGAAGACCTACGCAGCCTCGGGCGCTTGCCTGGCGGGCGTCGTCTTCCAGGCGGGGTTCTCGCAGGAGACGCTGCGCTTCCTCGCCGGCGGCGCACCGATAGGGGCCGGATCGATCTCGGACTTCCTGCCGAAGGACGAGGACAAGAAGATCTGGAAGTCGAAGGACTTCACCTCGGCACTCGTGGACTGCACTGCCAGCGCAAAGGTCTGAGGCTCATCCATCGCGGGTTTTCGTCATGCCGTTGACTGGCTTCTACCGATCACAGCACTTCGATGGCGACGTCGGCACTAGAGCCGTTTTGGCTGCGCATTGCCGAGGTGCGCGCGCACCACGGCAATGTCTCTCGGCGGGTCGCGCCGGATCCGCTTCGACTTGACGATGAACGCGGACTTCTCGATCACAACGAGCTTCAATCCATGTTCGGGGATAAGAAGGCGCTTGCGTTCGTCGTAGAGGCGACGTTGCTCGCCGCGACCGACACCAGAGACGGTCTGCCGTCGATCGAAGAACGGCGACGGCTTCGAATGCTGCTCCTCCTGGAACTCGACGACGAGCTTGAGATCGGACCAAAAGCCGTCCACGGGTAGCTTGGTGCCGAGGGGTCGCAAAGGGGACGGGTCGCCGCGGAGCCAATCGAACGTCGCTTGGCGACAGCTGCTCATGCCAAGGACGCCATCGCACAGGTCAAGCACGTAGTGCTCATCGGACGCAGTGCGGTCGACCATGCCGTGATTCTTGCAGAGTTCAGCCGAGAGGCCCATGCTTCATAGGTTCAAGAACGACGTTTGGTCCGCTCTGAGAGCTTAGGATCTCGGAACCAGGCTGATTCGGTCAGTGCCGGCGGCGGCCTGATACGGCCCGGTGCCAGTATTCCGCTTCTGCACTTGCCAGAATCTCGTAGATCTCCTCGACCACGAACTTGCCCAAATAAGGGCGTTCCTCGGCGCTCAAAGTTCCCAGAGACACCAGTGCAGCCGACAACAGCACATCGTCCTCAATCGAAGGCTCAACCCATTCCCGCACGCCATCAGCGGCGAGGTCCTCCCAGACATATGGCGAGGTTGCTATGGCCTCCCTGACCGCGGCGAGTCGCATCCTTACGTCTCCGCTGCGGGACCGCGTGTAGAGACGGATCTGGTATTCATCCGAGGCCGGGGGCACAAGGGGTGCCCCCCCCCCGGCGACCGAATGCTGCGCAGCAATGACCTGGTACCGGGCCCGGGCAGGGTGTCGGTCATGGAGGTCCTGGCGTATTTCCCTGATGCGGTGCCCGGGGCGCAATGTTGCAATTCCAGGGGTGCGGTTGTCCCGCCTATTCGTGTTGTGTGGTGCCATGACCTGTCCCGACAATCGGCCGACGGAGCTCCCCTCCTCCATGGTAGGCCTGGCTCGGATGGAGGTTGAAGGACCATGGAACAAGGCGGCTGGGTATACCGGAACGAGCTTGATCGTCCCTGCGGTTTTCCACATACGCCAGGACTCCCCTACCTGCAGTCGGCAACCGATGCTGCACTGGAGGCATGCTCAGCTACGAAGACATCATTCTGCTCGGCGAGGAACGGGTCTTGGTCATCCAGGAACACGAAGAGGGCCGTTGCTGGTGCGGCCAGACCTGGCAATGACCACAGACATCCCGGTCGGGCACGCGGAGCCAGGGTGTCTTGGTTTGCGAAAACACACATATGACTTCTCATTGACGTAACCACCGGGTAGTGTCCAGCCCGGCATATCCCCAGCAAATGGACTATTGCCTGGCCGTCAAAAGGAGACCAAGTGCACCAGGACGAATACAAGACCCTCGTTGCTTTGCTTGCGGAGCGCAACAAATGGCGGGCTGCGTACTACAGGGCCTGCTTGCAGGACGTCGGCGACGATGATGAGGATCAGGCCAACAGCAAGGCCGAGGCCTACTACCGGATTCAGACCGCCGAACAGGACATTCAGTACCAGGCGGCGAAGATTCTGGGCGAGGACCAGAGAAGCAACCTGGACAGGTTGCTGGGTTATGACTTTGAGCAAAGCACTCCATGGAACGTGGGTGAATGGGCATCCGGGGACAACCCGGTAGAGGGCGGCCGTGTTCCCGTACTGCCGTATCTGCTGGCCGGCGACTTCGTGGATGCGTGCGGAACCGTTGTTGTGCGCTCAATCAGTGGGTTCCACTCCGGAGACGTGCTGATGCGCAGCGGCTTCCATCCCCAGGCCTTCAGGTACCGCCATCCGGACAAGTACCTTGTGCCACACATGCTCTGGCAGCTGGGCACGGGCGAGTGGATCGGCATCGACGGCGTGAGCGTGGGCTATGGCGGCCATGGCCCAGGCTATGCGGAAAAGGCACTCCGCAGTGCCGGTCTGTCGGAGCCCGTGGCAGCCTGCATCGTTGACTCCCGCTTCTGCGACGTCAGTGCCCTGGACACGGCCGACCCTGCATGGGACACCAGCGCCCGGTGGCCCGTGGAGCCCCGGCAGATGCCCGAGCTCAGGGAAGACGGCACTCTCGTCGTTCACACAGGTGAACGCCTTGACAGCCTGTCCACCTCCCACGGTCTCCGGTTGAAGGACAATGCCCCCGACCCGGACGAAAGCGGCTTCTACCCGTCGACCCACGAGGTGGACAGCGTGACCGCATGGTTCAACTTCCTCGATCAGTCCCCCGAGGCGTTGCCCTCATGGGCCCGGGGCGAGCGGACCATCTCCTTCTTGTTGGATGACCATTCGGCCGGAGAGCACGGCTACGTCAAGGGTGGGAGCAGGAACGGCTCCAGAGTCCAGTCGTTCCCTTCCGTCGTGGTAGTGCAGGGAGCTGTCCAGGTATGGGGGCATTACTATCACCGGGATCAGCTTCGGCCGCTGGATCCCCAGGTCCGGGAACTCGCCGCATCCGCCGGCTACACCGGCGAGGTCCCTTTTGTCGAAGGGGAGCCGTACACCTTTTTTGAAAAGGTCGGGAGGTTCTTCAAACCTGAGCGGGAGTACACCGGCGTCCGGACGGCGCTGGTCAAGGAAGCTGAGTGAACGGCCTCCTGGCCGCCTGGAAGGATCTCCGTTTCACCTACCTGACGTCGAGCCTTCTGCTGGCCCTGCCGTTTGCGCCGGCTGCCCTGGCCCAGGGGTTCCAGGCCGGACGGCAGACCGGAGCTGGTGTTCTTGCGGAATGGGTTCTGGGTGCGGTCGTGACGGTCCTGCATATAGGGCTGTTCCCCTTGGCGCGGGAACTTTACTTCAGGGCCACGGCCCCGATAGCGCGCGGATTGAGCGGGTTCATTCTCGCGGGGCCGCTCCTCATTGCTCACATGATCGGAAAAGTCCTCGTCTATATCGTCCTGAGCATACTGAGCATGCCTCTCGGCCTGCTCGGCCTCATCATTCTTGGTCTGAAGGCCCGAAGGCCTCGCAGCACCTGAACCTTGCAAGGTTGACTGCCTGACAGCGAAGAACCCCACCCGGCTGTAGCCGGGTGGGGTTCTTTTTTGTTTTGATGCCGCTACGCTTCAGATCTCTCGGTGCGGATGACGATCGCGCGGGATTCTTCCGGGATTTTCTCCTTGGCCGCGGCCAGGGCCGTGTCATAGTCGGGACCCGTGGCAGTGACATAGGTCAGTCCGCCCTGGGCATCTTCAACGGTCAGCGTAATTTCCACAGGTTCGAGCATAATGCCGGCGTGGTTTCCATCCCGCCCAGGTCGAACCATTTGTGGGGCGGCCCCGGCATCGGGGCCGAATGACCCGGGGCCGCCCACTTTAGGGGACACGCGATCAGGCGCTGACCGGGTGACGCAGATGACTCTACCTCTCTGCCTAACCTCTCCGCAAAGGTCTGTCACAAGTCATTGCCCAATCATTCGTGACAGGCATTCGAATAACGTTAGAATGGACTCGTACATCAGTCGAATATGACAGGAGAGGCCAGACATGACCGTCGTCGACGAGCCGAAGGCTGCGCCTCCCGCTGCGCGGGTTGCGACCAGGTCCGGTGGACCGAGCACCGACCAGAACGGCAGCGACCGCAGGGAGCGGGTCTTTACCCGCCTGTCCTCGGACGAGAAGCAGCGGGCGGAGTACTGGGCGCAGCGGCGCGGCTACCCCTCCGCCAACGAGTACTACGCCGAGGCGATCGCCGAGAAGATCCGGCGCGAGAATCTCGACTTCGACATCCCTGATCTGCTCACCGCGCGCATCAACCAGGTCGTCGACGAGCTCAAGGCGCTTTCGACGAACAACGCCAACCTCGAGCGGGTCGTGACCATGGGCTTCGATTCCCTGCTCGGGCTGACCAGGGGCGACAACTATCTGCTGGACGAGGAGAACGGGGAGCTGACGTGAGCCAGGGTCTGAACGAGATCATGCCGTCCACCGACGAGCTGATGGACGTCGATACGTCCTTCCTCGATGCGTACCGGACCGGCGGGAGCGAGGGCTTGAATCGGGCCCAGGAACGGGCACAGCCGGCGGAGCCGGAGCAGGACACGCCGGAGAAGGATGAGGCCCCGCAGCAGAGCGCCGAGAACCTTGACCGGGACACCGGTGCCGGACAGCGGGGAGGCTCGGGAGCAGGCAGCACCACTCCCCCGGCCCAGAGCGACGCGGTCGCCGTGGACACAGCAGCGATGCCGCAGGTGCACGACGATGTTGACGCCGAAGCGCACCCCGCGGCCCTCCCGGTGTCGCCGCAGGAAGATGCCAACCTCATCCCGCCCGTGCCGCTCCAGCACACCGACCATCAGGAGGCCGTGCAGTCTGCGGCGGCCAGGGGCGGCTCCGGCGGAGGGGATGAAGGCAGCGAGTCGTTGCCACAGAGCGGCTTCCGGCTCGAGGGCGTGAAGAGCCAGCCTGCCGTCCGGGCCCTGCCCGAGGCCATCGTCGGCGCGCTGCGGGAGCAGCTGCGCTCAGCGGCCGTCCGTGAGCTCGGTGTCGGCGACACGGCAGCCCGCGAGTTCGCCGAGCGGTTGAGCCAGGCAAGCCTGGTCACGGCCTTTCTGCTGGCACAGCTCGACCTTGGACTGGCGACCGATGCCGCCACCCGGCGCGCGGCGCAGCTGTTCCGCTCCCGTGATCCGCTGCTGGGCAGCATCGCGGCGCGCATGGAAGCCCTGGAGCGGAGGGGCCGTGAGCAGACACAGGGCCTGGCCGCGCTGCACGGGCAGCTGGGTGAGGTAAAGGAGACCAGCGCGGCGATCGAGCAGGCAGTCGCATACTCGATCGCGGACCGCACGAGCAACTTCCTGCGCGGCTCGCACGATGTCCACGACGCTCCGATCACGCACAAGGACGCGGTCTTCGTCCGGGACCGGGTGCGGGAGGCGACGAAGAAGCAGGCGAACCTCGAGCGCGAGCGGGAAGGGCGGCCGATCCGATGAGCGCCGTGACGCACCGGAGTACAGCGGGTGCGTCTCCGCGAACCGTAAAAAGGGCTTGTGACGGGACAATTTGTCGAATCGGTGAACTTTGCCCGACGATCAGGGCATGGAAACTGCTGCCGGGTCCGATCCGAACTTCAGCCGCGTCGGAGCAATCGCGCTCGACACAAACATCTTCGCCGAAGCGCCCGGCATGGAAACACTGAGGTCTCTTTGTTCCCGCGCTGATAAGCACGGGCGCATTGAAATCTGGGTAACGGACACCGTTATCTGGGAATGGGGCCAGCACCTACACGGCCACCACGTATCACTCCGGGCTGCGACAAAGAAGCTTCACAGTGCCGGGTTTTCGGTGGAGGTCCCGGATGAAAAGACAGCCAAAGACATCGCGCTGGACCTGAGCGGGGTCATCACATCCTTGGGGTCCAGCATCCGTGTCCTCAGTACCGCAGATTTTGCCCATGAAGCTCTTCGTGACCAGATCCTGCTGGAAGGACCGGCCAAACGAAAGAGTGAGGTGAAAACCGGCGCAGCCGACAGTGCTCACCTCCGGGCGTACATCCATGAGGGGCGAAGCCGGGACCTGGAGTATGTAGTTGTCTCGGCAGATAAGGACACGCGCAACGCCTATCAGCAGTGGCTCGGGACCGAAGGTCCCCACATCTTCAGCGATCTCAGGAGGGCCACCGAAAAGATATTTGGTTCAGTTCCAAGTGATGCCGACGGGCTCAGCTTGGCTCTGCGGCTTGCCTACGAGGGCAATGTTCTGTTGCGGGACGTCACGATCAGCGAAGGGAATATGGGTGACTGGGAGGATCTGGTACCCGACGATATTTCCTCCCTTTCGTTCGACGTCGATGCCGCCTCGGCCAAACTCGTCGGCCTCAACCACACCAAGCAGGACGTCACTGCATTGACGTTCACGGCCTCCTATCTTGCGGAGGTGAGGATCGCAGGTCTTCTGGAATCTCCGTGGAGCCGTGGAAGCACCAGGACGCAGGAAGCAACTGTTCCAAGGGCCCTTCTGCGAGCGGATATTTCCCTGCCCGCCGGTCCACGTCAGCTGAGGATGCGCTGGTGACAAATTGCTATGTCGATGCAGGTGGAAGTGGTTGGAGGGAGCAAAGTGACGCGCTGGACAACGTCATGGATGCTCTTACTCTGGTCCCGGGGGTCACCGTCGAACTTGATGGTCTGGCGTCTTGGCCGGAACAGAGGAGGAGTCAATCCTCCAATCTGCTGGTAGACGTTGCCGGGGTCCCCTTGGATCTCACCATTTACGGCAGTTACTTCGGCAACTGGGAGTTGACGGCTTCGTATGGCGAGCGGAAGGTCATGCTGAAATGCGACGACCTTGGGGTTGGCTTTACCGATCCGGAAGGCGACGGCATCCCCGAGTACTACGACATCACTGCATTCGGCAGCGAAGCGTGGTCAGGGAACGCGGAGTTCGCAATCAATGAAATGCTGTTTGAGGCCCGACGCGCAGAGTTGACAGGCAGTGCCAACGATACTGAAGAAGAATCGCCGCAGTGAATGCGGCTCTCCGGCGCGTCGGAATGGCGAAACCGGCCGTCCCGTGAACCTGGGCCGCTGACCTGCGCCCCTCTGTAGTCGAACCCATCAGCCCGGTGCCATCAGGCAACGGGCTGATTTCATTCAAGAGGCCGCAGGAGGCCCACGGCCGGCGGAGCTAGGACCGGACGGCGAGCCGGCCTTCCTTCATGTCGTCGCGCAGCTGCGACAGCATGTACCAGTGCGCGCCCTTGGGCTTGAGTGAGATGTAGTGCTCGTGCTGCTTGCCATCCTGCTCCCAATCCAGGACCATCTCCGGACGGCGCAGCAGGCCCTGGTATTCGTCGACGTCGGCACGGATTTCCACGCGCACACGTTCGTCCGCAGGTGGCACCAGCAGCACCGCGACGTCGCCCTCGTAGCTCAGTGAGACTTCCTGGGCGAGGAGCCGCCGTACGTCGGCCGTGCAGATCTCTCCGCGGGCGACGTCGAAGACGTTCTTGCCGTGCGTGGCGCTCTCCCAGGCGTCGATGCACTCGATCAGCATCGAGCACCCTTGGGCGATACGGATGATGTCCGCCTCGTCCGGCGGCCAGCTGCCCTCCTGCATCTCGATGAGCATGCTGCTGAAGTCCTGTGGTGTGCGCAGGAAAGCGTGGTCGAGGGCCATGGGATTCGTGCTCCTGGGTCGGGCGTGAGCGGGTGGCGACTCTATAGACGTTACCTCGATCCGGGGTCGCCGTGAATGATCCAGGCCCTCTCTGACGGGCGTGCCGGCGCGGGTCTCGCCGCTCCCACTCGACTCGCTACGCGACTCGCTCCGACTCGCCATTCGACTCGTTCTATCGATAGACTTGTGACTGATTTATGAGTCGACTGGTTTATGAGTCACCGACGAAAGGGAGTCATGATGGTTGTCGGGATCCTCACCGAGAAGCCGAGCGCGGCGCGGCACTTCGCTGCAGCCCTCGGCGGCATGAACGGCACGTACAACGGGGAGCAGTTCGTCATCGCCCACGCCCGGGGGCACCTGTACGAGTTCGTCGATCCGCACCGGATGGTGGCGGATCCGGACGTGGCCGGGAAGTACCGGACCTGGGACCTGGGCAACCTGCCCTGGGACCCTCAGCAGCTGGACTGGAGCCTGGAGGTGATCAAGAACGCGAGCTCTGTCGCCCAGGACGTGAAGCGGACCCTGGGCAAGTGCGACGAGATCGTGATCGCCACCGACGTCGACCCCACGGGCGAGGGCGGCATGATCGCGGTCAATGCCTTCCTCGAGTTGGGGCTGAAGCCGGGCAAGTGGTCGCGCATGTACTTCACTGATGAGGCTCCGGCCTCGCTGCAGAAGGCCTTCGCCGCGCGCAAGGTCATTCCGTCGCTCTTGGACTTCGACGAGTACCGCAAGGCGCGCTACCGCTCACAGTTCGACCTGCTCTCGATGCAGTTCACCCGCATCGCCACGAACATGGCGCGCCAGTCCGGGCAGGACACGGTGCTGCGTCAGGGCAGGTTGAAGTCGGCGATGGTCAAGCTCGTCGGCGACCAGCTGAAGGCTTACAACGACTACGTCAAGAAGCCGTTCTTCCAGAACCGGTTCCGTGACGAGAACGACGTGATGTACACGAACCCGGAGGAGCCGCGGTTCGACCAGAAGGACCAGGTGCCAAACCAGTACGGCCCCTCCCCCGTCGTGCTCGACGGCAAGGCGACGAAGCAGACCGCACCACCGAAGCTGCTGGACCTGGCCGCACTGTCCTCGCTCCTGGTGGGCAAGGGGATCAAGGCCCAGCTCGTGCTTTCGACCTACCAGTCTATCTACGAGGCCCAGGTCGTCAGCTACCCGCGCACTGCCGACGTGACGATCACGCCCGAGCAGTTCGACGAGCTCGCGCCCCTGGTGGACAAGATTGCCGGGGTCGTGGGTGTGGACGTGAAGCTCCTGACGCACCGCCAGCCGCGCAAGACGCACGTCAAGCCCCAGGGCGCACACGGCGCGAACCGGCCGGGCCCGAAGGTGCCCGCTTCGCTGGACGAGGTCGAGCAGCGCTTCGGCAAGGCCGGCCGCCTGATCTACGAGACGCTGGGCAAGAACTACCTGGCGATGATCGCCGAGGACTACATCTACGAGCAGCAGAAGGGCCACGTCAAGGACTACCCGGACTTCGTGGGCATCGCCAACGTCCCGCTGTCGGCGGGCTGGAAGGCGGTGTTCGATCCGGACGCCGGCGACGACACCGCCGAGGGCGACGAGAACGAATCGGCCAAGGGCCTGGGCACCAACGCTGAGCCCGTCGTCTTCGAGGGTGCGAACAAGCGCCCCGAGCACCCGAGCATGAATTGGCTGATGAAGCAGCTGGAGAAGCGCGACGTGGGCACGGGTGCCACCCGGACCTCGACGTACTCCGAGGTGACCTCGACGAAGACGAAGTATCCGCTGCTGTTGGAGAAGGGTCGCAAGCTCACCCTCGCCGAGGCCGGAGACATGAGCTGGCGGCTCCTGCCGGGGACCCGGATCAGCGATCTGGCGCTGACCGAGAAGGTCTATGCCGATATGAAGGAGATTGCCGCGGGCACCGGCCCGAGCGCAGAGGAGCGCCTCGCGGTCGTGGCCGACTGGGTGCGCGAGGACATCGTGACCATGCAGAAGAACGCCGCGACGATGCGCTCCGCCCTGGGGCTCAAGGAGGACGCCGTCACCCGGAAGGAGCGGGCGCAGGGCATCTGGGCCAAGACGGGCAAGGATGTGGTGCTCGCGCGTGAGTGGGGCGGCCACCGCTTCACCGACGACGAGGTCGCCCGGCTGCTGGCCGGGGAGACGATCGAGTTTTCGGCGAAGAGCACCACGGGCAAGGCTTACGAGGTCTTCGGCGAGCTTGACGAGGGCACCTTCAAGGGCCGGAAGTTCGTCGGGTTCCAGAAGCTAGGCTTCGGCCGGCGCGATGCCAGCGGCAACGCGCTGCCGCCGGCGTCCTGGTGCCACTACACCTTTACGCCCGAGGAGATCGACCGCCTCATGGCTGGCGAGGGCGTCGAGTCCAGCGACTTCGTCTCAAAGAAGGGTAACCGCTTCCAGTGCAAGGTCTTCTTCCGCGAGGAGAAGAAGGGTGAGGGTAAGAAGATCGTGCCTGACTTCGAGGCCTCCCTGGACTCCCCGCCGAAGAGCTGGTGCGGGGTTGCCTTCACCGACGATCAGCTCGCGGCACTGGCCGCGGGCAAGACGATCAAGGGTACGGGCTTCACCTCGAGCAAGGGAAAGAAGTTCGACGCGACCTTGGCCTGGAAGGACGAGGGCGGCAAGAGGAAGCTCGTCCCCTCCTTCGGCTGAGGTTGCGCAGACTCGTTCTTGAATGATTATTCGGGGGTCAGTCCGATAGACTGCCCGTCCACGTACATCAGCACGCCACGGCACCGCCCGACGGCATCGGATCGCACGTCCGAGTCCGTTGGGCGGTGCCATTCTTGCGTCAGTCACGCTCGATTCAATAGGTCTATCTAAGGTAGAGTAGTCATGTATCCCTCGTCTATGAGGGCATTCGGACAGGCACGGACAAATCAGTGGTGGCAGCAGGGAGAGATTCATGGCGAAGATGTCGTACAAGGTGCCGACGAGCCTCAACAGGTCGTTCCTCGACCACGAGATCACGCTCAGCAAGGGCGGCTGGGCGGCCAAGCCCTCCCCCATCAAGCAGCTGTTCTTCTTCGGCGGGGGCGCGCTGGCGCTGCTGTGGGCGGTGACGCAGACCTTCGTGGCGAGCTCGGGTCCGGTGTTCATCACGCTCTTCGTCATCTGGGGCCTGGCACTGATCGTCTACTTCGGCGGCATGACCAAGACCGAGGAGCTGCGGGCGATGAACGTGCCCGCCCTGCTGGCGTACGCCCCGTCCCGGGCACGCAACGTCTTCACCCGCCGCAGCTCGGACCCGAGCGACTTCTACTCGATCGTCGGCATCGACGGCATCGAGGAGGACGGCCGGATCCACTTCTCCGACGGCGGTGAGGGGCAGGTCTACCTGGTCGTCGGCTCAGCGTCGTACCTGCTCTTCGACGAGGACCGCATCGGCATCCTGGACCGGGTCGACGCCTTCTGGCGCAAGATCGACACGAACTGCGAGTGGTCCTTCGTCACCACGAAGGAGCCGCAGCGGATTTACCACCAGGTGGCCTCGCTCGAGCACCGCAACCACGCCCTCGAGGTCCGCGACCCTGACCTGATCGAGCTGCAGAACGAGCAGTATGACATCCTCACGCAGCACGTCGGTGGCAAGTTCACCTCGATCCACCAGTACCTGCTGCTCAAGGGCAAGAGCGCTGACGCTCTGCGCCGGGCGCACATGGTGCTGCAGTCCGAGGTCGAGGGGTCCGCGCTGATGATCAAGGAGGCTACGGTCCTCGACCGCGAGGAGACCGAGCCCATGCTGCGGGTCTTCTACCAGGGCATCGAGGACGACCTGCACTCTCTCAAGGCCTCACTGAACTGACCGGGCCGAGCTGGACGAACAAAGGAAGGACGAAGGGTGACATGGCGCTGATGACGAAGGCCCGCGCGCAGCTGGGCATTCCGGGGAAGAAGCCCCGGGGCGGGGACACTGCGGCCGTGCCGGGCGTGGATGAACTGGAGGCCGCTCTCGACGGCGATCCCGCCACGGGCGGGACGGCGGAGCCGTCCGAGGTGACCGCGCCGGCGGTCGCCGCTGAGCCGGCCGAGGTGGCCGAGCCGAAGAAGAACTGGTGGCAGCGCCGCCAAGAGATGAAGAAGCTGGAGGGGCGGTTCGACTCGTATCCGCACCTGCTGGCGCTCAAGCCTCGGGAGAAGTACGTCTTCCGCTCCGACTACTTCGAGGTCGACGGTTCCGTGGCGTGCGTGCTCGCGTTCTTTCACGACGACGCCGCGCGCGACAACTTCGCCGCGTTCTGGGGCATCGACCGGATCCCGGACGGGCTCGACGAGCGCGTCACCGCGGTCGTCCTGGAGCAGGTGCGCCGGATGGACGAGAAGTGGGTGGATTCGTTCACCAAGCAGTCGGAGAAGCTCGACCGCCTTGACGCGAACGAGCAGGAGGAGACCGGCACGACCTCCTCCAAGCGCAAGGCCGCCAAGATCTCCTCCGACCTGGAGGTCACCATCGGCGAGATCCAGGACGGCGCGAGCTACCTGTCGGTGCACAACCGCCTGTTTCTCAAGGCTCCGGACCTGGAGACGCTGGACGACTCGGTCGACCGCGTCACGCGCCTGTACATCGACCGCTTCGGCACGCTGAAGGCTGCGGCGTACGCCGGCGAGCAGCGCCAGGAACTCTCGGGCCTGTTCAAGAACAACGAGAAGAAGCGCGGCAAGGGCTTCCACTTCACCTCGACCGAGCTCGCGGGTTCGTACTCGCTGGTGACTAACGGCCTGAACGACCGGGGCGGCGAGTACGTCGGCTACATGGTCGGCGACGTCAACAACTCGGCCGTACTCATGGACGTGAACCGGTACGAGCACCACGTTGTCGTGGCAGACGCGACCCTGAGCGAGTACCTGGACCGCCAGCGTGTGTCGAACATGTGGTGCTCGAAGATCTCGCAGGCCTGCATGCTCGGCAACGGCTCGGTGGTCCACCTCGTGCTGGACGGGGCGGACCTGGACAAGCTCGGCCCGAACTTCGAGCGGCTGACCTCGCGCGTGGACCTGAACCGCGGTGACGTCAACCCCTTCGAGCTGTTCGGCGACGAGGACGACGAACTGACGGTCTTCGCCGCGCAGATGGAGAAGCTCAAGCTGATGTTTGAGCAGCTCTACGAGACCACGGACGGGGCAAACGGCTCGATCATCCGCTCCGCGCTGGAGGACACGGCGACCGACTTCTACGTCGAGCAGGGCATGTGGCGGCACAACGCCAAGGACCAGCGGCACCGCCTGCGCGTGGTCAACATCCCGCACCAGCAGGTGCCGCGGCTGCAGATGTTCGTCTCGTACCTCGACACCGCGCACAAGGCCCTGCTGAACTCAAGCAAGACCGACCCCGACCAGCTGCGCGCGTACAACGTGCTGCGCGGCATCGCGAACACGATGCTCAGCACGAACGGCGACCTGTTCAACAACCACACGGCATCGGCCGTGGACGGGGTCCGAGATGCCCGGCGCGTGGTCTACGACTTCTCGCGGCTGATGCGCCGCGGCAAGGGCGTGGCCATGGCCCAGCTGGTCAACATCGTCGGCTTCGCCGTCGGCAAGCTCGGGCTCGGGGACACCGTGGTGATCCACGGCACCGAGCAGATTGACGACCGCGTCAAAAAGTACCTGCGCGACCAGTTCGACCACATGCACGAGCGCGGCGGCCGCGTGGTCTACAGCTACAACGACGTCGACAAGATGCTCGCGGACTCGGACTTCAACAAGTTCGACGCCGCGGACTACACGCTCTTCGGGCCGATGCGCGACCGCACGGTGGCGGAGTACCAGAAGCAGCTGCACCAGCAGATCCCGCCGGACCTCGCCCAGCTCATCACGACCAAGGGCGAGAACCTTACCTACCTTCGCCGGGACGTGTCGAACGTGGTCTTCCACCTCGACCTCGCGCTGGGGATCAACCCCTTCCGCGAGGCCCAGCGCAGGCAGGTTCGCCTGGAGGCCGCCAAGGCCGACGAGGCGGCCCGGATGGACCAGCTGATGAAGGACAAGCCGGCACCCGGCGCGAAGCTCACCAGCGCCCGCCAGAGCGTCGAGTCCGAGGAGGACCGCTCTGAGGACCAGGTGGGGCGGGCCGACCGCAGGAAGGCCATGAAGAAGGCCGGGACCGCCCCGCGGAAGCTGGGCAAGTCATGACGGCCATCACGGACACGACAGACAGGAAGGGAAAGATGAACGGGACCATCACGCTCGCGGCGCGGGCCCGGGCCGCGGCGACTGCCCGGGGCGGGCTGGTGCGCGTCCTGGCTCTGTCGCTGCTCGTGGCACTGGTTGTGCCGCTGCTGATGACGGTGTTCGCGCCATCGGCGCACGCTGCCGACGACGAGGACCGCGACAATTACTCGCTGTACCAGCTGGCGTCGAATGCCTCGACGTACTTCAGTCAGGAGAACTCCCCCGAAGGCAAGGACAAGCCCGAGGATCGGATGAACGAGGACTGGCGGGCGATCACCGCCGACCCGGCGACGGGCGGCGACATGCTCGGCTACGCCGACTCCGAATTCAGCCTCTTCAACGTAGTCGGCTGGCTCTTCGCCGAGGCGACGGGCTCCACGCAGACCATCGGGTACGACACGCTGAATGCGACAGCCAGCGGCAGCGGCAAGAACGTCTACTCCGGCATGGTGGACTACGCCCACTTCGGCGCGGCCAACGCCGACCTCGGCCTGGACACGATGTCCTCGGGCATCGGTGGACAGATCCTGTCGCTCATCGGCGGCGGCGCGATCTGGCTGCTCTACGCGATGGCGCTGGCCGTGGGCACGCTGTTCTATCTCATCACCCAGCTGCTGAAGGTGCTGAACCCGTTCATGTGGTTCTACCAGGCGGTCGCTGGCGTCGCGGACTCCGGCGGCAATACGAACAGCGCGCACCAGCAGGACCTCGCCGACGGGATGACCGGTGGCCAGGCCGGCGGCGGTGCCCTGGCGGGCCTGCGGCACTGGATCGCAAGCTGGTACGGCCTGCTGCAGTCCATCGCCTGGGAGGCGCTGGTCCCGCTCTTCATCGGATTCCTGATTATTGGCCTGGTGCTGTTCAAGAAGATGGACCGCGGCTCGGCGATCAAGAAGCTCGTCGTGCGCGTCGTCTTCATTGGCGTGGGCCTTCCGCTGATGGGTTCGATGTACACCGGCGTCCTGGACAAGTTCGATGACTCGCTGCTGGGCCAGCACGCCGGCCCGACCCGTGTGGTGCTCTCCACGTACGTGGACTTCGAGGCCTGGATGATGAACGACCGTCTCGGCGTTCCCGATGAGGCCGTTATCGCCTGGGACAACGGCCAGGCCAGCAACAACGCGATGATGTCGGTGCGCACGACGGCATTGGCGATCAACAAGCAGGCGCACGGTTCGACCTTCCGCGACATCAGCGTGGGCCCCGGTGCGACCAATGCCGAGACGGCCTGGAAGAACAGCCTGGTCGGCATGGAGGGCAGCCCGGCGGGTGACTTCAACGCCGTGGGCGAGACCTTCGGCATGCTCAACAGCTACATCTCGGGCCAGATTACATCGGCGTCGGACTTCGAGTCGGGCATCAAGAGCGCGATCACCAACCTGCCGGTCAACAGTGACGTGAAGAAGGAGTGGTTCATCGACAAGAAGTCCTATGGTGACAGCGACAACTTCGGCGGGCACGGCGAGTCGGACTACATCCCGACCAACCACCCGGTGCTGGCGGCCGGCGGCAAGGGCCTGACCTCCTCGAACCCGGGCGGGAACACGACGAGCTTCTCGACCCAGGGCACCAAGCACGGCTGCGGGTTCTCGGTCTGGGCGGACAACGCCCCGGTCTCCTGCAATATGTCGGCGCTGTCGGCGTACAACTACCTGAACACCGGCTTCGGCCCCGACTCGATGACGATGTACAGCTCGAACAACGTCACCAGCGGCCTGACCCGCGAGGACCACATGGCGGTCAGCCAGGTCGGCACGGGCCCGGCGAAGTTCATGTACTGGCAGAACGCCGGCGTCGTGTTGGGCAGCATGGTCCTGCTCGGCTTCTGGTACGCCATCGGCATGCTGGTGGGCGCGGTCAAGCGCACCTTCAGCCTCGTGGCCGCGGTGCCGTTCGCCACGCTGGGCGCGATCGCCGCGATCAGCAAGGTGATCGTCTACTCCGTCGCACTGATCCTCGAGGTGCTGGTGACGCTGTTCATCTACCAGTTCGTCTCGGAGCTGCTGATCTCCATCCCGGACATCATCTCCGGACCGGTGTCGGCCTGGATGTCCCAGGACGGCCTGTGGGGCTCAGGCATGCTCGGCGGGATCATCGTGGTCATCCTGACCCTGATCTCCTCGCTGCTGATCATCGGCATCACCTTGGCGCTCCTGCGGGTGCGCAAGGTCGTGCTGCAGGCGATGGACGAGGTGTTCACCAAGCTCGTGGACAAGTTCCTCGAGACCAACACCGCACCGAAGCCGGACAAGAGCGGCATGCTCCCCGCGCTGGCTGCGGGAGCCGGGGCCGGAGCGGGCATGGCCATGGGTAACAAGCTCGCCTCCGGCGTCGGCGGCAAGCTCGGCGGCAGCGGGGCCACGAAGCCCGGCGGCACCCCCGGTGGCGGCAAGGGCTCGTCGACCAACGCCGGCGGCCTGAACGGTGAGCAGAAGTCGCTTGCTGCCGGGAAGGGCGCACTGGCCCTGGCCGCCGGTCCGAACGACGGTCCGGAAGCCGGCCCCGACGGCGGCAGTCCCGCCGGCCCCGGTCCGGTTCCCGGCGGTGGTGGTGACAGCGGCGGCCGCGGCCCGTCCGCTGGTGGCCCCGAGGGTCCCGGCGACAAGGGCGGTCCTCTGCAGCTCACGGGCGGCAAGGCGGGGAGCTCCCGCTCCGACAAGGAGACTGCTCAGACCCTGAGTGGCAAGGGCGGCCTGTCGAACCTCGGCTATAGCACCGGCCAGGGTCCCTCCTTGCGGGGCGGCCAGGCCACCGGCGGCCAGACGAGCTTCGGGCTCGGCGGCGTGCGGGGTGCTCCTGGTACCGGGCAGCCGGGCCATGGCCAGGGTCAGGGCCAGAAACGGGACGGGCTCACGGGCGGCACCGATAGCGGTGCGCACACCAGCCGTGGTCGTAAGGCGGACGCCGGCCAGTCGGCACCGACGCAGTTCGGCACTGGACAGCAGGCGGCTCCTGCCTCCTCGGGCCAGGGCCCGCGCTTCACCGCTGGCACCGTCGGGCCCGCGCAGGTGAACCCCGTCGTCGCAGCGGTCCCGGGGATTCCGGGCACCCGGGCGACGCGGGCCGCCGAAGGCCAGCAGCCGCAGGCCAACGCGGGTTCCGGCTCCCGTGCTGTGCAGGCAGGACAGGGTATCCCGCAGGCCAGCGGCAGCCAGCGCCGCAGCCCGCAGGCTCCGGTCCAGGCTCCGACCGGCCAGGGCAGTGCCCACCGGGCTCCGGTCCAGCCCCGCACCGGCGCTCCGGCGCAGGCGCAGGCGCAGGGCCAGTCCGGTCAGCGTCCGGAGGCCCCGGCTCCTGCTCCTGCTCCTACCCAGCCCCGTGCCGGTGGCCGGGTTACCGGAGGCGCTCAGGGCAGCCAGGGTGTCCAGCCGACTCCACGCAGCGGACGTCGACCGGCACCGGCGGCTCAGGCTTCGAAGGCTTCGGCTCCCACCCCGGCTCCGAAGGCCCCGGCCCCGAAGCCGTCGCAGCAGGCTCCGGCCCAGCAGCGGCGGACGGCGGATCCGGCTCCGAAGCGCACGGACGGTCCCGTGTCGCGGAGGAAGCCGGCTGAGGACCCGAAGAACTGATCGTTGGTGATGAGGGCGGCGCACTCCAACAAGGGGTGCGCCGCCCTTTGCCTGCCACGGGGGAAAGGATGGAACGGATGAATCTGCGAGGCAAGGCGCGCGACGAGTTTCCGCTGGGCTGGTGGCACTCGGGGCGCTGGTGGCTCGAGGGAGCGCGCGAGCTGGCGGTGAACTGCCTGGCCGCGTTGGCTGCTGTGTTCTTCCTGCGCGAGGCGCTGCGGCTGGTCCGCCATCGCGACAGCCCCGCTGATCTGGCGCGCCGGCGGGTGCCGACGGAGGGTTGGGTGGCCGGGCTCCTGCTCGGATGCATGGCTTTGGGTAGTTCAACGGCCCTGGCGGCCGTGGCAACACAGACGGGCTCTCCTGAACGGGGACTGGTCCAGGCGGCGGTCCTCATCGCCGTCTTGTGGTGGCTGGCCAACGTGGTCGTTTCAGTAACCGCGCTTGCGGTGCTGGCCAGGTCGCGGGTCCGGCAGCTGGACACCTGGGCCGAGATCGATTTCGTCGAGACACATGCACCGAAGAACGGACGGCCGCCGGAGACGATCGAGGAGTACCGGGCGCTGCGCCTGAAGGGCGGACGGCTGTAGGGCTCCTACGGGACTGCCAGCCAGTCAGACACGAGAAGACCCCGTGGACGTGATGTCCACGGGGTATTCTTTTCCCGTCGGGTGGCAATCGTACTGCAGCACCGGCCTCAATCCCTCTGGGGGCCCTTGTCGAAGATCCGCGAGATGCGGTCGATTCCCTCGGCGCTGAAGATGTCCGAGACGGCACCGGCGGTCCCGCTGCGCGGCAGCTCCGAGCGCAGGGTGAGCTTGGCGTACCCCTTGGTCGGCCGGGACTCGATGACGTAGACAATCTCGTGCGAGACGAAGGCCGAAGTGGCCGAGTCCGGCTTCTTCTGGTGGGAGAGCACCCGGAAGCCGGCCCGGGTGCCGATGTAGTCGAAGAAGCGTGTGAGTTTCTCCTCCTCGAGCTGCCGCCGCTCCCCCGCGTTGCGGCCGGAGACTTCGATCAGCTGGATGTGCGTGCAGTCGACATCGTCCGTCGGCCGGCGGATGTCGTCGAAATCCCAGGTGGCTCTTGCCGCGCGCAGCTGCTCGTCGCTGGGGTACGCCACCCGCTCCTTGTAGTACCTGATCGGTCCGATGAGCGTCATGTCCGACCTCCTGCATCCTGTCTGGCGCGCGGGCGCATCCCGGGAGAGAAAAGGCAGAGCCCCGCGGACGCGTGGTCCACGGGGCTCCGGTGCTGCAGGTCGATCGGGGCAGTCAAGGGGTCAGCCTCCTCAGCCGCAGTACTTGGTCTTGACGGCCTTGCCCTGCTCGCTGTCGACGGGCACGAGCACGACGTCGTTGACGCCGTTGGAGAAAACGAACTCCATGGTCGACTTGTCCTTGCCGAAGCTGATCGAGCCGGTCTCGGTGGTGCTGCGGCCAGCCTCGGTCCAGTCCACGGAGGACTTGGACTCGTTGATCTTGCCGGTGCCGCGGACGGTGTAGGCGTCCTTGAGCTCGCCCTTCGCCGCGGCCGCCTTCGGGTCGTCGAGGACGGAGTTGATGGAGTGGCAGGCGAGGTCCTGGCGGCTCGCGGTGTCGAAGTAGGTGATCTGGTCACCGTCCACGACGACGATGTCGCCGTTCTGTCCTTCCGAGGTGGCGAAGTACCGCCCGTCCCCGCCGGAGCTGCTGCAGCCGCTGAGCACCAGCGCGGCGCATGCCAGGGCCGCAGCGGTCGCGGCCAGCTTCGTCCGCGTCACGTGTGCGGTCCTGGTGATGTCCATGGTCTTCTCGTCCTTCTGGTCGGTCCTGTCGTCCTGGCTCTGTGTCCAGGCAATGAGTGTTCGGAAGGTCCAGCGTCTCGGCTCCACAGTTCAGAACTGTTTCCCCGAGCCCCCTTCCCAAGCCATGCCCGGGAGCCGAAGCTGGACTATCCACACCCGCCTGGACGGACGATCTGCTCAGCCGGGGCTGAGCAGGATTTCCACTCGTATACCTGTTTTCTCTACCAGTATGGCAGACCACGTACCACCTGTACCACCTTGCACATGTCAATCAGAAGATGACAGAGACAACTCCAGACACAGAGAGCAGCACGCGGATCCCTGCGCGGAGAACGCCTGCAGGACCCCGGCGTCGTGTCCGGTGTGCCACTCACTGCCGTCAGGGCCGGGTACTGCACCGCAAACGGGCAGCAGGTCGTTGGGACGGGCATAGAGATGGTGGACAGTCGTGGCGGTTAGTCGAGTCATGGCCTAATCCTTTCAGGCCGCCGCCATGGGAAGCGGGAGGATTCCAGAGCGGCGAGACGCTGCCCGGGAGTCCTCGATGAACACAAGAGCGATCGTATGGAACATCTTTCGGTACCTCACTCTTCGTCGAAGGGCAGGGCGGCATCCGCGTCCCCCACGTCGACCGGCGCTCCTGGAGGTGCGGCCGTCGGGTGGTCCTGATATAGCGCGTCGGAGGCTCGCTCGTCATATACGTCGGCGAGCCCGGCACCCTTGGCCCCGAGGTCCTGCTCCCAGTCAAATCCCATGCTCTCGATCCAATCGAGCCCCACCGTGCTCCTGGAGGATCGCGACAACAGCCGAGGCAAGATTATTGGCGCGCTCGAAGGTGCGCTTCATCGTGCGCATACTGACTGAATTGAGTCGTATTCGATTGTCATTCGATTGATCTATCGAATAAGCTATTGGACATGACTACAGTGATGGATGAAAGGAAAGCGACAGAGCTCCTACCGCCTTCCATCACACCCGACACTTGTGGAACGCCGGCCGGTTCGTTGGATGTCATTGCGGCACTGACCAAGGCTGGCGAGAAGCTTGCTGAGAACGCTCCTCCACTGACCGCGGAGCAGGTTGACCGCCTTGTCGCGATCCTGCGTCTGAGCGATGGTGGCGGAACAGAGCTGAAGGACATCGCCTAGCGGCATTCGTTCGCCACGGGCTTTCGCAATAAAGAAAGTACCCCACACCTCAAACGAGGTGTGGGGTACTTCTTTATTGCCGGACACGCGAGGCCACTCCCGAACGGTTCATCATGCGACCATGCGACCATGCGACCATGGTTGTAGACGAGCGCGCGGTCTCATCAAGCGTGCTGAACTACGACACACATCGGACGAAGTAGAAAAACATGGGATCATTCACCCCGCGGGTGATGCGCTTGCTCTCGGACGAACTGACCGCAATGCCCCTGCGCCAGATCGACGCCCTGTTCGATGATCGGGGCATCGTGCTCGGTCCGCCGCAGCCCCGCGAGAACGACGAGAGCGTTCGGCGGGAGCGAATGCGCCGCTATCTCGCGACGCTCGATCTGAATGGCTCCGCCGATGTGCAGCGGCTGACAGCGGTCTTCAGCGACGTGCTGAAGAAGATCATCGAAGACAGTTCGACCGGTTGGGGCACCAACGACGGTTTACGGGATAAGTGGTCCCGGATCCTTCGTGAGGACGGCTTCGAAGTCGACGAGGCCACCGGTGTGGTGCGACTAGGCCGTGTCGGCGCACAGCTGACCGAACACGCGCTCAACGCTCTTGCCGATCCGCAGTCCATCCATGACCATCTCCGCCGGCTCGGCGACAGCGTCGACACAGATCCTCGGCTCGCCGTGAGTACCGCCAAAGCGCTGATCGAATCGACCGCCAAATGCGTGCTCAGCGCCCGCGGGCAGAGCTATACCCGTGCGGCGAAGGTGCCTGCCCTGGTCCACGCGGCACAAGAATCACTCGGATTGGCAGCCAAGTCGGTCAGCGACGAAGACAAGGCGCTGCGCCAGGCCCTGCAGTCCCTCGTCACCCTTACCCAGAGCGTGACTGAGCTCAGGAACAACGTCGGCATTGACCACGGAGGCGAAGAAGTGCCCCGATGGGTGCGCCCACGGCATGCCCGCCTAGGAGGCTGCTGAATAAGGCGGAGTTTAAGGCGCGCCTGCTGGACTTGTCGGGCTGGTCGTTAAGACTGGAGTCATGCAGGGACGTGAGGACGCGCAACGAGGGTATTTGGATGTGGAGGCGCTGGCCGGGGAGTTGTTGGTCCCGGGCAGTGTCTTCGCTTTTCTGGCCGGGAATCGGGGGCACCTGTTTCCGGATTCGATGATGGAGGATCTGTTTCCGTCGCGGCGGGGCAGGCCTTCGGTTCCGGCGCCGGTCATCGGCTCGGTCCTGGTGCTGCAGGCCCTGCAGGGTTTATCGGACCGGGAAACCGCGGAGGCGCTGACGTACGATCTGCGGTGGAAGGCCGCGTGCGGGTACGGGCTCACTGATACGGCGTTCCACCCGAGCACGCTGACGTACTGGCGCAGGCGGCTGGCCGCCTCGAAGAACCCGCACCGGATCATGGAAGCGATCGCGGAGGTTGTCGCCGAGACCGGGGTCCTGAAGGGAAAGCGCCGGCGGGCGGTGGACTCAACAGTCTTGGACGACGCGGTCGCCAGACAGGACACCATCACGCAGCTGATCGCCGCGATCCGCCGCTTTGGCCGTGACGTCCCTGCCGGGCAGGACCTGGTGGGCACCCACGCTACGGGGTATGACTACACGCGAACCGGCAAACCGGACATCGACTGGGATGACCGTGATGCCAAGGACGGGCTGGTTTCGTCCCTGGTCACCGACGCGGTGGCGTTGCTGGCCGCGGTCGATCCCGAGACCTTGAACGGCAAGGCGGCTGACGCGTACGCGCTGCTGGCGCTGGTCGCCGGGCAGGACGTGGAACCGGCAGAAGATTCAGACGGGACCGACGGGCGGTGGCGTATCGCCCGCAAGGTCGCCCCGGATCGGCTGATCTCCACCGTGGACCCCGATACCCGGCACGCGCATAAAACCCAGTCCCGGCAGCAAGACGGATTCAAGGCCCACATTGTCATCGAGCCCGACACCGGGCTGATCACCGCAGCTGAGCTGACCAAGGCCTCCGGGCCGGAGAACAGTGACGGAGCCGTCGGGGCCCGGCTGATCGGCATGGACCCGACGATCGCCGGCACCAGCGTGGACGTCCTGGCCGATTCGGCCTACGGGTCCGGGGACATGCTCGCCGCACTCGCCCGCACCGCTCACACCCCGGTGATCAAACCCTGGCCGGTCCGCCCTGCAGTCGAAGGCGGATTCACCCTCGATGACTTCACCGTCGATGAGGCCGCCGGCACCGTGACCTGCCCGAACGGCATCACCCGGGCCATCACGGCCAAACGGCGGGTCACGTTCGGTGTTGCCTGCAACGGCTGTCCTTTCAGGGCCCGGTGCACCACCTCACCACGGGGACGCAAGCTGGTCCTCCACGAACACGACGCGCTGCAGCGCGAACACCGCCAACGTGCCACGAACCCGGCCTTCAAGGATGACTACCGCACGCACCGGCCCATGGTCGAGCGGTCCATCGCCTGGCTCACCCGGGGTAACCGACGCGTTCCCCACCGCGGCATCAGCCGGAACAACGCCTGGCTGCGCCTACGGATCGCGGGACTCAACCTGCGACGCATGGTCGCCCTCGGACTGACCGTGAACGAGGGATCGTGGGCGCTGGGATAAACCCCGCCGGACCCTGCCAATCCCACCACTGGATAACCCACCACATTCGGGGGCACAATAAATCAAGCGGGCGGAACGACCCCGTTGTCGCACCCAAGGGTGCTGACCAGAACACGCCGCTAGACGGCCATTGGTGGCGTTCCGCCCGCCCCACAACCGCCTTATTCAGCAGCCTCCTAGTGGTTGGAGCGGCGCAGGTCTGGTGCCAACTCATGCTGGAAACTCTGGCCGATCCGGATGCACCCTGGCGTCGCACGGCGTCCTGACTGACCGCAGCTCCGATTACCGTGGAGCTCGACCAGGGCCTGCGGCCGCAAGCCCCCATTAAGCTGAAGTATGACGAGACGCCTGCGCAATATTTCAGCGTGAGCCCGGCCAAGCCCTCCATCTCGAGATCCCTCTGGTATCCGAATCAATCGGCCACAGGATCCCTGATTTGTCCGAGCGCTTCCCGAGGGATTCTCCGTCAACACTGCGAGCAGCCGCGTCTCTCTGACCGAATCTCATGCAATCCTGATTTCAGGCAGCGCTTCCGTCCAGCAACGCGAAAGAGCCCCGTCCCCAGGACAACCTGGGGACAGGGCTCTAATTCGTCATGCCTTAGCTACCGCTAATTTGCCGAAGCACGTACTGCAGGATGCCGCCGTTGCGGTAGTAGTCCGCTTCACCCGGGGTATCGATGCGCAGGACGGCGTCGAAGGACTTCGAGGAACCGTCCTCGGCGGTGGCGGTGACCTTCAGGGTCTTGGGCGTGGTGCCCTCGTTCAGGGCGGTAACGCCCTCCACCGAGAAGGTTTCCGTACCGGACAGGCCCAGGCTGGCGGCGTTCTCACCGGCCGGGAACTGCAGCGGCAGGACGCCCATGCCGATGAGGTTGGAGCGGTGGATGCGCTCGTAGCTCTCGGCAATGACGGCCTTGACGCCCAACAGGGCGGTGCCCTTGGCGGCCCAGTCGCGGGACGAACCGGAACCGTATTCCTTGCCTGCCAGGACCACCAGCGGGGTGCCGGCTGCCTGGTAGTTCTGGGCGGCGTCGTAGACGTAGGCCTGCGGGCCGTCAGCCTGGGTGAAGTCGCGGGTGAAGCCACCCTCGACGCCGTCCAGGAGCTGGTTCTTGATGCGGATGTTCGCGAACGTGCCGCGGATCATCACCTCGTGGTTGCCACGGCGGGAGCCGTAGGAGTTGAAGTCCTTGCGCTCCACGCCGTTGGCCAGGAGGTACTGGCCGGCGGGGGTGTCGGACTTGAACGAACCGGCCGGGGAGATGTGGTCCGTGGTGACGGAGTCGCCGAGCTTCAGGAGCACGCGGGCGCCGGTGATGTCCTTGACCGGTTCAGGCTGCGCCTGCATGCCCTCGAAGTACGGGGGCTTCCGGACGTAGGTGGAGTTCGGATCCCAGGCGAAGGTGTCGCCAGCCGGGGTGTCCAGTGCCTTCCAGCGGTCGTCGCCGTCGAAGACGCCCTCGTAACCCTTGGCGAACATTTCCTTGTCGATCGAGGAATCGATGACCTGCTGGACCTCGACCGGGTTGGGCCAGATGTCCTTCAGGAAGACGTCGTTGCCGGCCTCGTCCTTGCCGAGCGAATCGGTCTCGAAGTCGAAGTCCATCGAACCGGCCAGGGCGTAGGCGATGACCAGCGGCGGCGAGGCCAGGTAGTTCATCTTGACGTCCGGGTTGATGCGGCCTTCGAAGTTGCGGTTGCCGGAGAGGACGGCGGCGACGGCGAGATCGTTGGCCTGGACGGCCTCGGAGATCTCCGCTTCCAGCGGGCCCGAGTTGCCGATGCAGGTGGCGCAGCCGTAACCCACGATGTAGAAGCCGAGCTTCTCCAGGTACGGGGTCAGGCCGGACTTCTCGTAGTAGTCGGTGACGACCTTGGAGCCCGGGGCCACGGAGGTCTTGACCCACGGCTTGGCGGTCAGGCCCTTTTCGACGGCGTTGCGCGCCAGGACCGCGGCGGCCAGCATGACCGACGGGTTGGATGTGTTGGTGCAGGAGGTGATGGACGCGATGGTGACTGCACCGTGGTCCAGCTCGAACTCGCGGCCATCAGCCATCTTTACGGGCACCGGGTTGGAGATCCGGCCGGCGCCGCCATGCGCTGCGGAGTACTTCGGCGGTTCGCGGTCGGTGTCCGAGATATGGGTCGCTCCGCCCGTGAAGGACGGCGCGTCCGAAGCCGGGAAGCTCTCCTCGAGGGACTCGTCCAGGGTGCCCGCGTTCGCGTCGTGCGAGACGTAGTTGAGCAGGTCGTGGCGGAACTCGTCCTTGGCCTCGGTCAGCTCGATGCGGTCCTGCGGGCGCTTGGGGCCTGCGATGGACGGAACAACGGTGGACAGGTCCAGTTCCAGGTACTCGGAGAACTTGATGTCGCGGGACGCGTCATGCCAGAGGCCCTGTTCCTTCGCGTAGGCCTCGACGAGGGCGACGTTCTGCTCGGACCGGCCGGTGAGGCGCAGGTAGTCCAGCGTGACGTCGTCGATCGGGAACATGGCGGCGGTGGAGCCGAACTCGGGGCTCATGTTGCCGATGGTGGCGCGGTTTGCCAGCGGAACCTCGGCTACGCCTTCGCCGTAGAATTCCACGAACTTGCCCACGACGCCATGCTTACGGAGCATTTCGGTGATGGTCAGCACAACGTCGGTGGCGGTGGCGCCGGCCGGGATGCTGCCGCTGAGCTTGAAGCCCACGACGCGCGGGATGAGCATGGAGACGGGCTGGCCGAGCATCGCTGCCTCGGCTTCGATGCCGCCCACGCCCCAGCCCAGCACGCCCAGGCCGTTGACCATGGTGGTGTGCGAGTCGGTGCCGACGCAGGTGTCGGGGTAGGCGCGGAGGGCGCCGTCCACTTCACGGGTCATGACCGTGCGGGCCAGGTATTCGATGTTGACCTGGTGCACGATGCCGGTTCCCGGGGGAACCACCTTGAAGTCGTCAAACGCGGTCTGGCCCCAGCGCAGGAACTGGTACCGCTCTCCGTTGCGCTGGTATTCGATCTCCATGTTGCGCTCCAGTGCGCCGGAGTTGCCGAAGGCATCGATCTGGACCGAGTGGTCGATCACCATTTCGGCCGGTGCGAGCGGGTTCACCCGCTTGGGGTCGCCGCCCAGCTCCTTGACCGCTTCACGCATGGTGGCCAGGTCAACAACGCAGGGAACGCCGGTGAAGTCCTGCATGATCACGCGTGCCGGGGTGAACTGGATTTCTGTATCGGGCTCCGCATTCGGATCCCAGCCTGCCAAAGCGCGGACGTGATCGGCAGTGATGTTCGCGCCGTCCTCGGTCCTCAGCAGGTTTTCAAGCAATACCTTGAGGCTGAACGGAAGGTTTTCTGCACCTTCAACGGAGTTCAACCGGAAAATTTCATACTCGGTTCCGGCTACATTAAGTTTGCCTTTTGAACCGAAACTGTCCACAGTGCTCATCGCAGGACTCCTCTCGCAACAGTTTCATCTTTGTCGCGCGGTTGACCGCCTGCTAGTTAGGACGCCCTAAGTAGTTTCCAGGGCCCGAAAATTGCACACGGCCGGCCGAGAATACGGGCGCGACGTGGGACTACTACCGCCATCGTAGTCCAAAACCGCGGCGGCATCATGGACCCGGAGTCAGCAGTGCAACGGTCTCGAGGTGGTGGGTGTGCGGGTACAGGTCGAAGGCCCGGAGCCCGGCGAGCTCCCACCCTGAGCGCCGGAAGTATCCGAGGTCACGGGCGAACGAGGCCGGGTCGCAGGATACGTAGGCGATGGCGCGGGGCCTGGACGCGACCAATTGGCCGACCACGGCTTTCCCGGCCCCGGCCCGCGGCGGGTCGAGGACAAGGGCGTCGAAATTCCGCGGTTTCTGGCGCAGGACACGCTCCACGCGGCCCTGGACCACCTCCACCTGCGGCCCGGAGTGCAGGTTTTTCCGGGCGTCCCGGCTGGTCCCCGGCGCCCCCTCGACGGACAGGACGGATCCGGTTTCGCCAACGGCGTCAGCCAGGACGGCGGTAAAGAGCCCGGCCCCTGCATAGAGATCAGCCACCACCGATCCGGGCCCAAGGAAGCCGCCTCCCTGCAGGAATTCTGTGACCGCCTCCACAAGTGTCCCGGGCGCGTCGCGGTGGATCTGCCAGAAGCCCTCGCCGGTCACCCGGTAGTCATGCCCGGCGGCGGATTCCTGCACCCAGGTGCGTCCCCGGAGCTGCGACACGTGGCCGGTCATCGGATCGAAGGCTGCCACCGAAGCATCCCCCTGTACGTCTGCGGCGACTGCCCGCAGGCGCTTGTCCTTGGTGTTGGGTGCCGCCGCCAGGAGCACCAGGGGGCGGGAACCGTTGGCCGGTGCGGCCACCTCGACGCGTTCTATCCCCTGCAGGTCCAGGTCCCACAGCTGCAGCGCGTTGATGGCGTCGCTGGCCAGGGGCATTTCCCGCACGGGAAGGACCTGGCTGGAGCGGTGGGCATGCATGCCCAGCCTGCCGCCGGGGGTGACCGAAAAGCTGGCCCGGGTGCGCCACCCAAGGCCTGACCCGCCGTCGGCGTCTTCCCCCACGGCTTCCACGGCGCCGGTCCAGGCGGACGGCACTTCCCCGAAGCCGGCCAGCCGGGTCAGTTGCTCGGCAAGGACGTCCGACTTCAGGCTGAGCTGCCTGGCCCGCACCATGTGCCCGAACTCGGCACCGCCCACCGGCGGATGGCCGTGGCCCCAGGCGCGCAGCGAATCCGCGGCATGCCAGAAGTGCTCCACGCGGTCCGGGGAAGCCTCCAGCACCTCCACCACGTCCGCCCGCCAGAATTTGGCGTCCTCCCCCGCATCGGTCAGCCGGACACGGACCTTTTCACCGGGAATGGCATGCCGGACGAAGACGACACGGCCCTCGTGGCGTGCCACGCAGTGCCCGCCGTGGGCAACGGGTCCGACGTCGAGCACAGCCTCTTCGCCGGCGTGCCCGGCAGCGTCCGGCGCTTGGGCAGGGGTGGAAGTTCTGGTGGTCACTGGACGTCCTGGAGGTTCTTGGCTTCTTCGGAGGACTTGAGCTGCCAGGGGACGCTGGCCACCATGACGCCGGGTTCGAAGTGCAGCCGGGTCTTGATGCGCAGGGCGGTCTGGTTGTGCACCAGCTGCTCCCACCATTTGCCCACCACGTATTCGGGGATGTAGACCACGATGAGGTCCCGCGGGGAGTCGAGGCGCATCTGCTTGACGTAGTCCATGATGGGCGTGACGGTCTCGCGGTAGGGGCTGGCGAGGACGGTCAGAGGGACCGGAATTTCAAGCTTTTCCCAGTCGGCGATGGTGTGCGCCGTCTCTTCCGGGTCGATGTCCACGGTGATGGCGTCAAGCCGCGAGGGCCGCGACGCGCGGGCGTAGGCGAGGGCACGCAGGACGGGCTTGCGGACGTGCGACACCAGCAGCACGGCGTGCACCCGGGTGGGCAGGGCCCGCGGCGACGAGTCCTCGTCCACGGCGAGTTCCTTGGCCACGTTGTCGTAGTGCGCCCGGATGCTCCACATGATCAGGAAGAGGATGAACATGGCCAGGAGCGCGATCCAGGCTCCCTGCTCGAACTTGGTGATGAGGACGATGACCAGGACCAGGCCGGTCATACCGAAGCCGATGCTGTTAATGGTGCGGGACTTCATCATCCGGCGGCGGACCGCTTTGTCCTTGGCGAGTTTCAGCTGCCGTCCCCAGTGGCGGATCATGCCGAGCTGGCTGAGGGTGAAGGAGATGAAGACCCCCACGATGTACAGCTGGATGAGTTTGGTGACGTCGGCGTCAAACGAAATGATCAGCACCAGGGCGCCCGCCGCGAGGGCCAGCACTCCGTTGCTGAAGGCCAGCCGGTCACCGCGGGTCCGGAGCTGGCGGGGCAGGTAGCCGTCCTGGGCGAGGATGGAGCCCAGGACCGGGAAGCCGTTGAAGGCGGTGTTGGATGCGAACACCAGGATGACGCCGGTGGCAGCAACCACGATGTAGAAGGGAATTGATCCCTCCCCGAAGATGGTCTGCGCGATCTGGCTGATGGCGGGGTTCTGGATGTAGCCCTCGGGCAGCGGATTGCCGTTGAGCAGGAATTCCTTTGCCGGGTCCAGCACGATGTGGACCTTGGTGGCGTTCGCAAGGTAGATGATGCCGGCCAGCATCGCCGCGCCAATGAGGCCCAGGAGAAGCAGGGTGGTGGCGGCGTTCTTGCTCTTGGGGTGCCGGAAATTGGGAACGCCGTTGCTGATGGCTTCCACGCCGGTCAGCGCGGCGGCGCCGGAGGAGAACGCCCGGAGCAGCAGGAACGCTCCGGCGAGGCCCACCAGGCCCTGGTCGAAGCCTTCGGCCGGGACGATGGTGAAGGCGGCCGACGGTGCTTCCCCGAGCTGGCCCGTTGCGGCCTGGAAGATGCCGACGGCGGTCATGCCCAGGATGGAGGCCATGAAGATGTAGGTGGGAACGGCGAAGACGCTGCCCGCTTCCTTGATGCCGCGCAGGTTTACCAGCGCAAGGATGACGACGCCGATGGTGGCTATGACGGCCTGCTCACCGTGCAGCGACGGGACCGCGGTGGTGAGGTACGCGGCCGCCGACGACATGGAGACGGCCACGGTGAGGACGTAGTCCACCAGGAGGGCCGAGGCCACAGTCAGGCCGGCGTATTTGCCGAGGTTTTCGTTGGCGATCTCGTAGTCACCGCCACCGGAGGGGTAGGCGTGGACATTCTGCCGGTACGACGCCACCACGGTCAGCAGCACCACCATGACGGCGAGCCCCACCAGGGGCGAAATGGCCACGGCGCTCACGCCGGCCAGGGCCAGGGTCAGCAGGATCTCGTCCGGTGCGTAGGCCACAGAGGACAGGGCATCCGAGGCGAAAATCGGAAGGGCGATCTTCTTGGGAAGCAGGGTATGGGCCAGGCGGTCATTCCGGAAGGGCCTGCCCACCAGCACGCGTTTGACGGCGTTCAGTATTGTCAACACCCCACAAAGCTAGTCTGATTCGCGGACGATGTCATGACGGGACCCCGCCAGGCCGAAGCCCGGGCATGCCGGTAGAGTTCTAGCTGCACGATCCTGACTTAGATACAGAGGAGATACGGTGGCGCATTTCGTGATCATGGGATGTGGCCGGGTGGGGGCAACGCTGGCGCACACGCTGGAGGATGCCGGGCATTCCGTGGCCATCATCGACCAGGATGACCGCGCGTTCCGCCGGCTCCGCCAGGGCTTCACCGGCCGGAAGGTGACGGGTGTCGGTTTCGACCGGGACACCCTCAAGCAGGCAGGAGTCAGTGACGCCTACGCCTTTGCCGCCGTATCCAGCGGTGACAACTCGAACATCCTGGCCACCAGGGTGGCCAGGGAAACCTTCCACGTCCCGCATGTCGTCGCCAGGATCTACGATCCGGGCCGTGCCGAGATTTACCAGCGCCTGGGCATCCCCACGGTGGCCGCGGTCCGCTGGAGCGCCGACCAGGTGCTGCGGCGCATCCTCCCGGAACAGCACCTCGCGGGCGATTTCCGTGAACCATCCGGGCGCCTGGTCCTGGCCGAACTGGACCTCGACGCGGGCTGGGTCGGACACCGGATCAGCAGCATCGAAAAAGCCGCCGATGTCCGGGTGGCCTACCTGACCCGCTTCGGCGAGGGCCTGTTGCCGGATGCAGGAACCGCCTACCAGGACGGTGACACGGTGCACGCCATGCTTCAGGTGGACCGCAGTGCCCAGATCGCCCAGATCCTCGCCAAAGCCCCCGCCAAGGAGTACCAGTGAAAGTCGTTATCGTCGGCGCCGGCAGCGTCGGATCGTCCATTGCGCGGGAGTTGCTGGCGCACAAGCACGAAATCCTGCTCATCGACCTCAAACCGGAGGTGATTGGCCGCAGCGGGCTGCGGGGCGCCCACTGGCTGGTGGGCGACGCGTGCGAGCTGTCGACGCTGCAGGGAGCCAAGGTGGAGGATGCCGACGTCGTGGTCTCCGCCACGGGCGATGACAAGGTCAACCTGGTGGTGTCCCTGCTGGCGAAGACCGAGTTCGGCGTGGGCCGCACGGTGGGCCGGGTCAACAACCCCAAGAACGACTGGATGTTCAACGACTCGTGGGGCGTGGACGTGGCCGTCAATACCCCCCAGCTGATGACCGCCCTGGTGGAGGAAGCCGTGGAGATCGGCGACCTCGTCCGGCTGCTGACGCTGCAGACGGGCGTTGCGTCACTGGTGGAATTCACCGTTCCGCACGATTCCCATGTGATCGGCATGACCGTGGGCGATATCCACTGGCCCGAGGACGCCACGCTCGTGGCAATCCTGCGGGACCAGGCTCCCATCACGCCGAGCCGGGATGACGTGATCGACGGCGGCGACGAGTTGTTCTTCGTCACCACCATTGCGGCCGAGGATGGGCTGCGCGAGCTGCTGTCCTCCGCCCCCGGCAGCATCGACGCCGGGGATGGGCCTTCAGTCAGTGGTGAGCCGGCCACCGCCGGCAGCCACGGGCACGTGGCGGACGACGACGGCTTCGACGGTTAGGCGCGCGGGTGCCACAGGGCCCCGAAGTACAGGGAGTCCGGCTTAGTTAATGGATCAGGCGGCCGGTCCGGTTTCAGCCTCGGCTGGAGCCGGCCGGGTCACGAGCCAGGCCACCCAGACACCAAGGATGTACAGCGGCGCGCCCATAATGAGGCGCGTGGTCGCGAGGGCGGCCAGGCCGTCTGTACCCATCAGGTAAAGAGGAACCTGGACGATGAGGCGAAGCGCCAGGACCGCCACGATGATCCAGGTTCCCAGGCGGTAGGCCTTGACCCGGTCCGGTTCCTTTCGCCACTCCACGCCCTCATTGCGGATGAAGCCGAAGAGGAGGCCGGCCACGGGCCACTTGACGGCGATCGAGACGACCATCGCCAGGATGTATGCCGCATTGGTGAAGAAGCCCGGGAGGTAGAAGTCCTCCGCTTTGCCGGTGGTATTGGCCAGCCAGGCGGAAATGCCGACGCCCACCACACCGGCAAGGGCCTGCGTGAGCGGTCGCCGCTGCACCAGCCGGACCACCGTGAAGATGGCCGCCGACGCCAGCGCCGCCACCAGGGACAGGGTGAGCTCCCGGGTGATGGTGAAGGCGACCAGGAACACGAGGCCGGGGACAATGCTCTCGGCGATGCCCTGCACTCCCCCGGCGCTCCGCAGCACGTCAACGCGCCCGTCGTGGGTGCGGTGGAGTCCGGCCTTTGCGGCGTAGCCGGCGGCGATCCCGGCGACCGTGGACTGGCCTGGATCCTGCGGCTGGCCGCCCCGTCCGGGGTTTGCAGCGCCTGGGGGCTGTTCGGGCTCGTGCGCGCTCATTCGTGCTCCTGGCGGGACAGTATCTCGTACCGGGGATTGAAGATCGTCGGCATGTCCTTGCCGCGGGCCAGCATCCCTTCGACCCGGATTTGCGCGCCGGCTTCGATGCCCGGCACGCGGCGGCGCCCCAGCCACACAATGCGCAGCCGCGGAGGCCGGGTCCGCCCGGCACCTGCCGGGCGGTACCCGGCGTCGTCCTCTGAGACGATGGCGCTGAACTCGGCGGTCCGGTCAGCGGGAACGAAAGTCACCGATTCGATGTGCCCCTGGCACAGGACGCGTCCTCTGTCCGGCAGCTGGTCCAGGGGTGTGATGCCACCCGCGGCAACCGGGGCTCCTTTGGCCGGCTCAGCCGATCTGGGTAATTTCGGGACCACGCTCGGGCTCCTCCAGTGTGGGTGCGGCGGGCGGAGGAGTCGCGGAAGCGTCCTTCGGCAGCCGCAGCTGCAGCAGGTCGCGCGGCGGCATGGGGCTGTCACCGCGGACCACCACCACCTGCCGGAACAATGCTTCAAGCGGTTCGGCGGCGGGGCGTTCCAGCGCGGCCGGTCCACCCAGGACGCCGCGGAGGAACCAGCGGGGGCCGTCAACGCCAATGAAGCGGGCCACCCGGTAACCCTGGCTGCCGTCCGGGAGGCCGGCGGGCAGCTTGGCCACCAGTTCGGTGCCGAACGCGCCATCAATTTCTTCGACCTGTCCGCCCTGCGCGCCGACCGACTGGCCGATTTGTTCACGGATCTCGTCCCACAGGGTTTCCGTCTTGGGTGCGGCGAAGGCCTGGAGCTGCAGGCTGGACCCATTCAGGTCCAGGGTCACTGCCACTACCCGCTGCGTTGCCTCTTCCACTTCCAGGCGCAACTGAAGGCCCTCGCTGGGCGTGATCAGCAGGGCGCCGAGGTCGACGAAGCCGTCGCGGCTGCTGATCTCGGACTCATCGAAAGGGCCGTCCTGCCGGCGGCCGGCGGCGGCGCTTTCTTCGCCCTCGGCGACGGTCAGCTCCTCTGCCGGCTCCGCCGGTTCGTCGTTCTTTGCTTTCCTGCCGAACCCAAAGACCATGGGTGACTCCTTAATTCTGAAATGTGCCAGTGCTGGAACCTGCCGGCCGGACCTGTGGAGGTCCCGCCGTCGTACGTGCTGGCGTGGCAGCGGATGCAGCCTGCGGTCAGGCTCCGGGGATGTTGAACCCGCCGGTGGAGCCGAAGCCTCCGGAGCCGCGCACGGATCCGCTCAACTCGGTGACAGGAATGAATTGGGCATGTTCCACCCGCTGGATGACCATTTGGGCAATTCTATCGCCGCGCCGCAGCTCTATTGGCTGGGTGGCGTCGGTGTTCAGCAAAGTCACGGAGATCTCTCCGCGGTAGCCCGCATCCACGGTGCCCGGAGCGTTCACGATCGTCAGGCCGTGCTTGGTGGCGAGGCCGGACCGGGGGTGGATCAGCGCCACGAACCCGTACGGAAGGGCGATGGCGACGCCCGTGGGAACCAGTTTGCGCTCCCCCGGCAACAGGACCACGTCCTCGCGGGCGCGCAGGTCCGCGCCGGCGTCGCCCGGATGGGCATACGAAGGCGCCTCAAGCTCCGGATCCAGCATCTTCAGCTGGACCTGCAGGGTGGGGGCGCCGGGCGCTGGTGATGCTGCGTCCGGGACAAGGTCTACCGTGGCGGGATGATCAGTCACAGTCACTCACTCTAACCCGCGCCGCCGTATCAGTCCTAGGTGGGCCGCGGCCCCGGCACCGCCGGGCGTTGGGAGCCAAGGTGAAATAGCCGGACAAAGGTGGAAAGCTGGGGACATGCCCGAATCAAGCCCGTCTCCATCCGTACCCGGCACACCCTCCGCAGGGGCGCCTGCCATCTATCGGGAGAAGCTGTGGCCCAACCCCTGGATCTGGATCATTGCAGCCGGCGTGTCCGCGGCGGGCATCCTTGTTTTCGCCCCGATCAGCATGGCGGCAGGCTACACAGCCGCCCTGGTTCTTTTCGCCATCATTGCCGTCCTCCTGCTCCTCTCCACCCCCGCCATCACGGTCACGGCTGACACGCTCACGGTAGGACGGGCCACCATCGAACGCCGCTTCGTCGGCACGGTGGAACAGTTCACTGCCGGGGAAGCAACGGCAGAGCGGGGAACCCGGCTGAATGGGCTGGCCTACCTGTGCATCCGCGGCTGGATTGATCCCGTGGTGAAGATTGAGATCACGGACCCGGCGGACCGCACCCCGTACTGGCTGACTTCGACCCGCCACCCGGACCGGCTGGCGGCAGCCCTGACCAGGAGCTAAGCGGCCGCCGATCGGCGGAATATCACGGCGCGCCCTGTTCCTTGAGCCAAATCCGCGCCGCCGGGTGGCAGAGTTTCGATTGATAGTAATGCCAGGGTGGAGGATTTGTATGCAGGATCTACGGCTTGTAGGCGTGCACGACGACGGGACGCATCTCCTGTTGAGCGGGCCCGGCGGCGAGATGTTCCAGCTGCCGATCGACGAGGCCCTCAGGACGGCCAGCCGGTCCACAGCGAAACCGCGGGTGGACCGCCCGGCGGTTCCAATGTCGCCCAGGGATATCCAGGCCCGGATCCGGGCCGGCGCCACCGCGGCGGATGTGGCCGAGTTGTCCGGAATGCCGCTGGCCAAGGTGGAGCGCTACGAGGGACCGGTCCTGGCCGAGCGCGAATATGTTGCCCAGCAGGCACGCAAGGTTGAAGTCGCGGCACCCTCCCCCGGCCACGACGTCTACCGGTCCGCTTTTGGCGACAACCCGGCGACGCTGGACGACATGGTGGCCCACCGCCTGTCAGCCCACGGCATTGACCCCGCAACCGTGGAATGGGACTCCTGGCGGCGCCAGGACGGGACCTGGACGGTTTCGGCAAGCTTCGAGGCCAAGCCCGGCGGGACCTCCGGCATCGGCGAGGAACCTCCAGCGCTGTGGACCTTCAACCCGGCGCGCAAGACCCTGCAGAACACCAACCGCTGGGCACAGCAGCTCAGCGAACTCGAGCCGCTGGACGGCCCCGTTCCCGCCCGCCGGCTCACCGCGGTGTCCGACCGCCCCTTTGACTTTGAAACTGACGCGGATACGCCAAAGTCTCCGTCCGGCCAGGCTGGCCCCGGCCCGGACGCCGGCAAGGAGTCCGATGGCCTCCTCGACATGCTCCGGTCCCGGCGCGGGCAGCGGTTGGGCGTGGACGAGGACGCGGACGACGCCCTGGCGCTCTTGCTCACCCACGGCGTGCCGGCCGCACACCCCAGGCCGTCCGAGGTTGCCGCGGAACCCGAGTCCGCGGAACCGGAGACGCAGGAAGACCAGCGGGACGCCCCGGCAGCCCAGGGTGATTCCTTCATCCGGCGCCGGGACACCCGGCCTTCGATGCTCTCGCGGCTCAGCCTTCTTCCGCCGCACCGGGACAACCACGATGACGCGTTGCGGCTTCACGACGGCGTCAGCACGGACACGCGGGAGATCACCATCGCGGCGTCCCCGGCCAAGCCCTCCGGTGCCACACCCGGTTCCGGAGCCGGCGGTTCCGGCGCGGGGTTGGACGAGCTGCTGGGCAGCAATCCCCGCCGCCCGGCCAAGCAGGATGATGCGTCTCCCACGACCGGACAACTGCCGGAAACCGAGGCACCGGAACGGCCTGCACGGCCCAAGCGCTCCAGCGTTCCCTCCTGGGACGAGATCGTGTTCGGAACGCGCAGCGACTAAGAGCCGGCTCTTTTCCATGGGCACCGCGGCGCCCAACTGCTACGATCCGTCACCATGGGCCGTGTAGGCCCTGACCAGCCCACCATGGAGGTTCGCCGTGCCGGACACTACCTGCCACATGTCAATGTCGCTGGACGGCTTTGTCGCCGGTCCTGATCAAAGCCGGGAGAACCCGCTGGGCAAGCGCGGGCTGGAGCTGCACGGATGGCACATTGGTGATCCGCGTGCCAACGATGCCGACAAAGTGGCGGCCGAATGGCTGATGCGTCCACGGGGCGCCTATGTGATGGGCCGGAACATGTTTGGGCCTGTCCGGGGCGGCTGGGATGAGGAGTGGAACGGCTGGTGGGGTCCGGAACCGCCGTACCACGCGCCGGTGTTCGTCCTGACCCACTACCCGCATGACCCGATCCCGATGGAGGGCGGGACAACGTTCCACTTCGTCACCGAGGGTTTCGATGCTGCGTACGCCGCCGCTGTGGACGCTGCCGGCGGCAAGGGCGTTGATATTGCGGGCGGAGCGTCCACCGTCCGGCAGGCACTGGCGGCCGGTGTGGTTGACGAACTGACCCTCGACATCGCGCCAGTCCTGCTCGGATCAGGTGAGCGGATCTTCGACGGGATTGCGACGTTCAATTTCGAACCCGTTGAGGTGCTCCACTCTCCCCTGGCCACCCACATCCGCTACCGCCGGGTCTCCCAGTAGGAGGCCCTTACCGGTCGAAGAACGCCGGGCCCTGTGCATAATCGTTGCAGCGTAGAGTCTTTTCCGAGGCAGAACAACGCCGCTCAGGAGGACCAGCTGCCGAATGAACACGCCCAGCAGCAAAACGGCGCCTTCACGCCGACAGATGCGACACCCCTCACGCGGAGGGCGGGTGAAGGATCCTTCCAAGCCATTGCTCGCCCGGGGAGAAACCCAGCCTGACCACGTCGACGCAACCGGCCACGCTCCATTCCGGCAGCCGTGGTTCAAGCGCCAGTCCGGGAGGCCAGCTTGGTGGTTCCCAGTCCTGGTGTTCGCTGGCGTAGTGCCGGCCGGTGGGTGAGGTCCAGCCGGGTGGTTCGTTTTTGGTTGCGGGGGTGGGTTTCCAGCCGGTGCTGTGGCGGAGTTTGTGGTGTTTTGGGCAGGGTTGTCCCAGGTTGCTGATTCCGGTGGTGCCGCCGTTGGCCCAGGCGAGGAGGTGGTCGGCCTCGTTGTCCAGGGAGTGGTTGCTGCAGCCGGGGAACGGGCACTTGCCGTCCCGCATCCGCAGCCAGGCCCGCATGGCTTTCGTAAGGCGGTAGCTGGTCCTGCCGATCTCCAGCGGCGCCCCGTCCCGCGGGTCCACCAACACCCGGTGGAACGACTCGGCGCCGTCCGCGACGAGCCGCCGCGCCATCGAGGCCGGGATCGGCCCGTACCCGTCCAGCATTGCCGGTTCATCGGCCAGGCCCAGCAACGAGAACACGGGAACGGTGACCAGCACCTGCGCCCTGATCGATGACGGCGGGACATCTGTTTCTTCAACGCGGCCGGCTGCGGTCTCCCGAGCGTGCACGCCAGCGGAAGTCGCCCTGGCATCCCTGCCGCCTGTCGTCCCGTAGGCGTCCGTGCGGTCTGGTGTGCCGCTGCCCAGAACAGCGGACGCGAACAGGTCCGCGCGGAGTTGGGTCAGGGTCCGGCGCTCGTCCGGGCCCTGCAAGGACCGGGCGACGCCGGTGAGCCGGTTCCAGCCCGCCACCGCCTGGTCCGCGGGCAGGCACGCGCTAAGCCAGGCCATCCCCTCCCGGTCCGGCCGGAACTCCACCCGCCGCTCCACCACCCCTTTGGCGTGCCGCTTCTCGATGCTCTCGGCGTGGTGGCGTTCCCGCCAGGTACGGGCCTTGGCCTTGAACCGGTGCGCCGGCAACTGCCCGGCGGGGCACCCCCGCGCCGGGTCTGGGGCGTCCGGGTCCAGGAAATGGGATTCCAACTCCGCCGCCCCGGCAGCATCCAGGCCGGCGGTTTCATCGGCCATCACCACCGCGTGCTGCCATGAAATCGTCCCGGCTTGCAAAGCCTCCAAGGTCCGCGGCAAACCGGTGGTCAGGGCGTGGGAGGTGGCCAGGAACGACCCCGCGGCCCGCGGCCCCAGCGCCAGCACACAGCCGATCTCGGCCGCGACCGCCATCTCCTGCGCCACCACCGGCACATCGGGGCCTGCAACAGCAGCGGCGCTCTCCGCATACCCAACGGCAGCTTTGGCCTTCAACGCCGCGAACCCGGCCTCCACCTCCCGCGCACCGGCCAGAACGTCCAGGCAACCATCCGCCAAACCAGCCAACGGATCAGACACTGAAAACGGCGCCAACCCGGCCCCATCCACCTCAGCATTCAGCACAGCAAGGGCAGCCCGGATTTCCCCGAACGCCTTCACCACCGCTGCCTTCCCCATAAACCGATCATGACAAGGGGGTACGACAATCACACGGGCATCATCGGGAGTAATTCAGTCAGCGGGTTCACGGGGGTGAGGTGGGTACCTTAAACCTGTATTTCGACTTCACCGGACAGTCCTACGGCTTTCTGGGTCTGCTTCCCTAGATCAATACCAACCGTGATAGATGGGTCCTGGCGCCGCTATCCGCAGCAGGGGATCCATGTTGAGCGCCTCATCCAGGGCCCGCCGGCGTGTAGGCGGGGCAGAATCCACAGGTGCATCGAAGCGGCTCCCAGCAAACATCGACGGGTCCATCGTGGAACTGCTAACGGGTCTCGAGGGGGACCAGACCATTGAAATGGTGTGTAGCGTTTAGGGCACCTTCACCGGGCATTTTTGCGGGCGGGGTACATGGGACACCCCAATCTTCGCGGCTGCAACACGGCACGTCAGAGCCGGGTTGTAGCGGTAAAGGACCGGCTATCGGGCGTCCGCGCAGGGAGATGAGAACGTCAACTTTCCCAAGGATTTAAGCAATTCTCTTGCCCAGTACCATGCCCCGGCTTAGCGTCTAAGCCAAATCACGTGCCAATTTCATCGACGGGAGGCGTGAAGGATTGGTTGCTGACAGGCTGGAGCCTGCGCCTCGAACCTGGATAGAGAAGACTTACGATGTTGCGGGTTTCTACATAAGTCTCGTGATTGCTGTTGCAGTGACAGTCCCATGGCAGCCGTTGCGCTCCTCGCCTTTTTATTTCTCTCTTCTATTCCCGGTCACACTGTTGGTCTACCTGGTGATGAGCCTGCTGGTTAGACCACTAAAGCGTCAGCGAATCGCTCGGAATACTGAGAGGGGAATTCTTGAATGCAGTCTTCGGCCGGGCCCCAACGCACTGCCCCGCGGCTATTCCGTACCGGGTCCTGCAGACAAGCGTGGGTGGATTTCTGGACACGGCACCATGAAGGAAGGGTCGCTCATCTTCCAACCGATGGCGGCATTTACTGGATATTCCGTAGGGGAGACCCTCGTCCTCCCGAATGTGGAGCCGTTGACGGGCGGTTTGAGGACTCCAACGACAGCACCCTGGTATCTGGGTCGGAAGCGAACTGTCGTCTACGTCAAGACCGATTCAGGCATTTTTGAAGTTTCAGGTTCGGCGGAGGAGCTGAAGTCCGTGGGGATCTATCCGACGGAACCATCGCGGTAGGACGAGGATGCACACCGAAGGATCCTCTACCGGGCGGCCCCAAGGTCTGCTCCGGCCACGGTTCCCTACAGCAGCGCCGCCTTCAACTCAGCAAGAACTGGTCCGTAGTGGTGTAGCGAATGACCGGCGCGCCGTTCGAACCTTCGTCTCTAACCACAACATCTCGACGAAGCGTGGTTCCGAGCTTCCTCATCACGTTGGCTACGCCGTCTACTCTTGCCTGATTGATGAGTTCCCGTAGGTCGAAGTCAAAAATCACAGCGTTTGGAGCGGGGAAGAAGTTGACTCGTACTCCATCCACGGGCCAGACAGCGAAGCCCTCAAGTTCGGCAAGACCATGTCTATTGGGCGGCAGAGGTGAATGGCCATCGCTTGTTGTCAGTCTCCAACCGCTGCGGTGCAGCATCGCAAACACTGCATCCCAGTCGTGTTCTGCACTCCCGAGTACCTCGCCATCAGGGAGCACGCCGGGGTCGTCCCCAAAAGCCGCATGGAAACGCGTCCAATCAAGATCCGATGTCATAGGAACAATCATCGCTGAGGTCTTGGTTTGTTGGATCGCTCTGTTGGAAGGCTAAAAGCGCCGCCCTTAGGCCGGTGGCTCTGCGGACCCTCCAAGCGCCCTTAAGGGGATCCCTTACCGGACACGTTGCACCGTTAGGGAGTTGAGCCGGCTGGACTAATCATGAGTACGCCAGAAAAGCGAGAAGCAGGCTAATCGTCCGTCGATTCTAGCTTCGCGTGTCGCCAGATCACGGTGTAGGCGACAGCCAAGCCAAAGCACAGCAGCATAAGAATTACGTAGATGAACTCGAATTCGTTGTTCACAACGTCGATAACAATTTTCACAGCTGCTATCAGGCAGGCGATCCATGCAAGAACAGCAACCCAGCGGGCGGTTCGGCGGGGAAACCTGCCCAAGGGAGATCTATCTGCTCGCATGGCTCACCCTGTCCGCAAACAGGCCAACTGTGCCCGGGAAGATTACATCCAGCTCGTCGCCGAGCGAGCCTCGATACGAGGGCCCGTAAGCCGATCCTTCGCCGAACACCTTGGCGGCCTACCCGAGCATGGTGTGAAGAACTATCAACAACACACCTGCAACAAAGAGCAGCGCGCAGAACAGCGTGCCCAGCAGTTCCATGCCCCGCAGCTGCTCAGCTTTGTCTCGAACGGGAATGATTTTGAACTTCTCCGTAATCAGGAATACCTGATAAGCCGCTATCCGCTTACGGAAGACAAACCAAGCAGCGGCCACCAGCACGAAAACTACGCCTTCACCCATTCGCGTACCCCCAAGATGATTAGCAGGTTCAGCCAGGCCAAAGCCGGACCCTCCCACTGATCCACCCAGTGTTGCAGACCTCGTGTTTAGAAGACGTACGCTTGCCGATCGCCTTACGGGCTGCCCCTCCATAAACTGTCCCGTAGAGGGTTCGGAATGGGTCCTCGGCCCTCACGATTCGCAGCGCTAGGATAACCGCATGGGCGCTGCCAAGGATTCCGCCGAACCCCTTCAAAAGCTTCCACAGGGAATGCCACGAAGGTACGCCGCCTACAAGCCAGTCATTCCGGGCAGCGCAGGACCGCTGCCAACCAACGTCGGCGGATACGACGAACTTTTGGATTACTTTTAAGAGCGTGGCCAGGCATTGCCCCGCCAGGCAGACAGCCTCACCGCTCTTGATCAGGCAATTGCCGAAGGCTTGCCGGCCGAGCTGGTCCGCCCGATCGGGATGTTCTACGGAGACCTCCTTACCCATACTGTCCCCGGCGCCCACTGGGAAGTAGTTCAGGAGGGATACCCTCTGGTTCGTGTCACCAGAAACGTCGCTATCGACGTCGTTCACATTGCCCTGAGACGCTTGGCTAGCCCGAATCCCACACTCGAAGAAAACTACGACCACGTCCTCGGTCTCGTAAGGAGAGACGCGTAGAAGGGCCGGCTCCGGGCACCGAGGGTGACAAATAGCGCTGCGAAAAGGCGGCCACTTACCGCTGCGATTCACACCGTTGAGCCACCCTCAATTGGACACAACATCGCCCGTTGAGCCACCGGCATTCGGGACGACTTAGGGGCCTACTCGATCGAGATGGACGGACGGTCTGCAGCAGGCCGGTACGTTAGAGCAGGAACTCTCCCGAGAAAGTTATGACGCAGCCATGTGGAAGCCCAGCACTATGTGAATCTTTAGGGCATTTCCTACACTCGATGTGAAAACGGAGGAGGGTATGTGTCTAAGCGCAAGATGCATGGCGTCTGGGTTTTGTATCTGCTGCCGTGGTTCGGCTTGGTTGCTGGCTTTATGTGGTTAGGCAAGAACGTCTTCCACTGGTGGTAGCCGTGGCAGGATCAGCTCTACTTCCGTTTGGGTGACAGTGGCAGGTATACGGTGGATCGCCCAAGCGGGCGAGCGTTGTGTCGACAAAAGTGGGCCCATCCGAAGCGCTACATCTTGAGCCGGACTCGTCTCCTTATGTGTTCACGTCTTCGCTACGCTCAGGTCATGAGCGCCAGGAACTGGAAGCAGCCAACCAAAGGTGGCGCCGTAATTATGGGCCTGATCGCGGTGATGTGGTTGGCGAACGACCTATACGCTGTGCTGGCCGAGGGATTCCGAGCGACCGTCTGGTACTGGATTATCCAGGTAATGAATATGGTTCTATTGGGCTTCAGCTTCTGGTGGTACCGCCAAGCAGCGAAGAAGGCACCCAAACAAAGCGAATCGTAGAACCAAGTCCGAAAGCCGATCCTCCACCAGACATTCTCGCCAGTGAATGCGGGTACGCGTCGTACACCTTCACAAAGGGATGGGTGGGTGGGATGCTGAGGGCAGTGTCGTGGCTTTACGCGGTAGCGGACATTGGGGGACGAGAATGCGACGGAGCCAGCCAGGGTTGTGGTGGAACATGGTTCCTTTTCTGTTTGTTGGCGTGCTGCTGACATCTTGTGGTGATGCGAAAAGCGGGGTGCCGGAAACCGCTGTACCTGTGTCCGTCGATTCCCCCACGTCCACCAGCGCAGTTCCTGGTTCCATGACCACTTCACCGCCCCAATCATCCTGTGCGGCGTTCTTGCCGTCCGCCCCGTGCGCGAAATACCTCGGCATCTCGGGCACGTCGAATGGCAAAGACCTCCCCTGGGTAGCATCCGGGGCGTTAGCGCGGAGCTGATGACCGTCAACGGTGAACTTTGGCTGGGCGTGGTACCCAGATGCGCGCCCATGAGCGGTCCAGCGAAAATCACAGGTACCACGCTCACCGTCAGGGACATTGTGATCGGTGCGAGCGGGTGCATCGACAAGAACGAGGGCGAGCAGCAGCAGTGGGTACAGGACTTCCTGCAGCGGCCTATTGAACAGACCTTCAGCAACGGGACGCTCACTTGGAAGAGTGGAAGCGACACACTGAACTTCAGAAGCGAATAGGCCGGCTCCATAGGGAATGAGGGCGCTATGAACGATCGCCCCGATGTATTGGTAAGACCAGACTGACCGGCCGCTGAAAGTGCCGGCCCCTGGTACTGCCTCACTGTTTGTAACCCAAGATTCGCTTCCAGTGGAGCAGCTGCCCGGTAAAGGATCCCCAAACGGAGGGTGGTTTACCGTTCTCGGAAAGCTGTCTAGGCTCTGGCTACGACGGACAAGGGACAACCGCGACGATCAGCATCGTGGCCATGGACAGAATGGTGGGCCTGGACCATCGCTCTTGTGTTGCTGTCTGTTGTTGCCACTTTTGCGCTCAGCATCGCGAGTCAGGGCTGCAATGCCAGCATTGTCGACGGTACGAGCCTCTGCCGAGACTTCTATCTCATTCCCCCCGATATTCGCCCGACGTTTATAACTGTTGTAGCGGCGGTTGCCGCTTACCTCGTCTACAGGCTCATTCGGTCAGTGAAACGATCGAGAATGGGAACGGATCTCTAGATACCGTCCTTTGGGGAAGCGTGAAAGCATAGCCGTCCGTATACCGATCGATCTACGGGACAAGCGTCAGGGTCATGGGGACGCCGCAAGCGACTCGCGCCCAATATGGTGCATTGCCGTTTAGGCTGCGGGTATGAAACCCCGCGGAATTCTCATTGCTGCTCTCGTCCTGGTAGTAATCGTGGTTGCCATAATTGTGGCTTGGGCAAGTTTCGGTGGCCGCCCAACACTCATGAGCTCCACGGCGTTCACCACTGCCCGGTGACCGATCCTTGAACGGATACATTTTGGGGCTTTTGGAGATCCACAGTTAGTGGACCTGCTTCGTTTGGTCCCGCACCCAAGTATCAAATTCGGCAGCATACTCCCGCTGACGTGGAGGGCAGTTTTCGAGTGCATACTGCAAGCGCTCGTTCAACGCGGGGCTCGGGCCGCCATCCATTAGCAGCAGAGCCTCAGCTCGGGCGAGAAAAACTTCGGTGTTTGGACCACCCCGATGTCGAAGTCCCCCGGCCCGAGTCTGTTCGAGCATTTCCTCTCTGCGCAGCAACCGGTCGAGAATCGGCCAGCCCGCGACATCCAATTGGACAACCATGTCCTCGACTGCGGATACAGCCGAAGCCTCATCGGTGATCTCCCACCAAATGTCCTGTCCAGGTGACGTACCCTCCGGATGGAGCCGCTCGCGATAAAGGCCCAGGTTTTCGGTCACCGACTTCGGCATCGCAGCACCCAACTTCACCCGGTTCCAACGGAGCCAAGGCTCAGGGGCGACAGCCAGGTTGATCACACACTTCAACTGCTCCGCTGTACTGAAAGATGATGACTGCACGTTCACGACAGCCCAATCCCCTGAGGGCGTGGACTTTCGCCAAGTTGGGGCTGAACCTTTAAAGCCGTGGCTCCGGGCACAAGGGCCGAGAACATCTCGCAGCGCATCTTTGAGCGCTTTCTGTACCGTCATAAAAGAACACTCGCATATCCGGTTCCGAAATACCGGTGCTAGAACGGCAGGGTCCGTGCCCCCTTGAGCAGCTCAATCAACAGTCATTGGGCCCGGGCCCTGACTCAAAACCTGGTTGTATCACTTGAATCAGGGTGGTTGCGCTGGAATCCCGTTCCATTCGCATAGCGTCCGTAAGAGGATCCCCTTACGGGACACCAGGAGCCGCCGCAAAAGGGCAACCAACCACCTCAAGAGCGAAACCTTCAGTCGCGCCTAGGCTTTACCACCCGGCTTGCGGCTCTCGCCCGGCCCGCCCGACCCCTGCCACAGGCAGGCATCAACGTCGAACGGCAGCAACTGGTCCTGCTGCGCCATCAAGGAGGCGCCGTGCGCGGTCACCCTGCGCATGAAGTGGCGCCGGCACAATGTCTCGTAACCCACCACGGGCACATGCTCCGCTTCGGGAGCGGCGGCAGCCTCCACGACCATGTCCACGTCCCCCACCACCACCTGTGCACCCTCGGTGACCATGACGCCGTCGACAGTCCTGGCATTGTGCGTGGCGCGGCGGCCACACCAGCACAGCGCCTCCACCTGCAGCACCTGCACCCGATCGGCAAGCTCGATCAGGCGCTGCGACCCCGGGAACAGGCGCGTCCGGAAGTCGGCGGTGATCCCGAAGGCAAACACGTCGACGTCGATCTCGTCCACCACCTTGGCAAGCTGCTCAACCTGCTCCGGGGTGTAGAACTGGGCCTCGTCGCAGATCAGGTAGTCAACCCGCTGGCCCCGGGTGCGGCGGAGCATGACTTCCTCCCAGAAGTCCGTGGAGTCCAGGACCTCCACGGCGTCCGTCTCCAGGCCGAGGCGGCTGGAGATCCGGGACTCCCCGGCGCGGTCGTTCCGGCTGAAGCGGACACCGCCGCGGCCGCGGGCCCGGTGGTTGTAGTCCATCTGCAAGGCCAATGTGGACTTGCCGCAGTCCATGGTGCCGGAGAAGAAAATCAGCTCAGCCACGCCGCTTGGTCCTTCCTTCGGCGGTGAAGCACAGCAGCGGAACTTCCCGCTCGGCCTTCGTCAGCGAGCCGTGCTGGCCCACCACCTCCATGGCGGTGGGCCGCATGCGCCGCCCGTCGTAAAGCGCGACGGCGTCCCGCGCCGCGATCATGACGTCACCGATCCTGCCTTCCACAGCAGGCCGCACGTCACCAAAAAGTCCCCCGGCCACAGCCTCCTCGCGGGTGAAAGCCCAGACACGGTCACCGAAGCGTGCCTTCCAGGCGCCCAGCAGCCGCTCCCGGACACCTGCAGTCCCGGCCTCCGCCCCGTCAAGGTACAGGTGCACCATCCGCGGCTCCCCCGCGGTGTGGCGGACGCCGTCCACCAGCTCGGGGTAGGCGGAGAAGTCGATCCGCTGTGATTCCGCAACGTCCAGCATCCCGTGGTCGGCGGTCAGCAGGATGAGTGTGCCGGCCGGAAGCGAGGCATTGAGCCGCTTGACCGTGGCATCGAGCTCCTCGAGCTGATGTTCCCACTGTTCCGAACGGCAGCCGTAGCGGTGGCCCGCTTTGTCCAGTTCATTGACGTAGAAGTACATGAGGGCCGGCCCGGAGGCTGCCATGGCCTCGGCCGCGGCAGCAGTCCGTGCATGGGAGGTGGTGCCGGAGATGAAATTGCCGCCCCGCAGCGCGGCCCGGGTCATGGGCGAGCCGTCGAACTGGGACAGGCTCACGGTGTTCACCGCCACGTGGCCGTCGATGCGTTCAAACACGGTGGGGAACGGCTGCCAGGCAGCGGGGTCCACGCCTGGGTCCCAGTTCCCCAGCAGGTTGACCACCTTGTCCTGGTCGGGGTCCAGGACGTCGTAGCCCACCATGCCGTGCTGGCCTGCGGGGAGCCCGGTTCCGAAGCTGGACAACGCCGCTGCCGTGGTGGAGGGGAAAGCGGAGTCCAGCCAGACCGGAACGTCGCCCTGCCCGGCCTGCATCACGGACCGCAGGAACGGTGTGTGCGCGGCTTTTTGCTTGAGCAGGTTCCTGCCCAGTCCGTCCGCCAGGACGATGCAGACGCGCGCTGCGGCCGGGAGTCCCAGAGTGTTGGTGAAGTCCTCCACCCCCAGGCACGCAGCAGCGCTGGTGAGGACCTCGGCAATGGAGCGGTGCCCGTAGGCCGGTGCGGGCGGAAGGTCCGGAGTACGTCCGGGAATCGTGGCAGCTGTTGCGGCGGAGGGTCGGTCTTCCGGCATCTCAGCGCTGCTGGTGCCCGCGGCTGAGCCGGTTGCCGAACACCCCGGACCGCGGCCGGGGCGCCATGGACTGTGCGTGGGACACAGGGGCCGGGGAGCCGGTGTTGACCGCCCGCAGGGCCCTGGCGAAGAGCTTGGCGTCCTGCACGGCCTGCAGCCCGTCCGCCTCGGCACTGATGCGCAGAACGATGTCTTCCTGGGCGATGGTCCCAGTGTAGCCGTGGTCGGCCTCGCACTGCGGGTCGCCGCAGCTGGCGGGGCCCATGTCCAGGCGCTGGCCGCCCGACCAGGCGATGGACAGGGTGAGTTCACGCACCGGGTCCGAGGGCTTGTAGTTCTGCGGCTGCGCGTACATGTAGCTCAGGACCACGGAGCGGATCTGCGCCACGGGAACGGACTCGGTGGAGATCTGGGCGACGATCTGCTCCCCCGCCTCGTCAAGCTGCTGGTCATCCACGTGGGTAATGACCAGCATGTCGGCGGTGAGGACCAGCACGGTGATGTGGCGGCGGACTTCGGCGCGGTCGAAGTGGGTTTCCAGGTGCACCAGATGGGCCACGCAGTCCCGGCCATCCAGTGCGTCATCGACGACATCCGAGACCAGGCGCGGGTAGAACCCCGCCTTCTGCAAAGCGTCTTCCAGGCTCTGGCCCTGGATCCCGTGGTTGTGTGAGCTGTGCTGGCGGACTGCCTGGTTTTCGTTGCCGGGCGTTTCGGGCGCCGAAGCGGGAGGAAAGCTCATGCCCCCATTTTCACAGATCGTCCGGTCACTTGCTAACCGCGTCAGCCCAGCATGGCCCGGCGCGCGCTGTCCGTGCGTTGCGCGGCATTGCCGATCCGCACGTCCGCGGCCAGGATGGTCACCCCTGCGGGGCCGCACAGAACGGGGTTGAATTCCACCAGCGCGATCTCGGGATGGTTGTCCTTCATCCACGCCAGCCGGCCGGCAAGATCCTCCAGGGCCTGCACGTCAACGGCGGGCAGGCCCTGGTAGCCGAAGAGTTTGAGGGAGGCGCGGGGCGACCGGATGAAGTCGTGCACGTCCGCCGCGGAGAGCGGCGGCACCCGG